>JBGUIG010000095.1:0-38469 GCA_045112795.1 Anaerovoracaceae bacterium | reverse complement strand
TGACAACATCCGCTGATTATCCGGAAGAGCAGTATTGTGTGTTGTAATGTCGCAGGTAATCGCATATATGAGAATATAAGAAAATGCCGGCAGATTGCCGGCATTTTCTGTGTGAGGTTTATGATTTTATGATTCTTGGATTATCACTATTATTTGCCAAGTACGTCTGGTGCGTTCTTCTCGAGCTCATAAGTGATGATTCCGGAAACTGCTACGATTCCTACTGCGAGTGCCATGATGTTACCTCCTGTAATTATTGTTAAGATTTGGTTTGATTTTGAAGTATATGTGCAGCGCTGCTTTTGTATCGGCAACGCTCTTTCTGTCTGATAAAAAAATAACACAGCATATATGTGCTGTAAAATGGGAGTTTTACATAACCGATATTACCTTTACTAATACCCACTGAGAATCGGATAATTGTGGAAGAGGATGCTTTCAAGTGTTATATTATCTGTAAAAGCGGCCGCAGTTCTGCGGCATGTATAATACTTGCTGTTATCTTCTCAGCAAAGTGATAATCTGCCGTAAGATGCAGCAGTGCGAAGAGGGGAAGGATACTCAATTCAATGTCATTAGTTTTATACAAAGGAAGACCTGAAAACAACGAAGGAAGACTGGACAAGGAAATCAGGACATATGATTTCCTGGATGAACTTGGAATAGAATACTACAGGCTGGATCATGAACCTGCGGACTCCGGACACCCGTGTGTATGTGAAGAAGTTGAAGAGGCGCTCGGAGCTAAGATATGCAAGAATCTTTTTCTTGCCAACCGCCAGCGTACGAAGTTCTACATGCTTATGATCCCCGAGGAAAAGACATTCCGAAGCAGCGATATCTCCAGACAGGCAGGCAGCTCGAGGCTGCACTTTGCCGAACCTGAGTACATGCTGGAGATGGTTGATACTACTCCGGGCTCAGCCAGTGTAATGGGACTTATGAATGATCATGAACACAGAGTTCAGCTTCTCGTGGATGAGGACCTTCTGAGCCAGGAATATATAGGCTGTCACCCCTGCATCAACACTTCAAGTCTCAGGATCAGGCGTGAGGATATATTCGGCAGGTTCCTCAAGGCAACAGGACACGACTGGATTACGGTCAGAGCAGAGCAGAATGAAGGAAGAATTACAGAATAGGGGAAAAGGCTGTGAGATACTACGACAGAGTTATTAATTACTACGAAACCGACCAGATGGGCATCGTACACCACTCCAATTACATCAGGTATTTCGAAGAGTCAAGATGTGCTTTTATGGAGCAGGCGGGATACCCGTACGCAAGGCTTGAGGCAGAGGAGATAGTCAGCCCTACGCTTGCCGTTTCATGCAAATACATGCATCCTGTCAGATACGGCGATACGATCAGAATCGCAGTAAGAATGGTCAGACTGACCAGGCTGAAATGCGCTTTTACATATGAAATAACAGATGCCGCGACCGGCGAAATAAGGGCTAAGGGCACATCTGAGCACGGCTTCCTTACACGCAGCGGCAGGCCTGTGATTCTGCCTAAAGACAGACCTGAATTCTACGCAATGTGCCAGGCAGAGTATGAACCAGAGGAACAATGATTATTGATTTTAGTGAATTAACGGGATTGGAGAGATAATTATGGCTGAAATGGGATGCAGATATACAAGAGACTTAATCATCACGCCAAGCATGTGCGATTCAGAATCCAGACTCAGCATACCCGCCGCATTCGATCTGTTTCAGGACACAGCAACACTGCATGCGGATTACTTTGAGATCGGCCCCGAAGGAATGAACAGGCGCAATTATTTCTGGGTCATTACCAAGACGGTCATGAGCTTTAACAGATTGCCATCGATGATGGATCATGTTCAGGCCAGAACCTGGATTCAGCCTGCCGACAGGGCAAAATGTGAGAGAGATTTTGCGATATACAGTGGTGATGAGCTGCTTATGACATGCAGAAGTATATGGGCAGTCATGAGCCACGACACCGGACGTCTGGTGCCTATGGCCGGACTGTATCCTGAGATAGAATTTGATGAGCCTGCTCCGGAAGAGCTTGGATTTGAGAAAATCAGCAAGTCATTCGACGGCTGTGAAGAGATAGGTTCATATACCGTGCGCTCAGTCGACATAGACCTCGGCGGGCATATGAACAATGTAAACTATATAAGAGCTGCGCTCGGCTGCTTTACCTCAGAAGAAATAAACAGCAGCCGGATCCGCGGAATCGAAGTCCAGTATATTTCACAGACATATGAAGGTGAGACTCTGACCTTCAGAATGAGACCGGCCGAGGAAGGCTTTGACATCGGAGCATTTTCATCCGAAGGCAAAGCGATGTTCCTCGCCAGAGTCATCCTCTGATCAGAAATATTTACATTCCGGATTTGCATTATGCGAATCAGAATACTTTGCGCAGAATATAGCGCTGCTTGCCGCCATACATCTCTCTCTGCTCAATGATCTCAAAGTTGAGCACGAGGAAATTGCGGTAGCTGTACGGGTTGTCAGGAGAAATGGTGCAAAGCCCTTCTTCGGCACCCGTTTTTATTGCTGCTCCAATGCGCAGTTTGTTGAAAATGCGCTGAAGTCCGCGTCCTCTGAATTCCGGATCAACCATTGTCAGGTCGAGTGAAGCAGTCTTTGCCAGCTGTTCACGGCTGTAGTCAAGATATTTGCCGTAATTGCGAGGATTATCCGGGTCATTCGGCACCAGAACAGAGAACCCGGCAGTCCTGCCATTGCACTCGGCAATAAAACAGATGTCCTCTGTCAGCTGAACGAGATATTCTTCGCGTGTGGACGCGGCGTACAGATCTTTGTCAGGAAGAGCATCGATGATGCGGTCCTGCAATGCGACAACTTCATCAATGTCCTCAGGGACAGCTTCTCTGAAAGTAACGAATTCAGGCTCGCCTTTGCCGTCCATTAGTTCCTGTCTGAAAGGGAGAGTCATCATAATCACACCTCCGTGACTGCAGATTCATGAGCATGCCGGAATACGGCATAGCTGAACATGTATAGTACAATTTTTTCATCTATGAGTGTACTGTAACATAAGTACAAAAATAATACATGAATTATGCGTGAAGTCTTGCTTATTGGTTTGATAAAAACCGTGTGATGTGGTAAAAGTAATGTGTATGATTATGTTCACAGATTGAGTTTGTGCGGTGCAAGACAACCGCACCTGATTGCCGAATTACGATCACACTGAGTAAGGAGAGTATCTATTATGGAAATGAGATTTTTTAAGTGCAAGAAATGCGGACAGATGGTTGCTGTAGTCAAGAAGACTGGCTGCCCTGTAGTATGCTGCGGAGAACCAATGGAAGAAATCATTGCAGGCACAACTGATGCTGCTGTTGAAAAGCACGTACCTGTATTCGCAGTAGAAGGAAACACAGTATCCGTAACAGTCGGTGCTGCTGAACACCCTATGATTCCTGAACACTACATTGAGTGGATAGCACTCAAGACCAAGCAGGGTAATCAGAGAAAAGCGCTGAATCCTGGCGAGCCTCCTAAGGCATGCTTCAGTATCTGTGACGGTGACGAGGTTGAGGCTGTTTATGCTTACTGCAACCTCCACTCACTCTGGAAAGCAGAATAATTTAACAGTTAACTACAATAAGGAGAATCATTAAATGGAAATTACAAAAGACATCATTTACGTAGGCGTTAATGATCATGATGTGGACCTGTTTGAGGGACACTATATCGTTCCTGAAGGAATGGCATACAATTCATATCTCATCAACGATGAGAAAGTTGCTGTAATGGATTCCGTTGACGGTCACTTCACAGAGCAGTGGCTCGGCAACATCAAGGCAGTACTCGGCGACAGAAAACCTGACTACCTGATCGTTCAGCACATGGAGCCTGACCATTCCGGAAGCATCAGAGGATTTATGGAAGCTTTCCCTCAAGCTTATGTAGTTTCCTCACAGAAGGCTTTCAACATGATGAAGAACTTCTACGAGGGTGAAGATTTTGCTGACAGAAGAGTCGTAGTAGGTGAAGGCGTTGTCCTTGATCTCGGTGCGCACAAACTGAACTTCGTCGCTGCTCCTATGGTTCACTGGCCTGAAGTTGTCATGACTTATGACAGCACAGACAAAGTGCTCTTCAGCGCAGACGGATTCGGTAAGTTCGGGGCACTTGATGTATGCGGCGAGACAGGCGCAGACGATGATGACTGGGCATGCGAAGCAAGAAGATACTACTTCGGTATCGTAGGCAAGTACGGAATGCAGGTTCAGGCTGTACTGAAGAAGGCCGCTAAGCTGGACATCCAGATTATCTGCCCGCTTCACGGACCTATCCTCAAAGAGGATCTCGGATACTACCTCGGACTGTATGATGTATGGTCATCCTATGGCTCAGAGTCTAAGGGTGTTGTAATCTCCTATACATCAGTATACGGCAATACTAAGAAAGCCGTTGAACTGCTTGCTGCTAAGCTTGAAGAGAAGGGCGTTCCTGAAGTAGTTGTAAACGACCTCGCAAGAAGCGACATCGCCGAGTGTGTTGAGGATGGTTTCAGATACGATGCACAGGTATTTGCAACAACTACATTCAACAATGACATCTTCCCGTTCATGAAGGAGTACATCCACCATCTTACAGAAAGAAACTTCCAGAACAAGAAAGTCGCATTCATCGAAAACGGTTCATGGGCACCTGTAGCAGCCAAGACTATGAAGGCTATGCTTGAAGGATGCAAGAACCTCGATTATGCTGAGAACGGAGTCAAGATCGTTTCAGCTCTCAACGATGAGAGCAGAGCCCAGATCGAAGCACTTGCAGAAGAGCTTGCAGCACTCTACAAGTAATAAGGCCGGGAGAATCAGTCCTCAGTTCAGCAGAGGCTGACAGAGTAATTTGCAACAAAACAGCGCACCCTGCAGGTGCGCTGTTTTTGTAATTTCTGATGATTAATCCGGGGAGTTTACAGTCTATTTGATGAACTTATCTATGGCCTTGTTCAGTTCTTCGAGCGCGCCGATGTCATCACGCTTTACTGCATCGATAATACATGTCGACAGGTGCTCTTTGAGTATGACACGGCTGACTGAATTGATTGCGGATTCAATGGCTGAAAGCTGGATGAGGACTTCTGAACAGTCACGTCCGTCTTCGACCATTCTCTTGGTTGACTCCATATGACCTATAATGCGCGACATACGGTTGAGGACTTTCCTGGTATGATCTGCAGAATGAATGTGTCCGTGATCATGCTGATGTGATCCATCCGAGTGAGTGTGAGTATGTGTGTAAACATGGCCTTCCTCATCTACATGTGAATGCTCATGAATATGGTCATGAATATGCTCGTGGATGTGTTCCGATTTATCTGCCATGTACAGCACCGCCTTTCTACTGATTCTCACAATATTTTAGCAGACAAACTGATGATTTGGAACCCTCTGAGGGGGATAAGAACCTGCACCTTAGTGTATATGCTCACTCCAATTCTATTTCCTAAACCGTTAAATTGCTGTATAATAAAATATCTATGGGACAAGGGATAATCACGATATTATTCGAATGAGACATTCCGTTTTTGAGGTGAAACTATGAGTGAAAATAATACAGATAAGAACAGGACTGAGAATAAAAGCAACAACACAATAGACATGCATTATCAGATGATCGACAATGAACATGCGACAGCGATAATACAGAAGGCAATGGATCTTGCGCGTGAACAGATTCCAAACGGACACGTAGCCACCTATATCCCTGAACTCGGCAAAGTGGATCCTCATCAGCTGGGTATCTGCGTATATCCTCTCAAGGGAGAAAAGATCTGCCTCGGAGACTATGATGTAAGATTCACGATGCAGTCTGTATCCAAAGTACTGATGCTTATAGTCGCACTTGAACTCTGCGGAGTCAAGAAAGTGTTCAAGAAAGTAGGAGCTGAGCCATCAGGCGAAGCTTTTGACTCACTTGTTGAACTGGATATGAATGATTCAAGGCCGTACAATCCGCTGATCAATTCAGGCGCTCTTGCTGTCTGCGGTCTGCTGCTGCCTGAGGTTTCATTCCAGGATATGCTGAGATTTGCCAGAGAAATCTGTTCGGATCCTGAAATAACACTCAATGAGACGGTTTTTGATTCTGAGATGAAGACATGCTCGAGAAACCGCTCAATCGCGTATCTTCTCGAAAGCAAGGGAATCATCACAACTGATGTAGAGGATACACTGAGATTTTACACGAAGCTGTGTTCTCTCAACATTACAGCAGAGTCGCTTGCAAACCTCGGCAAGAAACTCGCTAACGACGGTGTATGCATGATAACCGGCAAGAGATTCATGTCATCAGGCACAGCACGTATAGTCAAAACACTGATGCTTACATGCGGAATGTACGACGGTTCGGGAACATTCGCTATCAAGGTCGGAATCCCTACAAAATCCGGAGTAGGCGGAGGCCTTCTGTCGGTTTCTGACAAGAGAGCAGGCATCGGAGTCTTCGGCCCGGCACTTGATGCACAGGGCAACAGCATTGCAGGATGCAAGCTGCTCAGAGAGATTTCCAATGAGCTCCGTCTCAATCTCTTCTACGATCCTGAATGGAACAGAGAAGATCACACAGACACAGTTGTTGCTGAACTTAAGAATTCTTCGGTGGGTATATGAATATAACAGTATACTGCGGGGCAAATCCCGGACGTGATCCGGAATTTATAAGAAGAGCTGCCGAGCTCGGCACATGGATAGGGCAAAACGGCCACAGGCTTGTGTATGGCGCGGGCAAAGACGGCATGATGGGAGCACTCTCCAATGCGGTTCTTGAAGCAGGCGGTGAGGTAATCGGAGTTACTCCGGATTTCTTCATCATTGCGGAAGAGACACATGGTGAGCTTACCGAACTGCGCATAACGGCAGATCTTCCGGAACGCAGACAGATGATGATTGACGAAGGCGATGCTTTTATCGCTTTGCCTGGGGGAACAGGCACGCTTGATGAAATCAGTGAGGTAATGAGTCTCAGAAGGCTCGGCAAGCTCGGAGAGAAGAGAAGGCCAGTTATGCTGTACAACATCAACGGGTATTACGATGATCTGTTCAGATTCCTCGACAGGATGGCTGATGAGGAATTTCACAGACAGGTCGACAGAGAGAACATACTTGAGGTATGTTCCCTTGAGGACATAGAGAGAGTGCTCAGCACGGCCGGAGAGCCTGTGCCTGAGCGGAACAAGTTATACGATCAGTAAATTAACGAATGAAGAACTTCTTCAGAAACCTGTTACCTTATAAGATGACTGCACTGCTTGTCCTGCTGCTTATGGCAGGGCAGGCTTATTGTGAGATGAATTTGCCGCAGTATACGCAGAACATCATAGACACAGGAATCATTAACCATGGAATAGAGCATATTTTGCCCGAAGCGATGACCGGAGGCGAGTATGAAAATATCACATATTACATGACTTCTGAACAGGCTGAAGAAATTCATTTACTGTACACCGCCGGCAATGACGGTATATACAGACTTACCGGAGCAGGTGAGGACAGACTCGATGAACTCGATGCTGAGCTGACCATTCCGATAGCAAAACGCTACGCTGACAGGATCAGAGAGGCACTTCCGGATAATCTTGACAATGAGGACCAGAACCTCAGATCAATGGGGCTGCAGTATGCAGCTGAATGCGATCAGGATGCCGGGATGGATATTCTTAAGATCCAGAACAGATATATGTGGAAGTGCGGCGGCATGATGATGCTGATGTCACTCATCGTTCTTGTGTTCACCACGGGAATATCTTTTCTTTCGGCCAGAGTCGGCGCGAGCATAGGAAGAGACCTCAGAACCAGGCTTTTCACCAATGTAATGTCATTCTCAAGCGCTGAAATCAGCAGCTTCCAGACTTCCTCTCTTATTACACGCGCGACTAACGACATCCAGCATGTTCAGATGACATCGACTATGATGCTGAGGATGATGCTTATCGCGCCATGCATATGCACCTGGTCTATTATCAAAGTCTGGCAGACACATGCACACATGAATTTTATCATTGTGACAGGAGTAGCAGCTATTCTTCTGATGGCTGTGTTCCTGTTCATCGTTGCAATGCCTAAATTCAGAGTAATGCAGACACTTGTGGATGCGCTGAACGCGGTTTCCAGAGAGATTCTCACCGGAATTCAGGTTATCAGGGCATTCGGCAGGGAGAAGACCGAAGAAGAGAGATTTGACAAAGCCAATAACGACCTTTACAGAAACCAATTATTTGTTAACAGGACAATGATTTCAATGTCTCCTCTGCTGATGATCATAATGTATGGTCTGAGCATATGGATCACATGGGTCGCAGCGGGAAGAATCGACATGGGAGAACTCCAGGTAGGCACAATGACGGCATTTATCGCGTATTCGATGGAGATTGTTTTCTCATTCCTGATGATAGCGAGCATGGCTATCTTCCTGCCGAGAGCAGGAATCGCTGCCGACAGAATATATGAGGTTCTGAATACTGAATCCTCAATTAAGGATACAGAAGGAGCTATTGACATCAGCGGTGATACCGATGGAACTGTCAGCTTCGACCATGTCAGTTTCAGGTACCCTGATGCCGAGGAAAACGTCCTTACAGATATAGACTTCACTGCAAAACCAGGTGAAACGACAGCCATTATCGGATCGACAGGATGCGGCAAGACGACACTTATAAGCCTGATCCCGCGATTCTTTGACGTCACTTCAGGCAAAGTCACAATCGGAGGAAAAGACATAAGAGATGTAACTCTGCATTCACTGAGAGATGCCATAGGATATGTTCCGCAGAAGGGCATACTCTTCTCAGGCACCATCGCTGAGAACATACGCTGGGGCAATGAGAATGCATCCGATGAAGAAGTGCGTCTGGCTGCAGAGACTGCCCAGGCTTCGGGATTCATAGGCGAAAGAAATGACGGATTTGATACTGAGATATCTCAGGGCGGGGGCAACGTATCAGGAGGACAGAAACAGAGGCTGGCAATCGCGAGAGCGGTCATCAAAAAACCTCGCATAATGATATTCGATGACTCTTTTTCCGCACTGGATATGAAAACTGATGCAGCACTGAGAAAAGCTCTGGCTGACATTACAGCAGATTCAGTCAAAATCATCGTAGCGCAGAGAGTCGGAACGATTCTTCATGCCGAGCAGATCATCGTTCTTGATGAAGGCAGAATCGTAGGAAAAGGAACACATGCTGAGCTAATGGAGAACTGCAGCGTGTACAGAGATATAGCTAAGTCACAACTGGCAGAACGCGAACTGATGGCGGTCTAATGGCGGAAAACAACGGACAGCAGGAGAATAACAGGCGTAGGAAAAGGAGAGGCGGACCGTCAGCGATTCTCGCTCCGGGCGAAAAGCCTAAGAACTTCCGCAAGGCAGTAGGTGATACCCTCAGCTATATGGGAGGGTACAAGCTTGCTGTGGTTTTTGTTATCTTCATTGCCGCTCTTGCGACTATATTCGAAACTCTTGGACCTAAAGTCATGGGCCGGGCGACCACACTTCTCGCAAATGGAGTAATGGCCAAACTCAGAGGAACAGGCGGCATAGATTTCGATGCGATCGGCAAAGTCCTTCTGATGACTATGGCACTGTATGCAATTGGTGCGGCTGCTCAGTGGCTGCAGGCTTTCATCATGACTAATATCACTCAGAAGATAGTCTACAGAATGAGACGTGATATCTCTGAAAAGATAAGCCGCATGCCTGTCGGCTATTTCGAGCGTGTTCAGACCGGTGAGATCCTGTCCAGGATAACTAACGACGTAGATACTCTCGGTCATGCGCTCAGCCAGAGCATTTCGAACTTTATCTGGGCTATAGTCAGCATGGCAGGAATAATCATCGTCATGCTTACGATTAATGTAACGATGACACTCATCGCACTGCTTGTAATTCCGCTTTCCACAGTGCTTATCGGAATTCTGATCAAGGTTTCACAGCCGCATTTCAAAGCTCAGCAGGATTATCTCGGAGTAATTGACGGTCAGGTTGAGGAGAATTTCTCGGGACATCTTGTAATCAAGGCATTCAACCGCGAGGCGGAGATGACTGAGGAATTCAACAAAACGAATGAGAAGCTGTATGAATCCGCATGGAAATCGCAGTTCCTGTCAGGTATGATGAGACCTCTGATGAGAATCGTAAGCAACCTCGGATATGCAGGCGTGGCTATTTCAGGTGGTATAATGTGCGTAAGAGGCGCAATCGGCGTCGGAGATATCCAGGCTTTCGTACAGTATGTCAAAAACATCGGACAGCCTATTCAGGAAATAGCTCAGATTATGAATCAGGTTCAGTCGATGGCTGCGGCTGCAGAGCGTGTGTTTGAATTCCTGGACGAAGAAGAAGAGACTGACCGAGAGGATGCCGTTGATGACGGAGGCGAGATCAGAGGCGAAGTCGAATTCGATCATGTAACCTTCGGATATGATCCGGAACACATCGTAATCCACGATTTCAGCGCCCGTGTAAAGCCGGGACAGAAGATTGCAATTGTCGGACATACAGGCGCGGGCAAAACTACTATTGTAAAGCTGCTCATGAGGTTTTATGATGTTAACAGCGGAGCTATAAGAGTCGATGGACGCGACATACGTGAGCTGACAAGACGAGAACACAGAGACAATTTCGCGATGGTCCTGCAGGACACATGGCTGTTCAAAGGAACCATCAAGGACAATATCAAATTCGGAAGAGAAGATGCGACCAATGAAGAGATAATTGCTGCCGCGAAGGCTGCTAAGGCGCATCACTTCATAAGGACGCTGCCTGGCGGATACAGGATGGTGCTGAATGAAGACGCAACCAATATATCCGAGGGACAGAGGCAGCTTCTTACAATAGCGAGAGCAATACTTGCAGACAAACGTCTCCTGATTCTGGATGAAGCTACTTCATCGGTAGATACCAGGACTGAAGAAGAAATCCAGAAAGCAATGGACGCACTGACACATGACCGTACAAGCTTCATTATTGCGCACAGGCTTTCAACGATCAGAAATGCTGATCTCATTCTGGTCATGGATCACGGAGATATAGTGGAACAGGGAACACATGAAGAGCTTCTTGCAAGAAACGGAACATATGCAGACCTGTACAATTCACAGTTTGAAAACGCAGTTTAATATATAATACAAATGAATTTTAATTATCACCAAAGGGAGGTACACATGAGAACTTACATGGAAGAGTACAAGTATTGGCTTGAATCTGATGCTGTGGACAGCGCAACCAAGGAAGAGCTGAGAAGCATCGCAGATAACGAGGCCGAGATTGAAGGCAGATTTAAGGCAATGCTTTCATTCGGAACAGCAGGACTCAGAGGAACCATGAAAGCCGGCATCGGCAACATGAATGTCTACACAGTCAGATATGCAACACAGGGACTTGCAAATCTGGTTATTGAAAAAGGCGGACAGATCGGCGGCGGTTCTGAAGAGGGATGCGGAGTAGCTATCGCTCATGACTCAAGAAACAACTCAAGACTTTATGCAGAGGAATCCGCAAGAGTCCTTGCAGCAAACGGAATCAAGGTATATCTCTTTGATGATATGAGACCTACACCTGAACTGTCATTTGCAGTAAGAGAGACAGGCTCAATCGCAGGAATCAATATCACAGCAAGCCACAATCCTAAGGAATATAACGGATACAAGGCTTACTGGGCAGACGGAGCTCAGCTTGGACCTGAGCATGCTGATGTTGTATCTGCAGAGATCGCTAAGATCGATATTTTCAAAGATGTCAAACTGATGGACTTCGACAAGGCAATGGAAGAAGGTCTGATCGAGATCCTCGGCGATGAAATGGATGAAATCTACATCAACAAAGTAATGGAGACATCCATCACACGCAAGTATATCGAGCAGGTCGGTCCTGAGATGAAGATCGTATTCACACCTTTCCACGGCGCAGGATATAAGCTGGTTCCTGAGATCCTCAGAAGACAGGGTTACGGTGCAATCATCCCTGTTGAAGAGCAGATGATCCCTGACGGAAACTTCCCGACTGTAAAATCCCCTAACCCTGAGAATACAGAGGGCTTTGCACTTGCTATCGAGTATGCTAAGAAGAACGGCGCTGAGCTGGTTATCGGTGTTGACCCTGACAGCGACAGATGCGGAGCAGTAGTAAAGTACGGAGATGACTACAAGATCCTCAGCGGCAACCAGATCGCATGCCTGATGCTCGACTATATCATCACAATGAGAAAAGAGCTCGGAACAATGCCTGAGAAGCCTTTCGCATGCAAATCCATCGTTTCCACAGTTATGGCCAACAGAATCTGCGAGATGAACGGCGTCAAGATGTACGAGGTTCTCACAGGATTCAAGTTCATCGGCGAGAAGATCAAGCAGTATGATGAGGGCGGAGACGAGCACTTCATCTTCGGTTTCGAAGAGAGTATCGGATTCCTCGGCGGCACATACGCAAGAGATAAGGATGCTGTATTCGCTGCAATGATGATGGCTGAAGTAGGATGCTACTACAAGGCTAAGGGTATGTCCGTATATGAAGGACTTCAGGAACTGTTCAAGAAGTACGGATATTACATTGAGAACACAGAATCTGCAGTATTCAGCGGATATGACGCACAGGACAAGATGAAGGCTGTAATGACCAACATCAGAGCTGACCAGCCTGCAGAGATCGGACTTGCTGTTACAGGCCTCAAGGACTATCTGACAGATATTCCTGGATTCACCAAGAGCAACGTTCTCTTCTATGAGCTGGAAGACGGATGCGCGGTCGCAGTAAGACCTTCCGGAACAGAGCCTAAGGTCAAGACATATGTAATGGCTAAAGGCGACACTGCAGAGCAGGCTGAGGAACGCCGCCAGGCAATCCGCAGCGCAGTAGATAAACTGCTCGAGGCATAATACCGCAAAGGAACTTTTCAGATGAAACAAGACAGAGCAATGACATGGGTGGGCATACTGGCCGCAATCAGCGGCCTGCTCGCCATTTCAGTAGGCAGATTTATTATGGGAGGCATTATACTCCTGCTGGCTTTCGGTATATTCTGGAACCGGGGCGGCGGGAAGTTTAATGACCGCAGCGTATATGAGAAGATGATCAGGACTGATCTCACAATAGATCAGCTCTTCAACCGCATCAAGGATATGGATACTCCCCTAGGCAAAGCGTGGATAGCAGGCCACAAGGGATTTGAGGGCGACAGTATTGTATTCGGACCAAACAAATACAAAGACTGTATAGTCATCTCTCATAAGAGGGGCATCCTGGATGTCAAGCACATAACGCTTGTAAGCAACATCATAAGAGATCCGGCAGATGAGTACAGATTCACCGGCTTTGTTGATGTATCCGAAACGGAAGTCACACCTGAAAGATACGCTGATTTTGCCGGACTCAAAACTGCGTGCATCATGATGATCTCACATCTGCAGGCAATCATTGAAAAACTTGACAAAGATCTCACTGCAGAGGTTCCTGACGCACTGGACAGCTACAGCTTCTATTATCACAACTCCAACGAGGGACATTTCAGAGACTCTGACGGAGACGACATCCTGAGAGTTGAGAATTCGTACTATCCGTTCACTGCTAAGATATTCAGTGAAGAGGGTGATGAGATGGCATCAGTAATGCCCAGGTCATTCAACGCCAAGGGTGTAGTTGTTGACAGCGCAGGTTATGAGATGTTCGCAGATGGCGAACACTTTGGCGAAATCACCCGCAATAAGGATATCAACGGATTTGTCGCAGATACCGATGCAGGCAAATTCACAGTCAGACTTTTCCCTGCAAACCTCAGAGCAAACGTATCCTTCAACTACTATGTTGAGAAGGATGGCGTGCTGAAAGCGGTTATCGGCGGGTCGCCTAATATACTGTTTGATACTGTGGGAAGATGCCAGAATGACCTGATTCTGTCATATGATGATGACTATCTGGTGCTGTATGCAGCACTCGAGATATTCATCATGACGCTGAACAAGAAGTTCCTAAAATAGACAATTTGTAGTATACTAATTGTCAGGGTGTTAATCGGCGGAAGCCGGGATAATATATATTTTGAATTAGGAGGACAGTATGAAAAGAATACTCCTGCCACTTGAAGAAACTGACAGAAGTCTCAAAGCAATCGGCTATGTTACCGGGAATTTCAAACCCGAAGAAGCTGAGATTGTTGTCATGATGGTAGATGAAACTCCTGAGAACAGCATCAAAAAAGAAGCCGCAGAAGAAGCTATGGCCGCGCTGAATGAGAAGATCAGCATGATAAGCGAAAGACTTGAAGGCTTCAAGGTAACTCCGAGATCAGCTGTAGGCAAAGCAGGCGCTGCTATTACCAAGGCTGCACGCGATCTCAGAGCAGACTTGATTGTTATGACCAAATCATCCAAGGATGATATGACCAGCCTGATCGGCTCGACTTCACAGTATGTTCTGAATAATGCTCCGTGCGATGTTGTCATTGTCAGTGAGACTATTCACAGCAAGGACGAATACAGAGGCCTTATTTACAGAACTGCAACTGCTCAGGTTGCCCTGTGGGGACTTCTTACCAACAAGCAGAGCGAATGCCTGCTTCCAAGCGTCAATGTCGACTGCAATTACCACTTTGATGTAACAGCGGGCAGAGTCCGCTTCCTGCATACAGCATACAATCCTGAGACCAGAAACTGGGACCGTCAGCCGCTTCCGGGTCAGGAATTCTCATGCGACATCGTTGCAGGTGACAGCGTGGACATTCTGGTCAAGGCTGACGCGACTGAGGGCAAAGCTGACAGAATCAGAATCGTCAACAGGGATATGAGAGGCGAGGCAAGATTTACATACAGAATCACCCGTGCACCTAAGGAACAGGTATAAGCCGTCCGAAAGTTGACACATCAGGGTTTGTAATGGTATTCTAACAACCGTGAAATAATCATGATGACTGTAACATGATCACATACAGGAGGAACAACACAATGAAGAGAATCAACACCATCACTACAAGAGATATGGCTAAGTCCCATGCAACAGGCGGATGCGGCGAGTGCCAGACATCATGCCAGTCTGCAAGCAAGACTTCCTGCAGCGTTGCTAATCAGCACTGCGAGCAGAAGAAGGAGAAGTAGCTGACCAGAGGGGCGCTGCTTTAGGAGCAGCGCCTTTTTTATTGATATTTGAAATATGATACATCAGTATAAATTAAACGGAAAGAACATAATTATCGATGCAAACAGCGCCTCAGTTCACTCAGTGGATGAGGTCGCTTATGATATTATCGGAATAATAGACAGCAGCATCAGAAAGGGACACGAGCCTATCGTTGCCCTGAATGACGAGGCACTTATGTGCGAGGTCATCATCAGCATGAAACTTAAATACGGTGTCTCTGAAGACGACGTTCTCGAGACTGTAGAGGATATCAGTCAGCTTCATGAAGAGGGACTGCTGTGGTCAGAAGATATATATGAAAGCCAGGCTGATGATCTCAAGATCAAGCAGTCTGTGCTGAAGGCAATCTGCCTTCATGTAGCGCACGGATGCAATATGGACTGCGAGTACTGCTTTGCTGGAAAAGGCGAGTACTCGGGCAAGAGTGGTATAATGAGTCTGGAGGTCGGCAAGAAAGCATTAGATTATCTTGTTGAGCACTCAGGCACCAGAAGACACCTTGAAGTTGACTTCTTCGGAGGCGAACCTCTGATCAACTGGGACGTCTGCAAAGAACTTGTAAAATACGGACGCGAACTCGAGCAAAAGCACGACAAGATCTTTAATTTTACTCTGACTACTAACGGAGTGCTTATTGACGATGATGTAATAGACTTTACCAACCGTGAGATGGGTAATGTAGTCCTCAGCATGGACGGGCGCAGAGAGACACACGACAGAATGCGTCACAGCAAGTCCGGCGGCGGTACTTATGACAGTATCATGGGCAATTTCAAAGCTCTCGTTGACTCGAGAACCGAGGAAGGCGCAGAGCGCCGCTCACGTGAATACTATATGAGAGGCACTTATACTGCTTACAACAAGGACTTCTCAAGAGATGTGCTGGCAATGGCTGATCTCGGATTCAGAGAGACTTCGATTGAACCTGTAGTTTCTGATCCAGGCGTACCTTATGCTTTGCACGAAGAAGACCTGCCGCAGCTCTTCGAAGAATACGAAAAACTCGCGCTTGAGATGCTCGATAGAGAGAAACGCGGTGAGGGATTCAATTTCTATCATTACACTGTTGACCTGACAGGCGGGCCTTGCATATACAAGAGAGTATCAGGATGCGGCGTTTCCACAGAGTACCTTGCGGTAACTCCGACCGGCGACCTGTATCCATGCCACCAGTTTGTCGGCGATGATGAGATGATCGTAGGCAACATCTACGACGGAATTACTCACCCTGAGACGGTGGATATATTCAGAGGCAACAACAACCTCTACACCCGTGATGAATGCAGAAACTGCTGGGCTAAACTCTACTGCGCAGGCGGATGTGCTGCTAACAATTATCACTCGAACGGGGATATCAACAAGGTATACAAATTCGGATGTGAGCTTCAGCGCAAGAGGATAGAGTGTGCTATAATGCTTGCAGTTGCCAGACAGGAAGATGCCTGAAAGGCACAGAGATTTTAACAAATAAACCGGGGGACACTTATGCGTACAGCAATTCTCGCTTCACAGAACAAGAATAAGATCAAGGAAATCAAAGCAATACTCGAGAAATACGGACTCAATGTTATTTCAAGAGACGATGCCGGTATTCCTACAGATGATATCGAAGAGACAGGCGTTACATTTGAGGAGAATTCCTATCTCAAAGCACGCACTATTTTCGACATGATCAGAGAGAACCCGGATCTGTCGAAGTATCTTGACAGCCCGGTAATCGCAGATGACTCCGGCCTTATGGTAGATGCCCTGGACGGTGCTCCGGGAGTCTTCAGCGCAAGATATGCCGGGGAAGGCTGCACATACAATGACAATAATGTAAAAATGCTCGGTGAACTGGCAGGAGTACCTGCTGAAAAACGCGGGGCAGGTTTTGTCACAGTCATCACTCTGATTTATCCTGAAGACGGACATGTGCCTCAGACAGCTGTCAGAGAAGGAGACGTATATGTGCTCACTGCAAGAGGCGAACTGAGAGGCACAATTGCAGAGGAAATCAGAGGTACCGAGGGATTCGGATATGATCCGCTTTTCATCCCGCAGGGTATGGACAATACATTTGCTGAACTCGGAACAGCATTCAAGAATACAATCAGCCACAGAGCAAGAGCTCTTCAGGAACTTGAAAGATTGCTTGAAGCCGGAGAATAATCAGAACTGAACCGGTTTCGGGCAGGTGTTACATCAGATGAGCGATTTCTGGAGAAATACAGTACCTGAATCTGAAGAAGATAAGAGCAAACTTCCGATCACGTGGAAGAGACTTCTCAAAGTCGGATTCCATCTGTGGAGGCAGTTTGACGATCCTTATTATGCGGGATTTGCAGCACAGATCGCGTATTTCTTTTTCATGTCTTCTGTTCCTATCCTGATCGTACTGACACAGGTCCTAGGTATATTCGATATTTCAATGGACTTCATCAGAGTCTGGCTTGAACAGCATCTGTCAAGCGAGATGAGCGCATTTCTCGAGAGACTTTTCAACGCGTCATCATCTGCCGCACTTTCCAACGTAATCCTCCTTGTACTGGCTTTGTGGGCGAGCTCATCTCTTGCTTTCTCACTGTCAAGGCTTACTACTTACACACTGAGTTACGGCAGATACAGGTTCAACTTCTTCACAGAAAGAGTCAAGATTATACCGGTAACGCTTCTGTTCATACTGACGGTTGCAGTAGCTCTGATTGTATATGTTTACGGTGAAGCAATCGCCGGCAGCGTTTTCAAAAGTCCGTTTATCGCTAATATGATTACGGGGCTCAGAACTCCTCTTCTTGGACTGCTGTTTTTCCTGGTTGTTCTTGCAAGCTACTATCTCATGCCGAGAATCAGAGTGCCGGTAAGAGCAATCATGCCCGGTGCAGCACTGGCTACAGTCGGAATAATGGTCGTTACATGGATATACTCATTCTATACATCAGTAGCGAAGAACCAGAACCTGCTGTATGGAGCGCTTTCCAATATCGTAGCTATGATGCTGTGGTTCTATCTGATCAGCTGGGTTCTCTGCATAGGCATGATGTTCAATAAATCCTGGGATATTCATATGCGCAGGGGACGTCTTACACCTGCCAAAATCAAGTCATATCTGATCGATCAGTATCCGATTAACGGAGAAGAGATGTTCAATAAACTGATCATCGGTGAGTACGATATGGCAGACAGATCTCTTGACAGTCTGGCTGTAAGAGTCTCAAGAAAATTCGATCCGGGATATGAGGAAAAGAGAGAACGTGAGATCCGGGAGCTCAAAGAAGAGCGGAGAATCAGACTCAGAATAGAAAAAGAAATTCAGGACGAACTCGAAGAGGGTACATTTATTGACGCTGACCCTGAGGATGTATCACTGACTAAGGCTGATCTTGTACCTGATTTCGAATACAAAAAGAAGCATCCTTCTGTGGACAAGGAAGTTGAGAGGCTTTCAAATAACAGCAAAAAGGAATAACAGACAATGCACTCAAGAAAGAAACTTCTTCTTATCATGAACCCGAAATCAGGTGTCATGCTGGCACCTAAGTATCTTGCTGAAATCGTCGAGAGATTTTCTAAAGCCGGATTCCTGACGCAGATACTCATGACCCGCGGCAGAGGCGACGCAAGAGACTTTGCAATCGAATACGGCGCAGAAGCTGATGTCGTAGCTGTATCGGGCGGAGACGGGACTCTTAATGAGGTAATTGACGGAATGATCTCATCGGGACATGCAACTGATATCGGTTATATTCCGTCCGGATCTACTAATGATTTCGCAAATTCAATAGGACTTACAGGTTCAATTTTCGACTGTGTGGACACGATTATAGAGGGAAATGCGCAGGCTTTCGATATCGGTTGCTTTAACGGCAGATATTTCAGCTATGTAGCAAGTTTCGGCGCTTTCACTTCAACCAGCTACTCTGTACCTCAGACTGTCAAGAATATGCTTGGTCATACAGCATATATTCTCGGAGGGATCAAGGATATTCTGACAATCAAGCCGATTCATGCCAGAATTGTCACAGACAGAGGGACGAACCGCGAGCACCTCTGCGAAGGCGACTACCTGTTCGGAGCAGTATGCAACTCGAGATCAGTTGCAGGAATTCTCAAGCTGGATAAACAGGATATAGACATGAATGACGGTCTGATGGAGGTTCTTCTGGTTAAAATGCCGCGTGACCTTATTGCTCTTAATGAGATTGCCGTAAACATGCTTAACGGGACACTTCATTCAAACCAGATCGACTTCTTCTCCGCCAGGAATATCGAAGTTGATATTGAACCGGGAACACACTGGACTCTTGACGGTGAATATGAAGAGGGCCGCGCGCACTGTGTTATAAGCACGATAGATTCGGCGATCTCGCTTATCAGATAAAGGAGGAGGGACTTCAATGCTTATTAAGTACACCGGACATGCCTGCTTCAAAGTAAGGGATAATGAAACAGGATATTCCATAATTTTTGACCCTTATGAACCGGATTCAGTTCCGGGATTCCGCAAGATTGTTGATTCTGCAAGCAAAGTTCTGTGCTCACATGATCACTTTGATCACAACAGCACAGGCTCTGTAAAAATCATCCCGTCTGAGGCGGAACCTTTTACCGTGCAGCACATCGATACCTGGCACGATCCGGAAAAGGGCAAACTAAGGGGACCGAACCGCATTCACATCGTCACAGAAAAGAAGACCGGAAAGAAACTTATCCACTACGGAGATATCGGAGAGGTTATAGATGACCTTCTGACCGAGGAGAATCTGGCACTTCTTAAGGATGCTGATGTAGCACTTATTCCGGTAGGAGGCACTTACACCTACGATGCGGATCAGGCGCTTGAACTGATAAAGCGCACATCACCTAAGATTGCAGTACCGATGCATTACCGCTCAGCCGCAGGCTTTGGCCTGTCCAATATCGGAACAATCGAGGATTTTATGGTCAAAGCGCACAACGCAGGCCTGAAAGTCCGCGTTGTTGATCTGTGGTTCTACGATACTGATGAGTACGATATGGGAGAGTGCGTTCTGGCAATCAGACCGGAGAATATATAAAAATACTTGTGAAGTGCCAGCCTTGGCATTACAATTATTAGGAATAATTACTGAATAGTCTAAGAAAGAAGGTATATGGAAATGCTTAAGGAATTCAAAGAATTTATCAGCAAGGGCAATGTCATGGACATGGCTGTAGGTATCATCATCGGCGGAGCATTCACTGCTATCGTAACAGCTCTCGTTGACAACATCATCACACCGCTCCTCGGTATCATCACCGGCGGCGTAAGCTTTGCAGAGAGAGTAGTTACAGTAGGAACAGCATCAATCCAGTATGGACTTTTCATCGATGCTATCATCAAGTTACTCCTCGTAGCATGGGTTCTTTTCATGATTATCAAGGCGCTCAACAAGGCTAAGGCTACTGTTGTCAAGGAAGAAGAACCTGCACCGGAAGAACCTGCAGCAAAGCCTGAAGACATCGTACTCCTTGAGGAAATCAGAGATCTTCTGAAGAAATAGAATTGAAACTGTACCTCGACGACTACAGAACACCGCCTACGGGTGACGGATATGCTTCAGCTGACAACTACGCTGATTTTCTTGCTTTGCTCGACAAATACAGAGACTGCCTTGAAATCGTAGATCTGGATTACGATCTTGGCTGGGACAGCCTTTTCAGCGGATATGACGCGCTGAAATATATGAAGCGGCACGATATCAGGCCGGCACATATTAATGTCCATTCGACACATGTCAGCGGAAGAGAGAAAATGCTGAGATTCGCCGTGGCCAATTTCCCTGATTCTCTCGTGACAGGGTGGGCAGGCTTATATCAGTAAAGCAGAGAAGCGGCAAAGATCCGTCACTGCAGAAATAAGGGAGGACTTTACATGATTACTTTCAGTTTGCTTGTAATACTTGCAGTCGCTTATGTTATTCTCAAAACTCTGAATATGAGAGCAGAGTTTGCGAGAAGGGATGCCGAAAAGGCAAGACAGGAGCAGGCAATGCAGGATGCCATGGAGGAAGCGGAAGAAGAAGCAGAAATGCGTGCTGCTGCAATCGATGTTGAGGCAGAGACCATCAACAATGATGAGCTGGACGATGCTGTATTCGAGGTTGAACCTCCGGAAGCAGATGCAGAAGAGGCTGTTGTTATCGACGTGCCGGAATATGACACTGTAAGATAATTACTGACTGCTCAGCAACTACCGGCGGGGAGCAAGCTCCCCGTTTTGTTTGTCAAAAAACAATTAACAAATAACGTATTTTTCTTGGACGAAAAAAGAACATGATAATTATTGCATTTAAGAAAGTACAATAGTAAAATGTTCTAAGTTTCGGCTTTGTCAGAAAACAGCAAATAAGACACACATAAACATACAAAAATACATACAAAGGAAACCAGTATTATGAAGAATGATTATCTCGAAAAAATGAATCTTCCGGCTGATCTCAGAACAGCTCTGGCAGGTTCACCGAACATTATATTCCCTGACAGCAAGGAAGAATTATATGAGCTGTGCTTCGGCACATCCGGAGGAAGCGTTCATATTGTCGGATATACAGTACCCGGACATGGTTACATCCAGGAAGCAGAAGTTGTCAGATGCAAGAATGGTTCATCTGTTAATTTCAGTGAAGAGTACATGAGAAGAAGAGATCCCCACTGCATGTACATAGGGGACGATCTTCCGACAGACAAGCCTAGATTCTCAGACGCCTGGGGAATGAACTTCGGCGATCTGCGTGCGGCAACAATGAACTGGCTTTCAGAACAGCCGCTGATCATCATGCCTGTCAGCATCGGAGGCAAATACCACGGATATTCATGTCTTGTTGTATGTCCTTCCAACGCGGCTTTCTTCGCTTACGCACTTGCCAACATTCAGGACTTTGTCAGCATCAATGACATCGAGGAGGGATACACACCTCGTTCAATCATCTATGTTGCTCCGCCTTTCAGACACACACACTTTGGCGGAAAGCAGGCTGTAGTACACTGCAGATCTGAGGAGCTTCACGAGGTATTCTCATACAATCTGTATCCGGGACCAAGTGCCAAGAAGGGCGTTTTCTCAATCCTTCTCGACATCGGAGAGCACGAAGGCTGGATCACAAACCATGCTTCCGCAGCACTCCTCGAGACACCGTATGAGAACGAGATCGTATTCATGCATGAGGGCGCATCCGGAGGCGGCAAGAGTGAAATGCTTGAGCAGATCAGAAGAGAAGATGACAACAGAGTCCTTCTCGCCAAGCACGTAATCACAGGCGAGGAATTCTTCCTCAATCTCGGTGATACATGCGACATCTTCCCGATTGCTGATGATATGGTAATGGCTCATACCGATATGCAGAGCGGCTCAGGCAAGCTGGCTATCACAGACGCTGAGAACGGCTGGTTCCTGCGTGTAGACGGCGACAACTATTACGGAAATATTCCTCTGTATGAGAGAATCAGCATTCATCCGGAAGAACCGCTCGAATTCTTCAATATCGACGGAACTCCGGGTGCTACATGCCTTATCTGGGAGCATACTCTTGAGAAGGACGGCAAACCATGCTCTAACCCTCGAGTAATCATCCCTCGCAACATGATTGACAACATAATTCCGGGTGATGAGCCTCTTGAGGTAGACATCAGATCATTTGGCGTCAGAATGCCGCCTAGCTCAAGAGAAAACCCGAACTACGGAGTCATGGGATTCGTTCAGATCGTTCCGCCTGCACTTGCATGGCTGTGGAGACTTATTTCGCCGCGCGGATTCAAGAATCCGTCAATCGCTGACAATTCTGCAGGAAGCGGACTCAAGGCTGAGGGCGTCGGCTCATACTGGCCGTTCGCTACAGGTCAGAAGGTCAAGCAGGCTAATATGCTGCTTCACCAGATTGTAAGTACACCTAATACTCTGAATATTCTGATTCCTAACCAGCATATCGGAGTATACAACATCGGATTCAAGGCAGAGTGGATCACCCGTGAGTACCTGGCAAGAAGAACAGGCAAGATCAAAGCTTCCCACCTTGTAGAGGCAAGATGCCCGCTCTTCGGATACTCTCTTGATGAGATGAAGATTGACGGTCAGGCCATCAGACAGACATTCCTGAGACCTGAGATGATGTCCAGAGTCGGAGAGGACGGCTATGATGAATGCGCCAAGATCCTCACAGACTTCTTCAAGGAAGAACTTCAGGAATTCCTGGTTCCTGAACTTGATCCGCTGGGAAGACAGATCATCGAGCTGTGCATGAATGACGCACCTCTTGAAGAGTACCTCAAGCTGACTCCAATCCATGCGATCAGCGGTAGACGCTCCAGATCCGGCAGATAATACTCACTGACCTGATAATCCGGGGAATAATTCAATACAGATTTGCTGCAGAGCCGGTTGCTGCCGGCTCTGTATTTTTTATGAAAAAACACATGCTGACTATGCTATCTGATATAATTTCAGACAGGGAAAGGTCAGAGATATGAGTAACAAATGGAATGAAATATACCCAAGACCGCAGCTGGTAAGAGACCGCTGGACAGGCCTTAACGGAGAGTGGAGATTCAGAACTGTAACTGCGGGTTCCCGCGCCCGTGCGACTGAAGAATGGGAGACAATAAACGTCCCGTTCTGCCCTGAGAGCAGGCTCAGCGGAATATGCAGGAGAATCGCTCCCGGTGAGACAATGATATACGAGAGGGACTTCAGAGTTCCCGAAGGCAGTGATGACAGAAGGATCATCCTGCATTTTGGTGCAGTGGATCAGACCGCTGCTGTTTTTGTTGACGGTGAGAAGGCCGGATCCCATGAAGGAGGATATCTGCCTTTCAGCATCGATATTACTGATTATCTGCTGGACAGCAATACCGGAAGTGAGACTTCTGAACATGACACTGAAGTGAAAGAATCAGAGCCGTCAGGCAGGCAGGAAGTCAATACTGCAGATGAAGAGACTGACAGATCTGCAGACGGGCAGGCAGATGCAGCACCGGAAGGACAGACTGACGAGCCGGCAGACAACATGCCTGAACTCGACTGGACCGGCAGAGTATATGATACCGGCAAGGTTCATGTTCTGAGGGTAGAAGCTGCCGACAATCTCGACCACAAGTATCCGTGGGGCAAGCAGAAAAGAGACAACGGAGGCATGTGGTACACGCCTGTTTCGGGAATCTGGCAAAGCGTATGGATGGAAGCTGTTCCTGATGAACACATCGAATCACTTAAGATCGACTGCGGAGCTGACTGGGTCGAGATAAGGGCATACGGTATAGAGGACGGCATTGTAACAGTACTGGGAGAACAGCTCAGAATGGCGAACTCCGGCTCAGACGGAACAAAATGTGCTGCTCTTCATATCAACATCAATCATCCGCATATGTGGACACCTGACGACCCGTATCTGTATGACTTTACAATAGATACGTCTTCCGGCGATCACATACAGTCCTACTTTGCGCTCCGTACGCTTACAATCGAAGAGCATGACGGATATCAGAGGCTTTGCCTGAACGGCAGACCGTATTTCTTCAACGGTCTTCTGGACCAGGGATACTGGCAGGACGGAATTTATACTCCTGAGAGTCCCGACAAATTCGCAGGCGACATCCTGGCCATGAAGAGCCTCGGCTACAACACACTCAGAAAACACATCAAGGTAGAAGCAGAGCAGTATTACTATGACTGCGACAGGCTGGGAATGGTTGTCTTCCAGGATATGGTCAACAATTCGGATTATTCTTTCCTGAGAGATTCAGCTTTGCCGACAATCGGTATGCTGAGCCGCAGTGACGCACGGCTCCACAGGGGAGCGTCCCGTGAGATTTTCCTCAGGTCAATGGAAGAAACAGTTAAGCATCTGTACAATCATCCTTCGGTATGCTACTGGACGATTTTCAACGAGGGCTGGGGACAGTTCAACGCGGATGAAGCGTATGACAGACTGAAATCACTGGACAGCACCAGATTCATAGACAGCACATCGGGATGGTTCCATCAGAGCAGAAGTGATGTTGACAGCTACCATGTTTACTTCAAACCAGTCAGACTTACTGCAGGAAGCAGACCGCTGGTTCTGTCTGAATTCGGCGGATATGCGTGCAAAATTCCGGATCACTGCTTCAACAGGGATAAGACATACGGATATAGGAAATGTGAAAACGAGGCGGCGTTGCTGGCTGATATGAGCCGCCTGTATGAAACCGAGATACTGCCTGTGATTGACAAAGGGCTGTGTGCGGCTATTTACACTCAGGTGTCTGATGTCGAAGACGAAACCAACGGAATCCTGACATATGACAGGGAGATTCTCAAATTCAAGTCATATACGGGAACCGGCAGAATTGAGATTCTCGGCAGTTATAATGACCAGCAGGGCGGAAAGGTGATTTCAGCTCCTTCACCTCAGAAGATAAGAGCATATGTAGCTGAGAATCACAGTGATGTCATCAGAGTGGAATCAGAAGGATCCGAGCCGTTTGAGGTAAGCATTACAGACAGATCGGACTATGAGACCGGAACCGACGCAGCACTGGTTACAGGAATACTCGAAGGTTTCGCTGACCTCTTCGGAGTATTCGACGGAAGCGGAAATGGATTTGATATCCATATCAAAAGTGAGATCAAGCCAGGAAGCGGACTCGGCTCATCGGCTGCGTTTGAGATCCTGATTGCCAGAATCATTAATGACAGATATTTCGCGGGCAGAGCAGACGCGGTACAGCTGGCCAAAATCGCAGTGTTTGCTGAGCGCGAGTTCTACGGAAAGCCATGCGGTATGGCGGATCAGCTGGCTGTAAGCCTGGGAAGGCCTGTTCTGATGGATTTCTACGGCAAGGAGCCGGAAATTGAGTTTCTGGACTATGATTTAAGCAAGATGGGCTATGTAATGGAGACTGTAACTGCCGGATCCGATCATGCCGGACAGCCGGATGTCAGTTCAGGTTTCCATACGGTGGCAGAAGATATGTCTAAAGTCGCGGAGGCTCTTGGTGTCAGCAGACTTTGTGACATTAACGAAGAACAGTTCCGGAGAAGTCTGACTTTGCTTCAGAAGAAAGTGAAAAAAGGAGAACTCACGCAGCTTCAGATAGACAGAGCACAGCACTTCTTCGATGAAAACGAAAGGGTGCTGGCTGCGTCAATAGCGCTCAAGACAGGCAACTTTGAAAGATTCATCGACTGCATTAACGGATCCGGACTCAAATTCAGTAAGAAATAAATAGCACCAAATACAAAAGCCAAGGCATTAAGCCTTGGCTTTTGCGTGTCTTAAGAATAATCTCTGATGACTATTAGAGTACTCTTGTTCTGATGATGCAGTCGCATGTGAATGGCTCTGTGCCGGCCTTAACGTCTGCGATGAAGTATCCGTACTCACCGGATCTCATCTTGGTTCCTGCGAATCCTGTGAGGTTGTCGCCGTAGAACTCTTTCATCTTAGCTGTAACTTCCTCAGTTGTCTTGTCATTCTTGAGGAGGAAGCAGTGTCTCTCGTCGCCGCTTCTTTCAAGAGTAACTCTCGGGAAGTTTACAGAGTTAACGATGTTGCCGTTCTCAAGGTAGTCCATGAGCTGATCAGTAGCCATAATAGCACAGTTCTCTTCAGCTTCTGCTGTGGATGCTCCCAGGTGAGGTGTAGCAACGATGCCCTTCTTGCCAATGTATTCAGGCTCGAGAAGGTCTGTCATGTACTTTCTCATCTTGCCGGACTCAAGTGCCTCGATAACATCGTCTACAACGATGAGGTCAGGTCTTGCATAGTTCATGAAGATAACGCCGTCCTTCATCTTAGCGATGAGGTCCTTGTTGACCATTCCCTTGGTTGTAGGGAGTGATGGAACGTGTATGGAGATGAAATCGCACTCAGGAACCATTTCCTCTACGCTGTCCTTGAGGTCTACTGGAGCTGTCAGACATGGATGTGGTGTGAATGCTTCGTAACCAACTACGTTCATGCCGAGAGCGTATGCAGCGTTAGCGATCTTAGCGCCGATAGCACCCAGACCGATGATACCAAGGGTTTTGCCTGCGATCTCTGTTCCGGCAAACTGCTTCTTGCCTTTCTCAACGTTGGCAGCTACGTCTCCCTCGAGGGTCTGTCCCCAGGAGATACCTTCGTACATGTTACGAGCGCCCATGATCATTCCTGCAACTGCGAGCTCCTTAACTGCGTTGGAGTTAGCTCCAGGTGTATTGAATACTACGATTCCTTGTTCAGCGCATCTGTCGAGCGGAATGTTGTTGACTCCTGCACCGGCTCTGCCGATAGCAAGCAGGTTGTCAGAGAAATCCATCTCATGCATCTTGAAAGATCTTACGATAATTCCGTTAGCTGCGTTGACGTCTTCGGTAAGCTCATACTTATCTGTGAGTCTGCAGAGACCCTTAGGGGAAATGTTGTTAAGAGTACCGATATAAAACTTGTCCATTATGTCCTCCGTTGTGTTAATTAGTGTAAAGTAAGGGTTAATGTTCAGATTGTCCGCGCTCCGTGCCTAGTCCCGGGCACACAAAAACAGGCGCGGTTCTTCGCAAGACTCATTATAACACTTAAGAAATGCTCTCTTCAACAATTGATAAAAGGATTGCATTGAAGTATAATTTATCTGGCGAAGATGGTGCCGGACTGTTTTGCACCGTTTTCAACATATCAAAACATTTTAACCCTATTAATTCAAACGGAGGTACAGACCAATGGCTGATGATTATCGCGTATATAATTTTTCCGCAGGTCCATCCACTCTTCCAGTAGAAGTACTGAAGAAGTGCGCTGACGAGATGCTCAACTATGAAGGAACAGGCGAGTCCGTAATGGAGATGAGCCACAGATCCCCTGAGTTCCAGAAGATCATCGATGATGCGGAAGCTAATCTGCGCAAACTCATGAATATTCCTGATGACTACTATGTGCTCTTCCTTCAGGGCGGCGGCACACTGCAGTTCTCAATGGTTCCTATCAACCTTATGACAGGAACAGGCAAAGCTGACTACATTGTTGCAGGTCAGTGGGGCAAGAAGGCTTACGAAGAAGCTTGCAAGTTCGGTGATGCAAGATGCGTTGCTTCATCCGAGGCTGACAAGTATTCATATATTCCTAAGGTAACCAAGGAAGATATCAGAGATGACGTTGACTACGTTTACATCTGCTACAACAACACCGTATTCGGAACTCACTACAATGAACTTCCTGACTTCGGTGATCACCTGCTCGTAGCTGATATGTCATCCTGCATCCTCTCTGAGGAAATCGACGTTACTAAGTTCGGTCTTATCTATGCCGGCGCTCAGAAGAACGTTGCTCCTGCTGGAATGACTATCGTAATCGTAAGAAAGGATCTCGTAGGACACGCTCCTGCAAACACTCCTATCTATCTTGATTACAAGACACATGCAGAAAAGGGATCAATGTACAACACTCCTCCTTGCTACACAATCTATGTTGCAGGCGAAGTATTCAAGTATCTCCTCGCTACAGGCGGCGTTGCTGCTATGCATGAGAAGGACGTACGCAAGGCTAAGAAGCTGTATGACTGCCTCGACGAGTCTGACTTCTTCCACGGCACAGTTGCTAAGGAAGACAGATCTCTCATGAACGTTACATTCGTTACTCCGAGTGCTGAACTCGACAAGAAGTTCGTAGCAGGCGCTAAGGAGAGAGGTATGATCAACCTCAAAGGCCACAGAATCGTAGGCGGATGCAGAGCTTCCATCTATAATGCTATGCCTGAGGAAGGCGTTGATGCACTCGTTGCATATATGAAGGAATTCGAAGCTGAAAACAAGTAATAACTCATTTTGACTCACGGAGATAAGCAGGTGTCAGATAAGAAAAACACATTGCAAATAAGAGTTAAGAGAGTAATGGTGGCCATCATGTCGGTACTTCTGGTACTGACACTGATGACCACCATCAGTTTTAACGTTGCTGTGATTTCTGCTTTTGCAGAGGGTGAGCAGCCTGCTCAGCAGGAACAGGCCGCACAGACAGCCGAAGGCCAAGCCGCACCTGCAGAAGGTGACCAGGCCGCACAGACAGCCGAAGGCCAGGCCGCACCTGCAGAAGGCGATCAGGCAGCACAGACAGCCGAAGGTCAGGCTGCAGAAGGCGGGAAAAGCGAAGGCCAGATAGCGATCGAAGAGATGCTGGGCGAAGATCTGGGAGATCTGGACAATGATGATGATTCAGGCGACCCGCTGGATACAGGACTCAGAAGGAAGACTGAGGCTCCGGAAATAACCTCTACTTCCGCAATTGTCATGTCCGGCTCCACCAGTGAAGTGGTATACGAGAAACACTCTGAGCGTAAGATGTCTCCGGGTAATATTGTAATGCTCATGAACGCTATGGTTGTCATCGACAATATGTACAACGATACAGAGCTGAACAATACAGTTGAGATCACAGATAAGCTGACTGAATACGGAGATACTTTCAAGGCAGGAGAGATCGTCTCTGTCGGAGATCTGCTTCAGGCAATGCTTATCGGAGGAAATGGTCAGGCCGCTGAAGCACTGGCAACATACAGCACTTCAACAAGAAAGATATTCATCAAGGAAATGAACTCCAAGGCGATGGAACTGGGACTCATGGATACTCAGTTCAGCAACCCTAAGGGCTCATACAATGCCAAGACATACTCGACAGCTCATGACTGCGCAGTCATAGTGCAGGCTGCGATGAGATATCAGCTGATCAAAGACTATCTCATCAAGAGAAACGTTACAGTTGTGGCATCTTCCAAGGATGGGGACAGAGAAATCACATTCAAAAACACCAATCCGCTCCTTACAGGCGCAAAACAGTCCGAACTGTACAATCTGACCAAGGGAGGTATTCTCGGAACGGTAGGAGATCCTGTAAAGGGAAGCCAGTATGCCGGAGCCGCAACCGTTGACGATATGCAGCTTATCGTTATCCTCATGGACTCCAAGACCAGCAGAGTCGCGTATGAAGCCAAAGCTCTGCTCGAGTACGGGGACACTAAGGTAACCCGCAACACTATCGTCAAGGCAGGCAAAAAGGTCGGAACAGCCAGAGTCAGATACGGAAACATTACGCATGTCAAGGCATACACAGAGACAAAGGGCTTTGCATATGTTCCGCCGGAAGGCAGTACTGATCTGGTGCAGACTCAGGTCGTAATGTTCGACAACCTGCAGGCACCGCTCAAAGAAGGCTCCAAAGTCGGTGAATTCAGGATCTACGTTGCTGATGAACTGAAGGGTACCGTAGACCTTGTTACAAGAACGAATATTACGCAGGGCTGGTGGCCTTCGCGTTACTATATATCCAACTTTACAACTGTTATGATCGGCATCGTTCTCCTGCTGATCCTGCTTCTGATCCTCAGAATTCTCTATGTGAGAAAGCGCAAAGAGAAAATGCGCGAGGCAAGAAGAGAGCGCAGACTGCGTGAGATAGCGCGCCAGCAGCTTGCTATCGAAGAAGACCGCAGAAACCGCAACTGGAATGACCGTACAGGAAGTGAAGAGCAGATCGGTCCGAGGACTGCTGACCTCAGAGCTATGGCACTGAGAGAAACAAGAAGAGAAGAACTTATTGCCGAAGCAGCCAAGACAGGCGTTTCACCTAAGACAATAGTCAAGAAGAAAGCCAAAACCGAGAAGAAGAGAGAAGCAGCCAAAGAAAAATCAAAAAAGAAGAACACCGATGTTCATAATTGAGGAAGAACTCAGTAAGCTTCCGACTTGTCCGGGAGTGTATATGCATAAGGACAGCCTTGGAGAGGTCATATATGTCGGCAAGGCGATCAATCTCAGAAACAGAGTAAGATCGTATTTCCGCAAGACCTCTCAGGCAGACCCAAAAGTAAGAGCTCTGGTCTCCAATGTAGCAGAATTTGAATACATCACCTGCGCTACGGAGATGGAAGCTCTTGTTTTGGAATGCAACCTTATCAAGAAGTTTCTGCCAAAATACAACATCCTTCTCAAGGACGGCAAATCATATCCGTATATCGAAATCACGACAGCAGAGACCTGGCCGAGAGTACTGAGCACGAGAGAGCTGAAGAGAGACGGGAACCGCTATTTCGGGCCGTATACCGACGGCACTGCTGTCTGGAGAATTCTCAGGATGATCGATGAGATGTATCCTCTCAAGAAATGCAGGCAGCAGGAGTTCAGACCGGGCGTGCGTCCGTGTCTTAATTACTTCATCGGAAAGTGCCCGGGAGTCTGTATCGGTGAGGCTGACGCAGATGAATACGGGAGAATGATCAATGAGATACTTGATATTCTGAACGGACACGATGCGAAGATGATCGCAACACTTGAAGCTAAGATGAACGAAGCATCTGAGAATCTTGAGTACGAAGAAGCAGCCAAATACCGCGACTATATTAAATCAATCCGTACTCTCGGAGAGACTCAGAGGGCTTCAATGGTCAGGGACCGTGATATAGATGTTCTCGTTCCCGTCATAACCAGCAAGAGCAGTGTTGTAGCCCAGTATAAAGTGCGTGACGGCAAGATGATAGGCCGTGAGATCACTTATTTAAGGGATAATGAGGCGGGAGGAACTGACAGCGCAGGCGAAGTTCTGTCATCCTTTATCAAGCTGTATTATCCGAATATGTCCATGCTGCCTCGCGAGATCATTCTTCCTGTGCATATCGAGGATGAGGAACTTATCGAGGGATTCCTGGATACAGTTAACTCTGCGAATGCCGAGGGACGGTCTGATGTAATGCACAAGACCAGAATTATCATCCCTGAGAGAGGAGAGAAGAAGGCTCTTCTCAAAATGGCAGTCGATGACTCCATTGAGCTCTCAAAGTCTCTGGATGAGAGAGCCGAAAGGGAGCAGGAGCGAAAAGATGCTCTCAGAAACGAGATTTCTGCTGTAATAGAGTATGCGAGCTCAATCAACGGACAGGCGCCTGTTCTGATTCCGGACGGAGATGACAGGGAATACAGGATTGAAGCTTATGATATTTCGAACTTCAACGGGCTGGATACTGTCGGTGCCATGGTGGTATACGAGGGAAGAAAGCCAATCAGGTCTGATTACAGGAAGTTCAAGGTCAGGACTGCTGAGGGCGATGACTACGGCAGCCTCAGAGAGGTAATTTACAGGCGACTCAAGCGTGCAAGAAGGGGTGATGAGGGATTCAGCACCTATCCGGATATCATGTTTATTGATGGCGGACTCGGTCAGGTGCACGCGGTCAAGGCCGTCGTCGATGCGTTCCGCATCGCGATCCCGGTTGTCGGGCTCGCGAAAGACGATGCCCACCGCACCAGGGCCATCGTCTTTGACGACGGCCGCGAGATTGACCTCAGAGACAACCGCCTTCTCTTCAGCTACTGCGGCAACATACAGGAAGAGGTCCACAGATTTGCAATCACATACATGTCCGGAGTCAAAGGCAGGAAGATGATCAAATCTGTGCTCGAGGAAATACCGGGAATAGGACCTAAGAGAAGAGCAGCATTGCTTGAGAAATTCGGCAGTATTGATGCAATCAGGAAAGCCGGCTATGATGAACTCATGGAAACAGAAGGCATGAATTCAAGAGCAGCAGAAAGCATCGCTGAGTTCTTTGCAGGCAGAGAATAGGCGTGCAGACTTAACAGAACAACAAGATTCTGCAGCCCTTGAAATCTGTGTAATTAAATGTTATATTGATAGCGTATTTCAGGAAAGGAGATTCCGCTATGGCAGAAGACATCAAGAATGTAAACATCGAAGAAGAAGAGGAAGATATCATTACTCTCGAGTTTGACGATGACACAGCAGTAGATTGCTACGTAATGGGAACATTCGAGCTTGACGGCAAGGAATACATTGCACTTGAGCCTGAAGACGGCACAGGTGATGTATATATTTATGGATACAAGCAGGTCAGCGAAGATGAATTCGAAATCCTCGAGATTGAGTCAGAAGAGGAGTTCGATGCAGCAGCAGCTGAGTTCGACGCAATTATGGCTGAAGAGGAAGATAATTAATTTTTAAAATTATCTGAAATTTTACTCGACATTGTCAATTCAATAGTATATAATACTAGGCGTGCTGTGAAAAAGCACGCCACTTATAAGCGGATGTGGCGGAATTGGCAGACGCGCACGGTTCAGGTCCGTGTGAGTAACATCGTGAAGGTTCGAATCCTTTCATCCGCACCAATAACCTGAGGACCAGTCCTCAGGTTTTTATTTTGCCTCGATGTGAGGCTTTTTTCTTTTTGCTAATAAATTATTGTGAACGACAGGCAAAGGCGATAAAATTAAGAAAATGGGGCACTATGCAAGAAAAAGGAGAAAGCAATGAAAAAGAAGCTTCTGGCACTTGCCATAGTTTCTGTAATGATGATAACTGCACTTTGTGCGTGCGGTAATTCCGGCAGTTCGATACCGGGAAAAGGCAAGGTTTTCAGGTACACGGTCAATAACGTTCCGACTACACTGGATCCTAACCTGTGCAACGGAATCACGGATAACGAGTTTCAGCATGTTCTCACCGAAGGCCTTACAAGAACAACCGGCGGAACTGTGACTCCCGGAATTGCTGAAAGCTGGGATATCTCCGATGATGGACTGGTCTACACTTTCCATCTCCGCGATGCAGTGTGGAGCGACGGAGTTCCTGTGACAGCAGATGACTTTGTTTACAGCTGGCGCAGACTTGTAGATCCGGCTACGAAGAGTGACTACGCTTTTGCTTCATGGATGATCAAGGGCGGCAAGAAGGTTAACCTCGAGGGTGCAGATCCTTCAACACTCGGAGTCAGGGCTATTGACGACAAAACTCTGGAAGTAACCCTTGAGAACCCGGTAGCATATTTTCTCAGCTTTCTGGGTAATGAGTCTCATTTTGCCCCTGTACGTCAGGACTATGTCGAGAAATACGGCAGCGAATTTGCCAAGGATCCCGACAAGAATGTTTACAGTGGTCCGTTCATTCTGACATCAGCAGAGGAAAACAGATGGGAATTCAAGAAAAATCCTCTGTTCTGGGATGCAGACAATATACAAATTGAGCAGGCAACAGCAATCTATCCGTCTGATGAAGATGAGCAGATTGATCTGTTCAAAGAAGGAGAACTGGACTTTGCATTTATTCCGAATGATATGGTTGCAAAGTACAGGAATCAGAAGAATGTCAATCATTATCTGAACGGTCTGATTGATTATCTGTATATCAACACCAAATGTGACAACAAGATCCTTTCAAACAGAAATTTCCGTCTGGCGCTGAATTACGCGCTGAACAGAAAGTTGTACAACCATAAGGCGAATGATGATGCATACAAGCCATATACCGGGCTCGTTTTCCCTGGCCTTAACGGCAAAGACGGAGTCACATACGGAGAAGTATACTATGTTGATTCGTACACTTTCCCGATAGAAGGTGATATCGATCTTGCCAGAGAGCTGCTTGCCAAGGCTATGAAAGAAATGGACATCAGCAGTGCAGACGATATCAGCATTGTGCTGACTTTTCCTGATTCTGAGGAAAACAGACGTATAGCAGAGGAACTCAAGTCACAGTGGAAATCTTCACTCGGGATCAACATCATACCGGATCCGCAACTGCGTGCTGACGTGTATTCAAAAATATATCCTTCAGGTGATTACGAACTCGGCTTTACCGGATGGGCATCAGATTATAATGATCCGTACAGCTATCTTGAAATATGGAGATCTGACAATACATCCTATACACCTTACGGCAATCCGGAAATCGATGAAATTCTGGATGCAACAATAACAGAACTGGATCCGGAAAAACGTATGGATATGCTTAATCAGGTGGAAAGGATGCTTATCGAAGATGCTCCGCTTGTACCGCTTGAAGCCAAAGACAAATACTACATGCTGAACCCTAAAGTTCAGAATCTTACATTGTCATTCTGTAATATAACACTGGACTGGGCATACGCCGGAATAGCAGATTAACAGAGTCAGGCAGATCAATTCTGCCTTCATACCGAAAATGAAAACGATCAGAGCACGATTCACAATTCTGACAGCCTTTGCGGTCATAATCAGTGTACTTGCTGGTATTATGATCATCTATCTTTCTGTTGCCAATTATTTCAGTGACAGATCGGATGACGTCCTCAGACTAGTCTGCGCTGAAAGACAGGAGGCGCTGGACAAGTATTTCAACAGCATAGAGCAGTCTGTTGATACAGTTGCAAACTATGCAGAAACGGATCTCTCTTCATCAAAGGACTTTGAAGAGAATATCAGCCATACCGACAAACTATTCTCGACTATCGCAGCAAACACCCGCGGCACTCTTACTTACTATTACAGGATTGATCCGGCGATTGCAGGAGATGAAATCGGATTCTGGTACATCAAAAACAACAAAAGCGGTGAGTTTGTAAGATCAGAACTTACACAGATCAACAAGTTCGATCCGGATGATGTCTCACGTGTCGGATGGTTCTTCATTCCCAAGAATACAGGGGAACCGGTCTGGATCGAACCATACGTAAACCAGAACATTGACGCCAGGATGATTTCCTATGTTGTACCTGTTTACCGCGGCGGTGTTTTCGCTGGTGTTGTCGGCATGGATTTCAGCTACGAGAGCCTTGTCGCCAACATGGAGGATATCAGGGAATTCAGGACCGGATATGCATTCCTGACCAACCGTGACGGCCAGATCATATACCACAAAGACCTGGAAAGCGGAACACAGCTTGAAGGCCTTGTTCCGGATGAACTGATCGAGTCAGCATCTGACGATGACAGCGGAATCATACGGTATACATATAAAGGCCTTCCGAAAAGAGCGGCATCTGCAGAATTATCAAATGACATGAAACTGTATGTCACTGTTGATGATTCTGAGATACATTCCGAGCTGAGACATCTTATCTATGTAATCCTGTTCGCCGCTTTGATCATTACACTTATTTTTATAGCAATCACAATGCTTTTCTCAGAGCGCATTACGCGGCCTCTCAGAGAACTCACACGCGCTGCGGCTGAATTTGATTCGGGTAATTATGACGTAGAGATTAACTATAATCAGGATGACGAAATCGGAATCCTGACCAGGACATTTCTGCAGATGAGCGCGCACCTCAAATCTCACATAGGAAACCTGAATACGATGGCATTCCGCGATCCGCTGACTTCCATCCGCAACAAGACAGCTTTTGACGCATACGCCGCAGAGCTGGACAGACAGATCACTTCTGCTGAAGAAGACACTGTACCGGCATTCGCAGTCTGCATGTTTGACTGCAACTTCCTCAAGGAAATCAACGACAGATACGGACACGACAAAGGAGATATCTATATCAAGGAAACATGCCAGCTTATATGTGATGTTTTCAGACACAGCGCAGTTTTCAGAACCGGCGGTGATGAATTCGTCGCTGTACTGCAGAAGGCTGACTATGATAATAGAGAAGAGCTGTGCAAAGTGTTCAGAGCGCAGGTTAATGCTACAGACTCAGATGATAACGATCCGTGGGAACGTATCAGTGTAGCGGCAGGCATATCGATATTTGATCCTGAGAAGGATAAGTGTACTTCAGATGTTCTGAGACGGGCTGATGAGCAGATGTACGAAGAGAAAAAACGCATGAAATACAACAACAGCAAAGATGCTTGATTCAACAGCATAACAGGTGCTATAATCCCAACATATAGCGGGGCGTTAGCGCAGCTGGGAGCGCGTCTGACTGGCAGTCAGGAGGTCACGAGTTCGAGCCTCGTACGCTCCACCACAGAGACCGTTGGGATTCCAACGGTTTTTGAGTTTTTGGAATGTATTGTAAGAAATGAGCAAGATTACACTTCATATCAGCGCAGAAGCTGATCCGAGGCTTTCTGCATGGTTCAGAAATACAGGATACGATGTTGAGGAATTCAGAACATCGGGGATTGTTTCCGGTCCGGTTTCATGCCACCCGGATATGTTTATGTGCAGGATGGGGGCGGATGCCGGATCTGAGCTGGTCAGATACACAATCACCGGCACGCAGCCTGGGCTTATCTACCCGCATGACATCGCATTCAATGCTGCCTGCACAGGTAAGTATTTTATACACAACCTGCAGTTTACTGCGCCTGAACTTCTGGCACGCGCCCGCGAGCTCGGAATGCAGCTTGTCAATGTCCGCCAGGGATACGCCAAGTGCAGCACTGTCGTGGTGGACGAGGATTCAATCATCACTTATGACAGAGGATTGGGCAAAGCCTGCCTGCAGGCAGGGATGAATGTGCGCATGGTAACACCCGGTCATGTGCTGCTGCCGGGATATGACACAGGATTTATCGGAGGCGCAAGCGGAAGAATAGGTGATACCGTTTATTTCAACGGAGATCTGAGCTCGCATCCTGACTTTGCTGAAATTGTAAGATTTATTGAAGAGCGAGGCCTCAGAACCAGATGGTTTGATGAATGGCCTCTTACAGATATCGGCTCAATTATCTAGCCGGTAAAAAACTGCAAAATGAAAAAACACGCTATTATTCCTATTTTCATACCTCACAGAGGCTGTCCTCATGACTGCGTTTTCTGCAATCAGCGCAAAATAACCGCAAGGACAGAGTACGTGACGCCTGATGACGCGAGATCGATTATCGACACCTGGCTCACGACATTAAGACCTTCGGTGCCTGAAAAAGGCACCGCTTTGCACGAAAAAAACACTGTGGAAGCAGCATTCTACGGAGGCAGCTTCACCGGCCTTGAAATTGAAGAGCAGTCGGCTTTCCTTGAAGTCACCTATGAGTACAAGATGAAGGGACTTATCGACAAAGTCCACCTTTCCACAAGACCAGATTACATTGACAGGGAAATTCTGGACAATCTGAAGAAATACAGCGTAGATACAATTGAACTCGGTGTGCAGTCGTTTGATGATGAAGTTCTGAAAAAATCTAACAGGGGACACAGCAGTGAGGATGTGTATAAGGCGGTCAGTCTGATACAGGAATACGGATTTGAGCTCGGAATCCAGCTGATGATCGGCCTTCCGGGGGATAGTGCGGAGACCTGCATAATGTCTGCCAGGGAGACAGCAGCAATCAGGCCGTCACTTGCCAGACTGTATCCGACAATTGTTCTTGATGACACTGAGCTGTTCGAGATGTACAGACGCGGCGAATACACTCCGCTTTCCAGAGAGGAAGCGGTCCGGATAACAGCAGAAATGTATAAAATTCTGGATGATGCCGGGATAACCATTATGAGAGTAGGTCTCAAGAGCACTGAGATAATCGGTGAAGGGGGAGCCATCAACGGCGGAACTTATCATCCGGCCTTCAGACAGCTGGTTGAAGGTGAAATAGCAAAGGAGCGGATAGAACCGCTCCTGAGGGAAATCTGTATTAATAATGATTCGTCTGAAC
>JBGUIG010000094.1:0-25596 GCA_045112795.1 Anaerovoracaceae bacterium | reverse complement strand
TGCCGCGGAGTCTGTCGAGGAAGCCCTGTTCACGGGCTCTTTCCCTGAGAGCAACTCCCTTAGGTGTTCCGTCATATACGAACGGGCCTTCGTAGTTCCAGCTGATCCCGCTGATGTCTACAGGTGCGTCTGCCATTCCGATGTGCCATCTTACAGGACCGAATTCTGGCTTGAAGTAATTTCTCTCATCATAGCTGAGCTCAGCGCTTGCCTCATAGTCTCCGGCGTTGATTCCGGTATTTCCGGTGTAAGCAGCTGTTACGCCTGCAGGCAGGCCCTTGAGTCCGATGGATCTCTCTGAGCCGTTGTAGGTAAAGCTGTCCTCATAGTCCCAGCGTACATCGGACATGTCGTATACGGCCTTGTCGATTCTCCATGTCATTGTTCCGACATGCGGCTGGATGTAGTTATGCTCATCATATGTGAGCTCTGCAGAAGCTGTGTATGTTCCCGCGTCTGTTGCCGCGTTGCCGCTGTAAACAGGTTCAACTCCTTCAGGAAGACCGGTCAGGGCGATGGACTTTTCGGTTCCGTCGTAGATGAATCTCATCTCGCCTGTCCATCTCGCGTCAGACATATCGTACTCTGCTTTGCCTATCTCCCAGTCGCAGTCAGCTATTGAAGGATAATTGTAGTTGTCAGGATTGACAGGCTTCAGATCAGCATGTGCAGTGTATCTTCCTACTACTGTAGCTGTATTGCCTGAGTACTCAGCGATGATTGTCTCAGGAATTCCTGCCAGTTCAACCTTCATCTCTGATCCGTCATATGTGAACGGCTGTGAGTAATCCCATCTGAGTCTGCGGATATCCGGATCTGCCTTGTTGATGGTCCATGTGCAGCTCATCGGTTCAGGCACGCTGTAGTTGCCTGTGTTTGCCTTGAAGTTTGCAACCGCAGTGTATGTACCTGCATCTGTTGCTGAATTGTTTTCGTACTCAACGCTGAGTCCGTCAGGAACTCCGGTAAGGTCAATTCTCTTCGGTGTTCCGTCATATACAAACTCACCGGTGTAGTCCCATCTGACGCCTGACATATCATATTCTGCCTTGCCGATGTTCCATGGGAAGGTGATGGTCTCCGGTGCGTTAAAGTTGCTGTCAGTTGTTCTGAAGGAAGCCGTTGCCACATAGTCTCCTGCGAGGAAGCCCGTGTTGCCTTCGTATGTTGCCATAACGCTGTCCGGCAGATTGAAGAGCTCGACTCTCTTTCTGTCTCCGTCATAGACGAGTGAATCCGGCTGGTAATCCCACTCAGCTCCGCTCATGTCGTATTCTGCTTTGATGATCTCCCAGTCGCAGTCGCTTACTGACGGAGTATTGTAGTTGGCTTCGTCAGAAACTCTGAGGATTGCCTTAGCTGTATATTTGCCGGCATTGACTGCCTCGTTGTTTCTGTAATCAGCGCTGACGCCATTAGGCAGCTGCTCGAGCATTACGCTCTGTGTTCTGCCGTTGTATACTTTGGCATCTGTGTAGTCCCATCTTACTGCGGACATCTCGTAGTCTGCCTTAACGATGCGCCATCTGCAGTTTTCCACTGACGGCTTGTTGTAATTGCTCTGGTCGAACGGGATCAGGTCTGCTGACGCCTCATAGCTGCCTGTCTCTGCAGCAGCGTTTCCAGAGTAAACCGCTCTGACTCCTTCAGGCAGACCTCTCAGAACAACTTCATGCATCCTGCCGGTGTAGCTGAATTCTCCGCTGTAGTTCCACTGAACTGAGGACATATCGTAGTCTGCTTTTCTGACTGTCCACTCGCAGCCCGGGAATGAAGGAACTTTGTAGTTTCTCTCATCTGCGGCTCTGAAGGTAACAGTTGCCTCATATGTGCCTGCATCCGTTGCTGTGTTGTTTCTGTATGTAGGTGTGACTCCTTCAGGCAGGCCCTTGATTACGACCTTGTGCTCAGTTCCGTCATATGTGAACGGCTTGTCGTAATCCCAGTAAGCGTGACTCATGTCGTATTCACCCTTCTCGATTCTCCAGGTGATGTTGTTCAGCTTGACCGGTGAGAAGTTATCTGTATCCTCAGGTCTGATCTCTGCTGTGCATACGTATGTGCCGGCATGAGCTGCTCTTGCATTGCTGTAAACCGAGTAGCATCCCTCAGGAATGTTTGTAGCGTATACGGTCTTTTCTGTTCCGTCATATACAAACGGCTCTTCATAAGACCATACGACGCCGGAAACATCTACCGGTGCCTTGTCGATTTCCCAGCTGCACTCGCGGAATTCAGGTCTCTCGAAATTCTTCTCATCGAACTCGAATGAAGCTTCAGCCATGTAAACGCCTGCGCCTGCGGCTTTGTTGCCGCTGTATACCGGCTCGAGTCCGTCAGGGAGCCCTGTGATAACGACGCTCTTTTCATATCCGTCGTATGTATATTTTCTCTCTTCCTGCCACCTTGCGTTTCTGAGATCGAATTCTGCTTTTTCGATGCTCCAGTCGAGTGTCATGTCAGGAATATTTGTATTGTAATTTGATGTATCGCTGACGCTGAATCTGGCAATTGCTGTATAGTCGCCGGCGTCAACAGCGCTCGCGTTGCTGTAGCTTACCATAACGCCTTCCGGAACACCGGTCAGTCTGACGGATTTTCTGCTGCCGTCATATGTGAACGGTGATGTGTAATCCCATACAGCGCCTGTGATATCCGGATCTGCTTTGCCTATGCTCCAGGAATAACCCATTGGCTTAGGAGGCATGTAGTTGTTCTCGTCAACCGGTGTGAAGAGAGCCTTGGCATAATATCTGCCTGCGTTGTGGTACTTGTTGAATGCATATTCAACCTTGAGGTCATCTCCGATGTCGCTGATGATCTCTACGATTTTGTCTGTGCCGTCGAAAACGAAGTCACTGCAGTCTGTCCACTCGAGTCCCGGTCTCTCGATCTGAGCCTTGTTAATAGCCCATGTGCATCCGTTGATTTCAGGTGTCTCGTAGTTCATCGGGTCACTAGGTGTCAGGACTGCTGTTGCCGCGTACTTGCCTGCTTCTACCTTGATATTGTCGGAATATTCGACATTGATGCCTTCAGGCAGACCTTCAAGATATACTCCGTGTTCTCTGCCGTCATATGTGAAAGCGCCGGTGTAATCCCAGCGTGCTCCGGAGATGTCAAATCTGCTGCGGTTGATCTTCCACTGGCAGTCTGCAGGCTGCATTGCGAACATGTTATCCGAATCGTATTCGAGAATTGCGTGCGCGTTGTATACTCCCGCATTGAAAGCGCTGGCGCCTTCGTAGTCTACATGGATTCCTTCAGGAACGCCTGTAAGCTCGACGCTCTTGGTTTCGCCATCGTATGTGAACGCTCCGGCATAATTCCACCTTACTCCGGACATGTCAATGTTCTTCTTCCTGATTGTCCAGGTGAGTGACATGTCCTCCGGTGTGAAATAGTTGTGTGTGTCAGGGTTAATAAAGCTGGCTACTGCCTGATAGTCGCCTGCTGCAATTCCAAGCTGATTTCTGTATCTGACACCGAGTTCTTCAGGGACACCTGTAAGTGTTACTTCGTGAGTCTCTCTGTCAAATTCGAAAGGCTTTTCATATGCCCATCTTGCAACACCCATGTCGTAGCTTGCCTTGGTAATCTCCCACTCATATTCGATCGGGCCCGAAGCTCTGTAGTTGCCGAGCAGTGTTCCTCTGGCAAGGTACTTGCCCGCAGGTGTTTCTTCAGCTCCGTCATAGTCGATCGCCGCATCTTCAGGCAGGTTGACTATGCGGACTGATTTTGGCTGTCCGTCATATATGAACTTGTCATAGCCTGACCATTCAAGCGTCATCGGATCGATGACTGCTTTTTCAATTTCCCATACGCACGGAACTATGTCAGCAGGTTTCTCATAGTTGACAGTGTCGTAATTGAGAGCGGCAGTTGCTGTATAGATTCCTGCATCGACCGCTTCGTTATTCTCATAGGATGCTGTTACTCCATCCGGAAGACCGGTAAGCGCAACGCGTCTCGCAGTTCCGTCATATACGAAAGCCTCATCATAGTCCCAGTGAACCTGTGACATATCGTATGCGGCCTTCTTGATTGTCCACTCATACTCCTTCATGAGTGCAGGCTCGCTGAAGTTGTCCTCGTCAAAGTCCAGCCTGACGGAAGCGACATATGTGCCGGCTTCTGTTGCTGTATTGCCGCTGTACTCAGCTCTTACTCCAGCAGGAAGGCCTTCGATCCATACGTGTTTAGTTGTGCCGTCATATGTCATGTCAGCATCTTCAGACCAGCGTACGCCGGACATATCCTTTGCGGCTTTCTTGATACGCAGCTCAACAGCATTAGAAACCGTTTTGCCCACACTGTTCGCAGCGCAGAGCCTTACAAGCCATCCATTGCACTTGACAGGAAGGATTGTGTTGTGGTCGATTGCCTGCCATGTGCCATCCTCGCCATTAGGGCTGACTTCGAGATATCCTGTTACATTAGGATCTCCTGCCGAAACGATTTCAGGCAGCTCGAACGGAATCGGCTGTCCGAAAGTGAATTCCTCAACAGGACGGACTTCGCCGATCTCAGGCGCACTTGCCCAGATAGCATAGAGGTTCAGATCCTCGTCGACATTGTTGATTTCCTGTCTCGGCTGAAGCATTGTTCCTGACCCGTCCGGTTCAGTGTTCCAGCCGATGAAGACAAACCTGTCACCAGGAGTAGCGTACATAGGATCCTCGATCAGATATCTGAAATCCGGTACGGTCTTTCTCTCTGTGCTGATATTTCTGCCCGCGTTCTCATGATAGATGACCAGGCAGCCTTCTGCAGAGATGACTCTGGCGCGCTTGTATTTACCTGCTTCCTTGACAGCAAGTCTGTCGCATGAAGTTGTGCCGTCTCCGGTGAGGCTGAAGTTTTCGCCCAGCAGAATATCTGTAAGTCTTGCGCACTTTGCAAACATTCTGTTCATGTCGCTGCACCCGGTTGTATCGAAGGATGAGATGTCAAGTTCTCTCAGTCTTGTGCATCCCTCAAACATCGAGCGCATGCTTGTGACTCCGGATGTGTTGAATCCGCTGAGATCTGCTGCCTCGAGGCCTTTGCATCCTTTGAACAGTCCTTCCAGCGAAGCTCCCTCAGGGAAAGTTACCTCTCCGATAACAGCCGCCTCAGTAATGAGGGTGCGGTAGTTTTCCCACGGAATGCCGCCGTCAGCTACGCTATTTGCCTGTCCTCCATTGATGAAGAGTCTGCCGGTTTCGTCGATTCCCCACAGGCACTCTCCCCATTTGTCTACTTTAATGAAGTTTTTGTCCATAATCTGTTCCTTTTATTCTTGAATGTGCCGCTATTTGCTGTAGTACCGCAAAATGCATTCACATACAGTTGCGCTCTTGGCCGGCATATAAGTTGTGGCCGGTATGACTGGTCATGGTCATGGGCCTTGGTCGGCATGTACGTTGTGGCCGATATGACTTGTCATGGTCATGAGCCTTGGTCGATTTGCGCCGGTATGTGTATCATGCAGATAGTCTTATGCACCCGCTGCGGCTAATTGGTAACATAATCATACATAGTAGATTATATAATAATAACGCAGAGAATTGAAGCAGAAGGATATACTAGATTTCTATTTTTGTGCGCATGGTCCCTAGTCTGTATTTATTCTGGTTTAGTTTTGTGTGCATGGTCCCTTGGCTGTATTTATTCTGGTTTAGTTTTGTGCGCATGGTCCCTTGGATGTATTTTAGTTTGTGCGCATGGTCCCTAATCCAGTTTTTTCTGAATAAGGGGTGAAATAATTCACCCTTCTCTCGATTTTCGAGAATAAAAGGGTGAAACCATGTTATCCCGAAAGCAGCTGCGCATCTGGAGAAAGCCATTTTCTCAAGAAATTATCCGTTAGCAGAGGAGAAAGTTTTCTGTGGAAAAACAGATGTCTGCAAAGCAACTACATATGGCTTAGCAGCGGTTACGACCATATGCCTTGGGCAATTACTCATCAAAAGGTTTTCACCGATATTCATCTATTATTCAATGGTAGGGATGAATTTTTTCACCCCCGCACAGCAAATTCAAATATTATGGGTGAAAGCAGCTAAACCGTGGTGTCTACTTTTCTCATGGACCGGTTCAACCAGGAGTAAAGTTCCGACGAGCCCGCTTGATTGGAGCTCCCCACATTTGTCGCTTGATTCGAGCTACCGGCATTTGTTATCACAATTACTGCAATGCAAAACGGGACCTGTTACAGGTCCCGCTCTGTCGTTTGTAAATATCACGACAAATGCCACGCATTCATCTGTGCGAATCCGGCAAATGCCGTGAATTCATCTGTGGATTTTTTGCAAAGATATCTTAGAACTTTGGCTGTGATGCGCTGTTGATAGTTATCTTAGAACTTTGGCTGTACTGCTCCGTTGTATGTGTTCAGGATGAAGTCCTTAACAGCGTCTGTCTGTACTGCCTTGACGAGTGCCTGTGTCTTCTCGCTGTTCTCGTTGCCGGCATTGACTACGATTACGTTTACATATGTCTCAGCAGCTTCTGAATCCTCCGCCTCGTATGCAACTGCATTTTCAGTTGTGAGTCCTGCTCCGAGAGCGTAGTTTGCATTGATTACACCGAATGCCAGGTCCGGAAGTGATGCAGGGATTGTAGCAGCTTCGAGTTCTACGATCTCAACGTTCTTCGGATTGTCAACGATGTCTGTCTTTGTAGCTTCGAGTCCGACGCCGTCCTTAAGAGTGATAACTCCATTGGCTGCGAGGAGCTGGAGTGCTCTGGCTTCGTTAGTTACATCGTTAGGAACGCCGATCTTGTCTCCGTCTGCGAGCTCATCGAATGAGTTCTTGGTTCCCTTATATGCGCCCATTGCCTCGTAGTGTACGTTTCCTACTGCAACGAGGTCTGTTCCGTTCTCATCATTGTACTGTTCAAGATAAGGAATGTGCTGGAAGTAGTTAGCATCTACGTCGCCTTCTGTTGTAGCTACGTTAGGCTGTACATAGTCGTCGAACTCAACAACTTCGAGTGTCCATCCCTCTTCAGCGAGAGCGTCCTTTACGGAGTTGAGAACCTCTGCGTGCGGTGTAGGGGAAGCAGCAACCTTGATTGTCTTATCTGCATCGTCGCCGGATCCGCCGCCGCATGCTGTAAGTACTGTGAGTGCAAGTGCGAGTACAAGTGCGAGTACGCTGAATTTCCTGATGTTCTTCATGTTTGTTCTCCCTTCTTTATTATCCAATAATACCCTAGACTTGTTGAAATAAGTAGTTGTGATATTTTAACTTCCGTGTTCGGAAAAAGTTAACGAATTGGTTCTTCCGTCTGTCTGCGGGCAAAGCTGACAGATTTGTGCAGTTCGCCGGTTGCAGAATCATTCGAAAAGCAATGCATCAGCTGATTCTGTTGTCCATCTTCGATGCTATTCTGATGCCTGCTTCCTGCAGGATCTGTACGAGCACTACCAGCACCACTATTGTGATCCACATGATCGCCGGCTGGAATCTGTAAAGTCCGTATCTGATTGCTATGTCTCCGAGTCCGCCGCCTCCGACTATTCCGGCCATTGCCGAGTATCCGAGGATGTTGATTGTCGCAACCGCCGCTCCGTTCAGAAGTGAAGGTCTCGCCTCCAGCAGAAGTACCTTGCGGATAATCTGGAAGTTGCCTGCACCCATTGCCTGAGCTGCTTCGATAACTCCGGCATCGACTTCGAGAAGAGACTGTTCTACCAGTCTCGCAACGAATGGTGCTGCCGCTACTACGAGGGCTGCAGTAGTCGCGCTGGTACCGATTCCGGTTCCGATCACTTTACGGATGTATGGCATCAGGGCGATCATCAGGATCAGGAACGGTACGGATCTGATAACGTTTACGATGAATCCCATTACCTTGTTGTATAAACCCATTGGCCTGATTCCGTTAGGTCCGGTGACTATCAGGGATACGCCGATCGGAAGCCCGATGAGATATGACAGCAGTGTTCCGATCAATGTCATGTACAGTGTCTGGAGAAGTCCTTCCCAGAGCAGGGAAACCAATGTGCCTGTATCCATTACTCTGTCACCTCCTCTTCAAATCCGTTCAGAGGATAGTCGTAATAGTCCGAATCCTCCGGGATCTCTGTAAACTGTACGCCTTCCTTAATAAGATACGCTTTCTGTCTTTCTGCTTCTTCCTTCTTGTCCGAGAGGCAGATGACCATCTGGCCTTTCTGCTCGTCGAGCAGGGCATCCATGTTTGCATAAAGCAGGTTGACCGGTGCGCCCGTCTCGAGAATCATGCTTGAAATGATTGGCTTGTAAGCAGTAGTCTCGTCGAATGCAAGACGGAGTCTGTTTTTGGTTGCAGTTCTGCCTTCTGGTTTTTCGTGGTCCTCGCTGTCCGGGAAGAACAGCTTGCGTGCTGCTTTAGTCTGAGGTTTGGTGAAAACGTCATTTACATCACCTCGTTCGACGATCTCGCCGTTTTCGATGACCGCAACTTTATTGCAAAGCTGTTTGATTACTCCCATCTCGTGGGTGATTACGACAAGCGTAATGCCGCGTTCTTCGTTAATCTGTCTGAGCAGCTTGAGTATAGATCTGGTCGTCTTAGGGTCAAGCGCCGAAGTCGCTTCGTCACACAGAATCACTTCCGGATCTGATGCCAAAGCTCTTGCGATGGCGACTCTCTGTTTCTGTCCGCCTGACAGCTGCGAAGGATATGAGTGAGCCCTGTCCTCGAGGTCTACGACCTTGAGCAGTTCTTCCGCTTTGGCTCTTGCCTCAGCCTTGGGCACTCCTGCAAGCTCCAGCGGGAAGCAGATGTTTCCGACAGCATCTCTCTGCATGAGCAGGTTGAACTGTTGGAAGATCATTGATATTTTACGTCTGCTCAGATTGAGGTCTTTGTTCCTGAGTCCGGTAAGCAGGTTCCCATCGAAAATGACTTTGCCTTCGGTCGGCTGCTCGAGCAGGTTAATTGTCCTGACCAGTGTCGACTTACCTGCTCCGGAAAGTCCGATGATCCCGTAAGAATCGCCTCTTTCGATGTCCAGGTTGATATCCTTGAGAGCAACGACTTTGCCGTTCTTGGTATCAAATTCTTTGGTTACGCCTTGAAGGCTTATTATGTGTTCGCTCAATTTTACCACCTCTTGGTATAGGTTTTATTGATGACTAAGGCCTTAAAAAACGGGGCAGGCCCTAACGACCTGCCCCGGTATGCTACATGAGAAAACTCATAGTGTCGGCTTCGTTATGACCTTATCCTATGCTATTAATCGGCTCTGCACATGCACATGCCCATCATTCCCATGTCCATCATCATGCTGATTCTCGTCATATGTATGTGCTCCTTTCATAGAATAAGGTAAACTAATTTCTTAGTTCGAAGACTACTATAGCAATCTTTGTGATTTCTGTCAATAAAAATGCGCAAATCCTTGTTGTTTTTCACAATGAACAATCAAAATGTTCGGCTTTTGTTATCTAATTAACACAAAGATGCGTAACAATCTGTAAATTATCCTTCTGCCGCACTGCTCGGAATACTAGCCTTCTTCCGCCGTGCCGCCATGCTCAGCGATTTTCTCCTTGATCCACTTATACAGTTCCTTCATTTCATCCATGCCCCGGAAAGCGTGAAGCGGAACAGGCATAATCATAACATCGCTCATCCATACATAGATGGCTTCTTCAGTCAGGTCTATCAGTTTAATGTCACTGTATCTGAAATTCTGCTCATCGCCGTTTCCGTATGTGGTGAATGAGTCATCGTTGAATCTGATTGTGTTTTCCCCTGCATGAACTCTTTCGGCACTGCCCGCATCATTCTGGATGGCTCTGTCCTGCTGTTTCAGCACGAAACTCTCAGCAAAGAAAATACCGACAACTGCCATAGCGCCCGCAATTACATACATCAGCATTGTAAATGAATGGTCAACTTTGAACAGTGTAAAAAGTGCGGCAATCATGACAGCTGTAATCAGGTATGTCGCTCTCTGTCTGGCGACCATCTTGCGTCCCTGATCCGTATACAGGATACGGTATCTGCCGAAAGCTCTGTAATCCTCATCGTTAAGTGTAAATTTAACTTCCCTCTTGTTCTTGTTAGCTGCCATGTTTTCTCACTCCTGTTAATTATTGTTTTATGGTTTTATTATCAGTTATTGTCAGTTCTTTTAAACAATTATTGCTGGTCAGATGCCCATTAATTATTGTTGTCTACTCTCGTTAATTATTGCTTACAAAGCATCAATTATCAATTTATTACTATTGCTCTATTGTCAGCATCCGGTTTCCGAAGAAATGCCCGGGGCTGTTTCATCTTCCCTTGCGCCAGTCACTCAGCCACTCGCGGAATTCATCTGTTATATTATCATTGAAAATCCGGCTGAGCTGCGGGCTGCTTTCTATTTCCGGTATCACCGTGTCCAGACAGACATCCAGCATCTCCCGGTTTCCTTCACGCCACATGTTTTCTGCAAAGCCGCAGAACAGCTTTATCATTTTTGTGCTGCCCTGGTCCTCTGCCATTCGGGCAAAGCAACGTGCCGCATGTCGGAAGTATCCCGACACGTCGAAATCTGCGTCTCCTCCGAATTCGCGATAGTCACTGTACGCCGCTGAATAGATCGTGCTAAGTGATTTTACGAATCCCTTTGCATCCTTGCTGCCTATGCCGGTGCGCTTTGCAGGCGCCGCTTTGACCCCATCGAATTCGAACTTCTCCATCCACGGATGTTTTTCATATCTGATTCTGACAGGCGGAGTCAGCAGTAATTCGTCTTCAGGAATCCATACCCTGCCCATAACAGATTCATCCAGAGTATAAGATTTCGCTGCAAGCCTTTCATCGCCGGATGACGGACGCCCACGGCCTGAGTCACTGCCAAAGTCAGTATTTCCGTCGGTAAAACTTACCGACACCTCCATTCTCGGAGGAGTACATCATGTCGTGAACTTTTCCGCTCCCAGGATAATGTCGCGGAAGCCCAGCTTCTGCATATATTCTATTGCGTTATCATTAAGATATATCATTGTGTCCTGAGGTCTTTCGCAGGTGTTGCATTGCCGCCGATGTCACCTACCGGCTCCCACGACAGAACTTTGTCGCCCTCAATTTCCAGCTTGTAGCCAGTCCCCGGGTTCGGGCACCAGACCCATTTGTTTTTGTAAATTCCCGGAAAGGCGTGATCCATGGTGTATGTTATGACAGCCCCATGAACGACTGCTATGATTGTTTGCTGACCCTCATCCAAAGCCAGTTCGACAAGGTTCCACAGTCCATGGTTGATTCTCCTTACGAATCCTTCATGGCTGTCGCCGCCGACAAAACTCGGCTCAGAAATCCTGCCCTCCAGCCAGTCGCGTCCGAAGTCATCCTGCATAGCCTCATCGACTGTCTTCATTTCATATATTCCCAGATTAATCTCTTTCAGGCGAGGTTCCTGCCTGTGCTCGATATCCCCATACATTCCTCTGAGAGTCTGCTCAGTCCTCTGCATACCGGACGTCCATACTGCAGCATCCTCGCAATCAGGATAAACTCCCTGCTCAGCAAAAGAAATGATCTCTCTGAGACCTTCTTCTGTCAGAGGCAACTCGCTGGATCCATACAGGAGCTCGGCTTCTGTACCGGTAGTATGTCCATGTCTAATAAGGTATAAATTCAGTTTCATGCAAATTATTCTAGCACAAAATTACCCATATTGATATTACATATGTACCTGGCAGCGATACATGCACTTGTCACTTTACCCAAAACCTTGTATAATTCGTTGAGCATGACCGGGAAATGATTCTGTTTTTCATGCTTGATTTCGCAATAACACAAGTAATTATACAGGAGACTACACATGAGCACTGTTACATTCATAGGCGCCGGCAGCTTCGGCACCGCTTTATCAACAATCGTTGCAGCCAAAGGCTGCAGAGTCAACATCTTCGACATCGACAAGGCACACCTTGACCGCATGGAAGCAGCTATGGAGAATACCGACTATCTTCCGGGCGTCAAACTCGAAGGCGACTATCACTTCTACACAGACAATGAGGCCGCACTCAAGGACGCAGATGTTATAGTTTTCTCCCTTCCTGCACAGCATTTCAGAGCAGCCCTTAAGGCAGCTCTTCCGTTCATCAAGAAGGATGCACTGGCAATGAACATCGCCAAAGGTATCGAGCAGAAAACTCTTATGCGCATGTCTGAAGTAGCCGAGGAAGTAGGATTCGACATGGACAGATACGCATGCATCTCCGGCCCTTCACACGCTGAAGAAGTAGGAATCGGCGTTCCGACAGCTGTATCCGTTTCGTCAAGAGACCCTCGCACAGCAAGATCCATCAGCGACCTCTTCTCAACTCACAGATTCAGAATCTACACCAATGATGACATGCTCGGAATGGAGCTTGCCGGTTCAGTCAAAAACGTCATGGCAGTCGGTTCCGGAATCATCGACGGAATGGGATTCGGCGACAACACCAGAGCAGCCATGATGACAAGAGGTATCGCAGAAATGACCCGTCTCGGAATGGCTCTCGGCGCAAAGTTCGAGACCTTTGCAGGCCTCTCAGGTGTAGGCGATATGATCGTTACATGCACTAGTATGCATTCACGTAACTTCAGATGCGGACGCCTCATCGGCCAGGGCATGGATCCTGAAGAAGCCCGTAAGTCAATCGGCATGGTTGTAGAGGGTATGTTCACAGCAGAAGCTGCATATGAACTGTCCAAGAAGGCAGGCGTTGAGATGCCGATTACCGAGGCAATCTACAACGTAATCCGCGGAAACATCCATGTAGAAGACGCACTCGAAACACTCATGGGCCGCCCGAGAAAAGACGAATACAAGAAATAAAAAACAAAACGGTGACACAGCGAAACACCCCGTGTCACCAATTATGCGCTCGTAGCTCAGTGGATAGAGTGTCTCACTCCGAATGAGAAGGCCGCGAGTTCGATCCTCGCCGGGCGCACCACAGCAGCAAGTAGGGGCCCACCTGTCCGCAGGACTGGTGGGAAGATCCCTTATTGTCCCACCAAGCAAGCTAAAAGAACAGAGTCCTGCAACCACTGCGTTGCAGGACTCTGCTTTTTTATTTTGCCTCATTCAGAAGAACCGATGCTTTGAACATATCGCCATCTATCGTTATGTCAAAAGTCCCTCCCATTAACGTTGTGAGATCCTTCGCAATCGCGAGGCCAAGACCTGAGCCCTCGGTATTTCTGGACTGATCACCTCTTGTGAACCTTTCCATCAGTTCATCCGCTGAAATATTAAGCTCATCTCTGGAAATGTTCTTAACTTCCAGAAGCAGTTTCTCTGGCATATCTGCATTCGCGAATGGCTTTGGCTGCGGCTTTGATACGTCTATATACACTCTGCTTCCTTCAAGAGCATACTTGCTTATATTGCTCAGCAGATTCTCGAGCACTCTGTACAACAGTTTTCCATCAGCCATCACCAAAGTATTATCTGCGCTGATTTTCTTGCGAATATCAAGATTTCTGCTGCTTAACCTGTCCCCCATTTCGGCAAGGGACTGATCTATCAGAGCCGAAAGATCGATTTCCGTTATTTCACAAGGTATGTTTCCGCTCGAAGCCTTTGCCGCTTCAAACAGCTCCTCTGTCAGCGTCTTGAGGCGTTCCGTTTTCTCACGGACTATTGCCAGATGCGCAGGCGCATCCTCGCTGTCCAGGCCTTCTTTTTCCAGTATATCCAGGTAGCTGATCATCGATGTAAGCGGCGTCTTCAGATCATGTGATACATTGCTTATCAGATCAGTTTTGAGTCTCTGGTTCTTGATTTCGTTTTGCACAGCAGCATTTGTCGCCTCAGAGATGTGATTGATATCAGATGCTATCTTATCTATATCAGTCTTGGGTCCGTTCTCATCTTCATCAACAGGTATTTTGTAGGTGAGATTGCCGGACTTGACCTCGATGATTCCTGCTCTGACCTCAGCAAGCTTTCCTATTTTACGGATGACGAGTACTATCGCCGCCAGTACGGCCACAACTTCAGCAACTACAGCAATAAATCCGTTGCTGAAAAGCACACCCAGAAATTCAGGAAGAACTATGAGGGTAATCAAAACCAGGCAGTATTTCACAATTATCTTGATCACTGCATTGCGGTCACTGTCCGCAGGAATCGTGAACTTCCGGACACTTACGACTGCGCTCTTAAGTCCTTTCCCGGCTTTCTTCGCGCCCTCTCCGGTCTGCTTCGCTCCCCAGCCCAGAATTATAAGAAGCTTTCCAAGAAGCGACTTGCTTATCAGTTCTCCGGCTTTCAGCTTCTTTACAATTGCGACAAGGCAAACAGTGCTTATCCAGATGCACACAGCCATTCCCACTGTACAGTACCAGAATGCAGTATTGTTGGAAATCCCGTAACAATACTCATCTGCAAGCTGAGGACTGTATATTCCGGTCATCTGTATGAGTCCGAAGTGGTTGTCGCAGCACATCTGTTCCATAAGAGGGAAAGCCAGGGTGACAGCACCGATAGCTGAGCAGCCAAGCACAGCAAGCTGTATCTCGCTCCATATCCTGTCGAACCAGTTCAGAACAGGTTTCCCGTTTTCATCCCTATTGAAGCGCCCGCTCATAACACATAAAGCCACTGCAGATATCAGTGTCGCAATCGCCAGTAATATGATCACGGTCATCCCTTTGCTTATAAAATCAGCCTGGATATTCTTCCCGCTGAATTCCACTGCCCACTGACTGATATGCTCTGATTCTTTTTCAGTATATTGTGATATATCAGTCATATGGGCTATGCCAAGGGTAACCGCAGACATCAGACCTGTCGCAGTGCCGAATACCGCAGCAAATATGCTAAGCAATGCATATAAGACTTTGCCTTTGTAGTCTTTATAATGTTCTTTTTCCATCTCAATTGACCTCTAGTACTTTTCAACTTTGTACCCGATTCCCCAAACTACTTTGAGGTAACGCGGATTTTTAGGGTCTATTTCGATCTTCTCGCGGATACGCCGTATGTGAACGGCAACTGTGTTCTCTGCACTGTACGCTTCTTCTTTCCACACATTCTCATAGATTTCTTCGATGCTGAACACTCTGCCTGCGCTTGCAGTTAGAAACCTGAGTATTCCATACTCTATAGGTGTCAGCGAAACCTGCTCTCCATCGACAGTCACGGCTTTCGCGTTATCATCGATCTCGAGTCCGCCGCTTCGGAATACATTTGACTGAACTGCTTCAGCAGAGCTTCCCAGCTGATTATATCTCCTGAGTTGAGATCTGACCCTTGCAATAAGTTCCAGAGGATTAAAAGGTTTAGTCATATAGTCGTCAGCCCCGACATTCAGGCCTGTGATTTTGTCGTAGTCTTCGGACTTAGCCGACAGCATTATGATCGGAATATTGTGTTCCTCTCTGATACGCATTGTCGTCTGGATTCCATCGAGTCCCGGCATCATTACGTCCATGATGATCAGGCTGATGTTACCGCTGCGCATCAGATTGATCGCCTCAACTCCGTCAAGTGCTATTACCGGCTTATATCCTTCACTGCGAAGATAAAACGCAATCGCTTCAGCTATTTCCTTATCATCATCAACTATCAGAATAGTTCTCTCCATGACCTGCTCCTTTCAACCTCTGATTGTATATTAAAGGCCGATTATTAAGAACCTCATATGATAATTATTACATTTTTCTTAAGAATTAACATATCTCCTGATGATTGATTTCACCGGGTGCAGATAGCCGCTGCCGAACAGATTGAGATGATTGAGCAGGTGATACAGGTTGTATATATCCCTCCTGTCCTTATAATCACGGTCAATCCCGGCTGCGCTTCTGTACGCATCATAGAAGGTTCTGTCAAAGCCTCCGAACAGTTCTGTCATCGCAAGGTCTGCTTCGGCATGACCGACATAGACCGCAGGGTCTATAAGCCACGGATGCCCTTCAGCATCTATCATGTAGTTGCCTGACCACAGATCTCCATGGAGAAGTGACGGCCTTGCAGGCTCTGCAAGATATCTTTCAATCCTTCCAAGAAACGTCTCTATGCTCCTGTGTTCTTCCTTGCTGAAGTACTTCCCTGCCCTTTCGAACTGAGGGATCAGTCTGCATTCTGTGAAGAATTCTGTCCATGTCTGCTTCGGTGTGTTGATCTGCTTTCCCGCTCCGATATAGTTGTTCGAGGTAAAGCCATAGAGTCCTCCATTAACAAATTGCATAGTGTCGGCCATATGCAACAATGCGAGGTCTGTCCCAAGTTCCTCTGAGGCGCTCCTGCTGCCTGAGCCTGACTCAATATACTCCAGCAGCAGAAAAGCCTCGCCGCCATCTGTTCCGGCGTCTATCTCTGCAGGCACCCTGACGGTTTCTGTCTTTCTGATCGCAGATAAGCCTTCAGATTCAGCTCGGAAGAAGTCCTTATTCTCCCTGTGGTTGGCCTTCATGAACACTTTGCCGCCATCTGAAAGCTCCAGCACATATGCCCTGTTTATATCTCCGCCGGACACAGGAATCCGGCGTTTAATACTTACTGTATCACCGAATACTCTTCTGATTGTTTCATTCAGGTCACTCATATATTCCTCACAAATCCATAGCCAGATTTACCTTTTTCATAATGATAACATATCCGGTTCACATCATAATGACATATGAGCCCAATAAAAAAGTACCGGAGCGTGCTGCTCCGGTACTATTAATATTATTGAGTTCATTATTTGCATGCTGCAGATTACATTCCGCCGAGGAACATCAGAGCATACTTGAGTACGATACCGGATACCATACCGATGAATGGATCTGAGAAGCTGGTTACGATGATTACGCATCCGCCAACGATCGGATCCTCGGTAAGTGCTGCTGTTGCGTCCTGAGGGAATACCGCGAAGGCTCCAAGCACGAACAGGAAGCCGGAAATTGTTTCTGCCGGAATGTATTTTGCAATCTTGGTGATTGTCTTTGTCAGGAAGATCGCAGCGACTATAGCTGCAAGTATGACTCCTGCAAGAATCGGATGTGGCGCAGCTGCGGTGCCGCTGATGATAGCCTCGACAGGACCGCCTCCGAAGAATGCACTCGCTGAGTCAGCCAGACCGGAATATACGGTAATAGCATCAACATTGGCCGTCTCTCCGGCTATACCTGCAGTAATCGTCGCATATGCTATGTTGCCGCCGATCTGCAGTGTGCAGACAGCCAGAACACTCCGTATGATATGCATATTGCATGTCAGTTTGAGCGGTATGAGTTTCTCCTTACTCATATCGATCTCGAGCATATGGCCGGCGTCACCAGTAACTTTTGTTCTGATCAGGTGAGCAACAGTACTCAGTATTACGGAAACCGCGATGGTCCAGATCAGGTCGTTAGTGGCAAAGTAGACTAACAGCGCGGATGCCATGGAAACGGCAGAGACGAATTTGTTCTGCTTAATCATGTCGAATCCGGCCTTAGCAAGCATAAGACCGACACCTGCCAGCATAGCATTGAGGATGCATGGCCCTATGAAGTCCATGGTCTTGGTCAGTACTCCGCAGAAACCGAGGACAGCCATAACAATTCCGCTGTAGAAAATAATATTCAGTCTCTCGTTGCGGTCATGACTGATTGTTCCTGCAAGTACTATACTCTCGGCCTGCAGTGAGATCGGGGCGATCTGATGTGTCAGCGCCATTCCGAATCCGCCTACGATAAAGCCTAAAGCTGTCGGAAATGCGGCAAAGCCGTATGAAAGTGAAAAAACTGCCATCGGGATCGCGTTGAAGACGACAGCGATGGCTGCAAAAATATCCTTCAGATATAAAGCCATACAATCTTCCCCCTTTCTAACTTATAGGAAATATCTATGCTCTCCTTTTATTCATAATTATGTTTTTATTGTAGCACAACTATCCAACATAGCTACCCGTCGTTTATTATTTTTTAATTTCCATTTTTTCTTCCTGTACTTCATGCACTTTTTCAGTTCTCCATCGAGGATTCAGCTCTTCATCAGACGAAACATGGTCCCCCTCAACATACTGAAAAATGGCACAAGACAGGCATTTTCCTTCCCTTATCCGCATTACCGCCATCCCGCATGAGACTATGTATTATGCCGTTTCTTTCGGGGAATTTTTTACGCCATAGTGGCTTTTGCATTGACAAAAATACAAAAAATTCCTATCATTGAATCAGAAAGTAGAGAGTAACACTATCTATTTTCCCATGATCAATTTTTCAGAAAAGGAGGAATGACAATGGCACTCACAGCAGAAGAAAAACGTAATTATGCGCAGATCGCCAAAGAACTTCGCATGACTATCATCGATGTGATGCTCTGGTCCGGCGGCGCGCACGTAGGAGGCTCACTTAGCATTGTCGAGATCCTGACAATGCTGTATTTCAAACATCTGAACATTGATCCGAAGGATCCGGATATGGAAGACAGAGATCGTTTTATATTATCCAAAGGACATGCTGCAGCAGGATACATCCCTGCTCTGGCTAAGAGAGGTTATTTCCCTGAAGAAGAACTGAAATCATTCAACCACTTCAGGAGCCCGTTTGCGATGCATCCTGACAGCAAGAAAATCAAGGGCTGTGACGCTTCTGCCGGAAGTCTCGGTCACGGTCTGTCGATGGCGGTCGGTCTGGGCCTGGCTGCAAAACAACTGAAAAAAGACTGGAAAACGGTCTGCCTGATGGGCGACGGAGAATGCTGCGAAGGAAGCATCTGGGAAGCAGCTATGTCCGCCGCTCATTTTAAACTCGGCAATGTTATCGGTATCGTAGACCGCAACAGATTTATGATCGATGGTACTACTGAGCAGGTAATGGCGCTGGAACCATTCACTGACAAGTGGAAAGCTTTCGGATGGAATGTGCTTGAGATTGACGGCAATGACATCGAAGCTGTCGACGAGGCTTTGACAACTGCATGGCAGGCGACAGATGTACCTACCCTGATCATGGCGAACACCATCAAGGGCAAGGGCGTCAGCTTCATGGAAAATAACGTTGTTTATCACTATGCTTCCGCTGACTCCGCAGTTTGCGAGAAAGCAAAAGAAGAGATCATGAAAGGAGGCGAGTAGAATGGCAGTTATTACCGGAACCAACTGGAACGCCTATGACGGCGCCACTATGACAGCAAGAGAAATCTACGGACGCACTCTTGCCTATCTGGCCGAAACCAACGACAAAATTGTCGGAATGACAGCGGATCTTGAGAAAACAACCGCTATCAAATTCTTCGCCGATAAATATCCGGAGCGTTTCTACAATGTAGGAATTGCCGAGCAGAACATGTTCGGTATTGCCGCCGGTCTTGCCAAAGGAGGTCTGATTCCGTTCGTCTCCACTATGGCTATTTTCGCAACTATGCGTGCAGGTGAGCAGGTAAGAACCGATATAGCTTACCAGAACCTCCCTGTCAAGATCATCGCTACGCACGCCGGCATCTCTTTCGGACATGCGGGAACTACACATCACTGCACCGAAGACTTTGCCATAATGCGCGCAATTCCGAATATGACTGTAATCTGCCCGGCAGACGGAATTGAGACAAGTAAAGTTGTTCAGGCATGCATCGATATACCGGGACCTGTCTATGTACGTATCGGAAGAGGTTTCGAGCCGCCTTGCTATGAAAGCGACGATTACGAATATGAGGTAGGCAAAGCGATCACAATGAGAGAAGGCACAGACTTTACCATCATCTGCTGCGGAATCGCTGTACTTCAGGCTTTGAATGCCGCCAAGACTCTTGCCGAAAATGACGGCCTGAGCGTCAGAGTAATCAACATGCACACAATCAAGCCTATTGACCGTGAAGCTATCATTCAGGCTGTCATGGATACAAGAAGAATCCTGACCATTGAAGAGCATAATGTTTACGGCGGTCTGGGCGATGCCGTAGGTTCTGTTATCGCTGAATCCGGAAAAGGATGCGTATTCAGAAAGCATGGTATGCAGGATGTGTTCTCAGAAATCGGCTATGCGGAGGATCTGTACGCTTACTACGGATTTGACGCCAACGGCATAGTAGATAAAGTACGTGAGATGATGGGACTTGAATTCGAAGAAGATGAAAGCTGGGAAGATGAGTAAGGAGGTGATCATATGGCTGCAACCTCACAGGAAATAATGGCTGCGAAGCTGTTCTTTAACGCGGCGTTTCCGACAATGCAGGTCCTTATCGATGATGATTACAACCTGAAAAAGAAGTTCCATAAGTTCTCAGGTGTAATCCAGTTCGGCGCGAAGAATGACGATGAACTGCTCTGCTGTCATCTGATATTCGACAACGGAAATCTGAAGGTCGTTGAAGGACCGGCAGAGAAACCGGATCTGTCTCTGACCTTTTCCTCTGTCAGCAAGATGCTGGCTTTGCTGAAGGGCGGGCTTGCAATGCCGAGAATCAAAGGAAATCTCAGGATGCTGCCTAAGATCCTGCAGCTGCTGCTTGGGCTGATGATCATGACAAAGCCTAACGACAAGCTTAAGGATGAAGGGGAAAAGGCTCTGAAGGTAAAGTGCTCCCTGTATATGATCACAAGGGCGCTGAGCCAGTACAATAAGCTGGGTAATCCGGATATGCGGGAATTCTGCGAAAGACAGCCGGACCGCATCTATCAGTTCACAGTAGATCATAATGATATCCCGGGTTATATAGCCGCCTATCTCAGGATCAAGGCAGGAAATTCAAAATCAGGACATGGAGTTTACAAGCGCCGCACACCGTTCGTTCTGTTCCACTTCTTCTCACTTGACGGCGCACTGAAGGTGCTCGGCAAGGAAGTGGAATTTGTAGAAGCGGCGGAAAAACACTATGTAGAAACAGTCGGAAGTCCGGAATACGCATTATATCTTAATGACTATATGGCTGTCCTGCAGGATATGCTGACCTGATACGGAGGTAGGTTATGAAAACAGTATTTTTTGACAGAGACATACCGCGGATCCTTGCTACAAAGGCGGCCGCAGGCCGTGCCAAAAAGCTGCTGTCCACAGGACTCAACGCGGTAAAGTATGAGACCGGCCTGCCTGAACCGGCGCTTCCGGCGGATGACTGGGTCAGAGTCCGGAATATCGCCTGCGGCCTCTGCGGTACGGATATTAGTTTTTACAAAGCGACGACAGGTCTGACATCAGCGCTCGAGCCTATTCCGGGCACCCAGAGGACTTTTCTCGGACATGAGAATGTCGGCGTTGTAACAGAAGTGGGAAGCGGAGTTACTGACTTCAAGGTCGGCGACCGTGTTACCATCCGCGCTTATATGGCAGGATGTGACACCAAGGGCATCCGCAAACGCTGCCCGTACTGCGAAAGCGGAGACTATAATTTCTGCACCAATTTCGGAACTCCGGCACCTTACGGAGAGCTGATGACAGGCGCAGGATGGAGTGATACCTTCATTTATCCTGCAAAAGGCCTTGCGCATGTTTACGATGAAATCACCGATGAGCAGGCTGTCATGATAGAGCCTTCCTGTGTATCTGTCCACGCAGTTCTGTGCGCGCCTCCGAAAAAAGGCGAAAAGATTCTGGTCATGGGCTGCGGAACCATCGGACTCGGTATCGTTCAGGCAATCAAGGTCGTTGAACCTGACTGCGAGGTCTGGGTGCTTGAACGTGTCCAGTCAAAGCAGGAATTTGCTCTCAGGCTCGGTGCAGATCATGTGCTTAAAGGTGAAATCTATGAGGCAGCCTCTGAAGCGACCGGCGGAAGTGAAGTATACACCGGCATGAGAGGCAATAAGTATTTCTTCGGCGGTTTTGACAGAATCTATGACTGCATTGGAGGAGACTGGTCTAACACTACTGGCGTCAGACTTCTGAAGGCCAGAGGAACGTTGGTCAAGATCGGTCACCATATGCGCCCGATCAATTTCGACGAGACACCTGTATGGTGGCAGGAGCTTCATCTGGTCGGAGTCGACGCTCACGGAATGGAAGAATGGGAAGGCAGGAAGCTTTACACATTCGATCTTGTCCAGGAGTGGATACGCGACGGCAAATACAGCGTTGACGGTTTTGTTACACACCATTTCAAGCTGGATGATTACAAGGAAGCGCTGGAGCTGGCTCTGAAAAACCCGCCTGATGTTATCAAGATTGTGATAGACTGCAATTAAACGCATTTACCGAGAGCGGTCCTGGTGAAACGGGCCGCTCTCCCCTTACACTCAGGAGGAAGAAATGAAGGAAGAAAGCCGCGTATCGACAGAGGGGCTGCTCAAGATCGGGGAACTGGCAAAGCAGACTGATACAAGCCTTTCTACACTGAAATATTATATAAGAGAAGGCCTGATCAGGCCTGTTGTCAAGACCGGCAGGAATATGTCCTGGTACGATCCGTCATCCATTGAGACGGTGAATATGATCCGGATGCTTCAGAAAGAGCGGTTCTATCCGCTAAGTGTTATCCGCGATCTTCTTGAAACAGAGACACTGCGGCGCCCGCCGGAAATGGCCCTTCTGGATGCGATACACAAAGTTGATGAATCAACATCCCCAAAACTTTTTACTGCTGCAGAGGCGACGGAAATAACCGGACTTGATGACAAACAGATACAGGTCCTTTCCAAAGCCGGTCTCATCTCAGCCGCCAGAAAAAAGAGCAGTGAGATTTATACCGAAGAAGACCTGACTGTGATGCATCTTGTCAGAAGAAGACTTGATGCAGGAATTCCTCTCGATCAGAGCGTAGCTGCTCTTAAAGTCTACGACCGCGCGCTCAGAAATGCTGCCCGTGAAGATATAGACTTATTTGTCGAGCTGATAATGCAGCCTGACTTCTCTGCTCAGGCAGGCGCACACATGATCCGCGTCTCCGACCAGACGCTGGATGAATTTGTCAATCTGCGCCGCAAAGAGTACAACCGGAATCACGGCAAAGCGTATGTCGAGAAACTGTACCGTTTCCAGACTCAGTGCAGCGGCATTCCGGCAAAGCTGGCGAAAGTTTTCATAAAGTATGGTTTATCGGAAGCTGCGGCATTATGCGACAATGCGTCAGCAGGTGTTTTGCCCGATGAAGAGAATCTGGCATATTACTTTCGCATGTTCCTCGGCAGCGAGGCCGGTCAGAAGTCGGACCTTATCACTAAGATTTCAGCATGTCAGAAGAGCCGTGATTTCTTCAGATCCGGAACCATTGCAGAAGAGAACTGCCTTCCGGAAATCAGAGTCCTCACAGCCTCACTACGCTGCCTGTGGCTTTCTATGGCGCCAGAGGCTCTGCATTGCGAAGACAAAGCAGCGGAAGCCAGAGTCACACTTGTATCAGCGCTATATAAGATCGATCCTGAGAGAGCTCAGCAGATATGCAAAGATATCATGGCACTTGTTTAGGACCGGATGCATCTTTGGACTGAGCGCATATTTACATACCTGCTTCTGTATTCTAGAATTGGTTTATAAGATAACCGTCACTGTCATGAAGGGAGAATGGATATGAAGAAGATTGGTAAGATTTCATGCGAGCTTTTCAGCGGTCTTGTAGGATTCCTTGCTTTTGCGCACACTGCTGAGTGGTTCCTCGAAGGCAAAGCTGTAGCCAAAGCCGCAGGTATTCCGGCCGCCAAGGCTCTGCCGCTGTGCCTGCTGAAAGGTTTTCTGTGGTGGAAACCTCTCAAGAAGGAACTCGGACTGAAGGATTAATCCCTGCACCAATTTATTCAAAAAATATCAATTAAAAAAACGGGACTGCCGCATTTTCTCCGGATATGGCAGTCCCGTGTATTGTTCTGAGAATATTTACAGATTGATCTTACCTTCAGCGAGTTCAATGCCCTTGGTAAAGAGATCCCAGAAATCATACTTGAATTTGAACGGGATGTGCATAGTCAGGTTGCCGAGAATAGGAAGTCCATACTTGTTAAGATATGCGACGGTTCCTGCTACTCCTCCGATTACAGCTGTGCATACTGCTACTTTTTTCATCTTGATATCTCCTCTTCATTCATACACTTATATATTATAGTGTTTACACTATTAGTATATTTTTACCACTCACGGCGCTAATATACAACCTCTGTATCCAACTAATTCTGCTGAATGATTAGTGCTATTATATTTCAGGCACAGGCAGGCGTTTTATTTTGCCGCAGCACTGAGCTTTTCTTCCTGTCTTTTTTTGATGACAGTATCAGAAATGGTAATTACTGATGCAGTTACCAGCAGCAGGATTCCTACGACAGTATTCCAGTACACTGTCTCATGCAGGATTATAACAGCAAATACCGGAGCGATTGCCGGCTTGATGAAGAAAGTGATGGAGCCTGTAGATGCATCTGAATATCTGATTGCCAGGAAATAGAAAAGATAGCCGATACCTGTCACGACAATGCCGCAGTACAGGACTACTGCAAGATTTTCCGCAACTCCGCTGATCACAGGATGTCCGGTAATCACCGTTACTGCAAGCAGAATCAGAGACCCGACAATAAAGCTTACACTTGTCTGAGTATATGTTCCGATACGCCCGATGGACTTTTTGCCCATTACTGAATATGCAGCAAAAGTAACTGCCGCAAACACCATTATGATCATTCCTGATGCAGTATTGCCTTCCTGCACATCCCATGGCCTGATCATAAAAACAGCAGCAATAATACCAAGTCCGAATGCGATCCATTTGCGCTTATCCATCTTCTCAGAAGTGAAGATGTGAGCTATGAGCATAGCATACAGTGGATTAGTGCAGAAGAGAGGAGCGGCTGTCGCAGCATTGCATCTGAGAACCCCCATCTGGAAAGCTACCATGCTTATGGCAATTCCGACAGTGCCGAGAAGCGCCATCCATATGAGGTCTTTTTTATTCAGTTTATATCCGCTGTGTTTGCTTTCAACAATTGAGGGCGGCACAAGTATCAGTCCGCCGATCAGAAATCTGATTGCAGTCAGCTGAAATGAGTCAAGACCATTCCCGCCTATTTTGAGGGCCACTTCCATTGTCGCAAAGATGGTTGCCGCCATTATGATGCAAAATACTACTTTTTTCATTATTTATGCTTCTTTCCGTTCTATTCAGCCAATCGCCGGCTGATAACCCGTAACAGTATACTCTCTTTGATCGGATTGTAAACAAAGTATTTTTATACATCCACGATCCCTTCAAACAGCATTTTTTCTGATAATTACATAAGAAGAACGCTGCCGCAAAGGGCAGCGCTCTTCTCTCTCAAAGGATATCGATTATGCCGTCAATCAGTCAATGAATCCTCTCTTTTTGAGGACCTTTACGATATTGCGGCCTTCTTCTGTTCCCTCGATGATTCTTCTCTGTCTCTTAGAGTCACCGATATTCATTATTTCGACGCTTCCGTCGCCGAACTCTGTATTCAGCATATCGAGTACAGGGTTGTTTGACTTGAGTCCCATGCAGATGCATCCGTAATCGAATTCAACTTCTTCCATGCTTCCGTCCGGATTCTTGACCACGAAGCAGTCAGGTTTTACTTCCTGAAGAGCTGTGGACGGTCTCTGGTGTACGTTGTACTTATTCATCAGATCAACGATGCTGACCTTTGTGATAGGATCGAGTGCCGGTCCGACGATATACGGTAGCATCTCGATTACCGTGGTGTCCGCTCCTCTAGGCGCGAAGAATTCCACTACATCGAGTCCTACGGCGCCGGCGCCGATAACAACGACCTTCTTGCCTGTGCA
>JBGUIG010000093.1:0-63610 GCA_045112795.1 Anaerovoracaceae bacterium | reverse complement strand
GGGGAAATACCGGACGCACTGAGCATCTGCGGATATATAGTCATTATTTCCATGGCCATATTGAAATGGCGTCAGGCGTCGATTAACTGAAGGGAAACTCAGAGCATGCATTTTGTAGATGCCCGGGGCATACTGACCGGGAGCAATGGATTTTATGGAATGAATATATACCGTGGCTGTTCTCACGGCTGCATTTATTGTGACAGCAGGAGTAAATGCTATCAGTTCACACATCCTTTCGAAGATATTGAGGTGAAGCAGAACGCTCCGGAATTGCTGGAGAAGGCATTAAGATCCAAAAGAAAAAAGTGCATGATCGGAACCGGCGCGATGTCCGACCCGTATATGCATTGCGAAGAAGAACTGCGTCTTACAAGGAAATGTCTCGGGATAATTAATAAGTACGGATTTGGCGCAGCGATACAGACAAAATCTGATCGTATTCTGCAGGATATAGACCTTCTTGATGAAATAAACCGCTCTGCAAAGTGTGTGGTACAGATCACTCTGACTACTTACGATGATGATCTGTGCTCTATACTAGAGCCGAATGTATGCAATACTAAGCGAAGGATTGAAGTGCTTGAGCAATTGCATGAAAGAGGCATTCCGACCATTGTATGGCTGACACCTGTTCTTCCTTTCATCAATGATACCGCTGAGAACATCACATCAATTATGAATGAATGTGTCAGAACAGTAGTGAGAGGAGTCATTGATTTTGGCATGGGGCTGACGCTCCGTGAAGGAGACAGAGAGTACTATTATGCTGCGCTGGACAGGCATTTCCCGGGGATGAAGCAGCAGTACATCCGCAGATACGGGAACTCATATGAGCTGCCAAGCCCGAATGCAAAACAGCTGACGGATATTGTTCAGAAAATCTGCGGAGATAATGGTATCATGTCGACTCCGGAGGAATGTTTCCGTTATATGCGCGAGCTCCCGGAGAAACAAACGCAGTTGAGTATATTTGATCTCTGAAAAGTAATATAAAGTAGTATTATTTGATACAGATGATAATTAACAGCTGAACATAAATTAGTAAAACGGAGGAGAAGAACAATGCTTAAGGTGTATTGCTACAGTCGCTGCACGACATGCAAAAAAGCTCTGAAGTGGCTGGATGATAACGGAATCGAACATGAAGTTATTGATATCAGGACAGAGCATCCGGATGAAAAAACACTGCGTGAATATTATGTAACGAGTGGTCTGCCACTCAAGAGATTTTTTAATACCAGCGGCATTCCATACAGAGAAATGGGTCTGTCAAAAAAACTTCCGGATATGAGTGAGGATGAACAGCTGGCACTTCTGGCAACAGACGGAATGCTGGTAAAAAGGCCGCTTGTTGTCGGCGACGGATTTGTTCTGACCGGTTTTAAAGAAGATGAGTGGAGCAAGTATATTCTTCGCTGAATTCGGATCCTGAACAGGAGTTTTGAAGAAAAGAAAGATGGTAAAGTCTGATGAAGATAGCATGGTTCTGTATTCCTGCTCACGGGCATACAAATCCTACATTGGGACTTGTAAGAGAGATGACCCGGGCAGGGCATGAGGTGTATTATTTTTCCTTTGAGATGTTCAGAGAGAAAATCGAATCCACGGGAGCTGTATTTATAGGTTGTGACGGATATGATTTTGAAATGGAAGCCAAGGAAAATGCTGACAGAGTAGGGAAAGACAAGGTGTTTGCTACGGAGCTTCTTGTCTCTTCAACTCTTGCTCTTGATGATATGACAACCAGAATGATCGAGAAGATCCGTCCCGACATAGTGGTGTCTGACTCAGTTGCATTCTGGGGCAAACTGGTCGCCATGAAGCATGATATCCCGTATGTGTCTTCAACGACTACTTTTGCTTTCAACAAATACTCAGCTAAATACATGCAGGAAAGCCCTTGGGATATAGCCAGAATGCTGATGGCGATGCCGAAGATCAATAAACAGATCAAAAGGCTGCGCGCTGCAGGCTACCCGGTTAAGGGTTTGCTGGATATCGTTCAGAATGATAATGACACGAATACGATTGTATATACGTCAAAATATTTCCAGCCATGCTCGGACACATTCTCAGACAGATATCATTTCATTGGACCGTCAATCAGACCGGTCACCAGTCCTGTTGAGAAGACTTCTGACAAGACGGTATACATATCAATGGGTACGGTAAATCAGAACAGAGAGTTCTACCGCAACTGCATTCACGTCCTGGGGCAAACTGACTGGCAGGTCATCTTCTCAATGGGGACGAACACCGAGCACTTTGACAGCCTCCCTGAAAACATTCAGGTATATGATTCGGTCGATCAGATGGCGGTGCTGTCAATTGCAGACGCTTTCATAACCCACTGCGGCATGAACTCTGTATCTGAGGGCCTGTACTTCGAGACACCTCTGGTGCTTTTCCCGCAGACACCTGAGCAGGGAGCTGTGGCAAAGCGTACTGCTGAACTCGGGGCAGGGGTTTTTCTTGAATCCATTTCAGAAGAAGATGTATATAAAGCGGTAAAAACAGTTCTGTTTGATCGCGGATATAAGGAGAATGCAGTACGGATATCTGAAAGTTTTAAAGCAAGCGGCGGAGCACCGGACGCAAGAGCTTTTCTTGAGAAAATAGCGCAAAAATAGGGCTTTTCCGGGAAAAATACCGGAAAGCAACCGGCAGTTGACAGATTGAAAAGCCTGATTGGTAGAGTGCAACCTGCAGAAATAGTAGATTACAGGTGTAAAGCAAAGCACCAATGCAGAACTCGAAATCAGGGAGGAACAAAAATGATATTAGCAGATAAGATAATTGAAAACAGAAAGAAAAACGGCTGGTCACAGGAAGATCTGGCAGACAAACTCGGAGTATCCAGACAGTCGGTATCGAAATGGGAAAGTGCTCAGGCAGTTCCTGATATGAAGAAGATAGTAATGATGTCAGAGGTATTCGGAGTAAGTACAGATTATCTTCTCAGAGAGGATATTGAAGAACCGGCAGAACCGGAAATAACACCGGTTGACAACGGACTTGAGGATACTGTAAGAAGCGTATCGATGGAGGAGGCTTCTTCATTCCTTGAACATAATGAGAGAGCGGCAAGAAGAATCTCTACCGGAGTAATGATGTGTATTCTCGCACCGGTACTTCTGATCGTTGCCGGAGGACTTGCCGAAGCGGAGCTGATTTCTGTAAGCGAGACTGCCGCTACCGCGGCCGGCACAGCCATACTGCTCGTAATTATAGCACTTGCGGTTGCGCTGTTTGTCAGAGAAGGAATGAGGGGCAAGCGCTATGAATATCTCGACAATACTGCCATAGATACTGAGTACGGTGTTTCAGGCATGGCCAGGAGCCGCAGAGACAGCTATGCTGAAAAACACAGCAGACTCCTCATAATGGGAATCATGATGTGCATTCTCGGGGCAGTGCCGATGCTGCTTCTTGAGATAACAAGATATTCCAACAACACAGATCTGCTTCCTATCCTCGGAGTTGCAGGTATGCTGATCATAATTGCTGCGGGCGTCAAGCTGATTGTTCTGACATGCATCAGGCAGGGAGGATATGACAGACTGCTCGAGGAAGGTGATTACACAAGACTCAACAAAAAGGCCGGCAAATACGACGGAATATACTGGGCAATTGCACTGGTTATATATCTTGGCTGGAGTTTCGTAACTATGAGATGGGAAATGACATGGGTCGTATGGCCGATTGCCGGAGTTCTCTTCGCAGCATACAGAGAAATAATGAAAGCTATCGTCAGATCATAATAGTCAGATGACCGATTGTCGCACAGATGACTGAGGCTTGAATTAATGAACCTGAATATTTACAAAATGCCGCTTTCCGGCAGTATGAATAATGAATACAGAAGCTTCCTGCTTGAATGCGGGCTAAGAGATGAAGAAGACGCAGACCTTTCTGTTCTGATAACAGATGATGAAGGACGCATAATGGCATGCGGATCTCTGGCCGGAAATACGATAAAGCAGCTGGCAGTAGCATCTGAAGCCGAAGGGCAGGGTGTTATGGCTGAAGTATTATCGGCGCTTATCAGCGAAGCGGCATTCCGGGGGGTATTCCGTCTGTTTCTGTGTACAAAGCCTGCCAACAGCAGGATGTTCGGATCGATGGGATTCTATGAGATCGTCAGTACAGAAGATGCCGTGCTGATGGAAAACAGAAAAGACGGAATCAGACGTTTTCTTGATTCTGTTCCGAGGTATGAAGGCGTATGCGGTGCGGTTGTCTGCAACTGCGATCCTTTCACTCTCGGGCACAGGCATCTTATCAGACATGCAGCTGAGAACTGTGACTCTCTGTATGTATTTGCAGTTTCCGAAGCAGGATCAGTGTTCACCCCAGCAGAACGTCTTGATATGATCAGAAAAGGCACTGCAGATATACCGAACTGTCATGTATATGAGAGCAATATGTACCTCATATCACGAGCGACTTTTCCGGCTTATTTCATCAAAGACACAGCAAAAGCAGAGGCTGTCAAAGCCGATCTGGATATTGAGCTGTTTGCGGGGAGGATAGCGCCTGCGCTCGGGATAACTAAGCGTTTTGCCGGACAGGAGCCGGCAGATGAAGTCACACGTGAATACAATAAACGGATGAGCGAAATTCTGCCTGCCAGGGGAATAGACTTTGAGGAGATACCGAGACTGACGGATGAGGATGGTACAGCCGTAAGTGCAGGCAGAGTAAGGAGTCTCATCAGGCAGATTTCCGGAAATGGCAATAAGGAGGATTCAGAAATCCTTCAGCAGATAAGTAAGATGGTCCCTGTGACGACATACGAAGTGATTCTTAAGCATATATGATAACGCAGACAATAACCCTGGAGCAGGTTCTGAATGCCCGTGACAGGAGAGTGGAAATACAGAATAAGATGCTGGAAGGTGCCGGGCATGCCGATGAGGTGTGCCTGGTATGTCTTACCATGAATATCGCCGGGGAGATAAAGCGCACTCCGATGACAAGAATCCTGTTTGACAGAGGAATAGCCGAGTTCGAATCTTGCTGCCTGGATGTAATCGGGAGCAGAGTAATTGACGAAGCGACAGGGTCTGAGGCCTTCTGGCTGGTACGTGGTGATGCAGGCAAAGTCAAGGGTCAGCTCGAGGCGGTCGAAGACTCATTTCCTGCGGCAAGGCTGTTTGATTTTGACGTTCTGGTAACTGAAGAACAGACTCATACTGCTTTAAAACTGTCCCGCAAAGCCTGCAGAAGCTGCATAGTATGCGGCGGCCCTGTAACAGACTGCGCCAGAAGCCGCAGGCATGGTCTGGATGCTGTCAGGGCGGCAACCGGCAGCCTGCTCAAAGAATTCTGTGCCGGAGAACTGGCAGAAGCTGCATACTTGTCACTTCTTGATGAACTGTATACTACGCCGAAACCGGGGCTTGTAGACCTTGCAAACTGCGGTGCTCATACTGATATGGATGTGCCGCTTTTCGAAAAGAGTGCAGCGTGCCTGAAACCGTATTTTCATGAGGCAGCTCTTATGGGAATGGACGGGTGCAGAATGGAAGAGCTGAGGATGCGCGGTCTTACAGCAGAAAGAGAGATGTTTAAGATAACAGGCGGGGTGAATACGCACAAGGGAATGATCTATTCCATGGGTCTTCTGCTTGCCGGCACCGGCAGAGCACTTTCAGAATGCGGGACCTGCAATACCGGATCTGAATCCTGCCCTGATATCTGCATTCAGAATGCGGCAGGTTATGCGCTGGAAGATGCTGAAATCATGATGGCAAAATCAACAGATAATCCGGTGACTCATGGTGGCAATGTGATGCGTGAATACGGAGCAGGAGGTGCAATGCAGGAAGCAGCCAGTGGATTTCCGGATGCGGTTTACTGCGAGGAAAGGCTGAATTATTACATATCAGAATTGTCCGCCACAGATAGCGGAGATACGGACAAAGCGCGTCGCGGCAAAGCGGGTGCACTGGCTTTCTGCGACTGCATGGCCAGGCTCGAGGATACCAATCTTCTGCACAGGGGAGGGCCGGACGGCCTGGACTTTGCCAGAAGCAAAGCACGGCAGATATCGGAAATGCCGGATTATGAAAACAGGATAGTTGAGCTTCGGGAATTTGATGAGGAGATGATTTCCCGCAACCTGTCGCCCGGCGGAAGCGCGGACATGCTGGCACTCGCGTTTTACATAAACCGTCTCCGGAAAATCACAGCAAATGTATAATCGGGAAATATATATAAGCCTGTATCTCAAAAACTGCCATATCATATTCACAGATGTGAACAGATATGGCAGTTCTGTTTGTTTTTATTAAGCAGTTATGCGGTCAGGTGAAAAAGCCTATGCCCCGAGCTTCTGCTCAAGTCTCTCGCGGATTGCAGCGATGAAGTCCTTAGTGTTAACTGACCTGACATCCATGCCGTCCACAAGGCCGACAAGGTCCTTAGTCATGATGCCGTCATTGAGTGTATCGATGCATGCTTCTTCTAGCTTATCTCCGAATTTCTGCAGGTCCTCAAGGCCATCCATCTCACCGCGCTTTCTGAGAGCTCCGCTCCATGCGAAAATGGTAGCCATCGGATTGGTCGAAGTCTCCTCGCCGTTAAGATACTTGTAGTAGTGGCGGGTTACTGTTCCGTGTGCAGCTTCATACTCGAATTTGCCGTCAGGGCTGCAGAGGACTGATGTCATCATGGCCAGCGAGCCGAATGCGGTAGATATCATGTCACTCATAACGTCTCCGTCATAATTTTTGAGAGCCCAGATAAAGCCGCCTTCACTGCGGATAACACGTGCAATAGCGTCATCAATAAGTGTGTAGAAGTAGGTGAGGCCGAGGCGCTCGAACTCTTCTTTGTAGCACTCATCGTAAATGCGCTGGAATACATTGCGGAAATGCATATCGTATTTCTTGGAAATAGTATCCTTGGCTGAGAACCACAGATCCTGCCTGGTCTCAATCGCGAACTTGAAGCAGGAGTGAGCAAATGATTCTATGGAGCTGTCTTTGTTGTATATGCTCTGCAGAATTCCCGGACACTCGAAGTCGTAAACTGTTTCGCGGTACTCGGCACCGTTTTCACCGGTGAAAACAAGTTCTGCCTTGCCTTTTTCAGGTACGCGGTATTCGGTGCCTTTGTAAAGATCGCCGTATGCGTGACGGGCAACCGTGATAGGCTTCTTCCAGTTGCGGACAACAGGTTTGATGCCGTCTATTGTGATAGGAGCACGGAAAACTGTTCCGTCGAGGATTGCACGGATTGTACCGTTAGGGCTCTTCCACATCTCATGAAGATTGTATTCTGTCATGCGCTGAGCATTAGGTGTGATGGTAGCACATTTTACACCGACTCCGTATTTCTTGATGGCGTTTCCGGCGTCTTTGGTGATCTGGTCACCGGTCTCATCACGTACCGGCAGCCCGAGATCATAGTACTCTGACTTGAGGTCGACAAAAGGAAGAATCAGTTCATCCTTGATCATCTTCCACAGTATTCTGGTCATCTCATCCCCATCCATTTCGACGATAGGGGTTGTCATTCTGATTTTATCCATTTAATCTCCTTTGTGTGATGCGTTAATTGCCCTTATAACTCTTTGATTTGTCTTACAACATCGATTATTGTGCCGTCACGTGCTTCAATGATTCCGACGACTCTGTCTTCGAATTCTACTTTGTCCGGTTTTCCGACGATAGAGTATGCGATATCACGGAGCTCTTCGATTGTCTTGAGAGGAACGCAGTCAGCAGCCTTAAGCGCCTCGAGAATATCAGGCCTTGCCGGGTTTACTGCAACTCCGTAATCTGTTACTACTACATCGATGCTTTCGCCCGGTGTAGTGACTGTAGTTACTTCAGTGCAGATTGCAGGAATTCTTCCCTGCAGCAGAGGGCAGATGACGATTGCGCATTTTGCTCCCTGAGCAGTGTCAGGATGGCCTCCCTGAGCTCCTGTTATCATACCGTCTGAACCGACAACGACGTTGCAGTTGAAATTAACGTCGACTTCAAGTGATGCGAGTACTACGTAGTCGAGTTTGTTTACTACGGCACCCTTGTTAAGCGGATTGGCGTAAACTCCTGCAGGTATTCTGTGGTGATTGACATTCTTGAGGTTGGCAACTGCATCCAGGTCGAAATCCTGTACATCAAGCAGGACTCTTGCCATTCCGTCATCGAGCAGCTTGCACATAGCTTTGGTCAGGCCGCCTACACCGAATCCCATGTGTATATCACGTGCTCTCATGATTTCAGCCAGATACTGTGTGGAAGCTATGGATGCGCCGCCAACGCCTGTCTGATATGAAAAGCCGTCTTTGAACCACGGTGTGTTGACAACAACATCAGTGCAGTACTGAGCCATGAGGAGTTTGCGCTGATCTGTAGTAGGTTTGGCAGCTCCGCTTGCAATCTTGGAAGGAACACCAATCTCATCTACAACGCATACATAGTCAACCTTGGTCTGCGAAATATGAGCAGGGAAATTAGGATAAGGAACCAGACAGTCGGTGATAGCTACGCAGTAATCAGCGTGATTGCCGTCTACGATAGCGTAACTCAGTACACCGCAGTCCGCTTTGCCTCCGATACCTCTGAGATTGCCGTAATCATCGGATGTCGGTGCTCCGATGAAAGCAATATCTACATGGCTCTCTCCGGTTGTCAGCGCTCTTACTCTGCCGCCGTGAGATCTCATGATTGCAAGACCCTGTAGTTTTCCCTGAGAAATGGCTTCGCCGATTTTGCCTCTTACGCCGGAAGACTCAATGTGAGTGATAGTTCCGTCCTCGATCATCGGGACGAGAGGGTCGTGAGCTTTGCCCAGTGAAGTAGCGCAGATTGTGATGTCCTTGAAACCCATTTCGTGGATTTCTTTCATGACCATATTTACAATCAGGTCACCGTCACGGAAGTGATGATGAAATGAAACTGTCATTCCGTCATGTGCTTCGCATTTGATCAGCGCTTCACGGATGTTTTCAACGAGTTTGGATTTCTGATTATTCATTACCGGACGGATTGTCGGCCCGATTTTCTGGATGTGCTTGTCATCCAGATAATAGTTGCCCTGGAAAGGCTGCTTGCCGGTGATCTCCAGTATCTCGTCCGGAATATCTCTTCCTACTGCATTAATCATTCTACAAATCCCCCTTATAAACGCCTGAAGCCTTGGCAAGAGCGATTGTCCGCTTTGCGCCGTCGTAGAAGGCGATGTCGATCATCTTGCCGTCTACAGTGAAAACGCCTATGCCCTGAGCCTTCTTCTCTTCGATTTCTTTGACAACCTTTTCAGCAAAGATAATGTCCTTCTGCTTAGGGGTGAATATTTCATGCACGATTGGAATCTGGCGAGGGTTTACGATGGACTTGCCGTCGAATCCCATTGCATGTATTGTTTCGACTTCTTTTCTGAAACCTTCCATATCGTCAAGATTTGTCCATACGGTATCAAAGCACTGAACTTTGGCCGCCCTGGCAGCGATGATCATGTGCTGTCTTGCGCCCATGAACTCAACTCCTGTGCCGGATATTGAGACCTGAAGATCGCGGGAATAATCGCCGCCGGAAAGTGCGATTCCGAAGAGTCTCTCCGACGAATCGCAGATGCTCATTGCGTTAATGACTCCTCTTGCGGATTCGAGCGCAGCCATTATCAGAACGCTTCCGGCAGGTCTTCTGAATTCTCTTTCTGCTTCAGCGATTGCATACTCAACAGTGCGGACATCGTCTGCGGTTTCCGTCTTAGGAATTCTGATTGAATCACATCCTCCGGCAACTGCACATCTGACATCTTCGCGCCACAGGTCGGTATCAAGACCGTTGATTCTTACGACTCTTTCAGTGCCTCTGTAATCGATCTCCTGAAGAGCGTGATAGAGGGAGTAGCGTGCAGAGTCTTTTTCTCTCTCTGCAACAGCGTCCTCAAGATCCAGCATAATTGAGTCTGCTTTGTAAATATACGGATCTTTGATAAGACTCGGTTTCTGGCAGTTCAGGAACATCATAGTGCGGCGCAGACGGTATTTATCAGGGTTTGTCATCTTATAACACCTCCCCAGTTGATTCTGCCTTCATATTCAGCAGCGCGCATAACAGCGCATTCCACTCTTGCCTTGATAGTGCAGTCAAGCGCACCCTTGTCAACGATGCTGACTCTGGCATTCCGGACATCCAGTCGGTCGAGTGTTTCCTGTGTGACCTTTCTGATCTGCCTTCCGTACTGCCTGATGACAGCGCTTTCAAGGTCAATAGTAAGCCCCTTGTCTGCAGGCTCGATCGTTACCATGCAGTCACTGCTCTCAAGAGTACCTGCGACTGCGGTTTTGAGAATTTCCATGATTCCTCCTTAATGAAAGTTGTTGTGTAAAACCCCCCGAAAAACCCTGGTTATCTGTTCTGGGCTGCGTAATAGTTCATCAGGCAGCCGCTGAGGATTATTGTTTTTTCATCTTCGGTAAGCCCCTTGACATATAATGTCAGGCTTCCGACCGAACCGTCTTTGCGGATAACACTTGCAGGAATTTCTTCCTGTCCGCTTTCAATTGCAGTACGGATTCCAGGGACAAATATGAAGTCGCCGTCCTCATAAGGGAACTCTGCACCTTCTGCAAGTGTGAATGGGATGATGCCCCAGTTTATGCAATTGCTGCGGTATCTCTTGGTAGCATATTCGTAGCAGATATTGGCAAAGCCACCGAGAACCTTCTGGCATGATGCAGCCTGCTCGCGTGCGGATCCGTCACCCGGCTTGTTTGCGAAAACGCATGAGCCAAACTGGGTATTCTTCATAAGTTCTGATGCGTCGCCGACAGCAGACAGTGCAAAGACCATCTTATCAGGACTCTCGCCGGCACGGCGCGCTGCTTCGTCTGCAGCAACTGCCTTGGAACGTCCTACGTATTCCGGTACGCGTCTTGACAGAGCAAACTCTGAAAGGCGGAGAGGATTACTTCTGTAAGAACTGGTCTCTCCTGAAGGAATCAGCTCGTCTGTTGTGGTAACAGGGTCTCTTATAACTGCGGCAAGTTCGAGAAGCATATTGTCTGCCAGCTCATACATTTTCGGCCAGTCCGTGATGTTAGGTCCGAGGATAAGCTCAGCATCAGGCTCTGCTTTGCCGAAACCGTAGTAGCAGCGGTTTTTGTATACTTCGTTGTCGAAATTGTATGTAACGTGTTCAGTCTCGTAATCTATGTCAGTTGCAGCTGTGATGTATCCGCCGTTCTTCGCTGTAGCGGCGATGGAACGTGAATCCATCAGAGCTACTGCACTGATCTGTCCTTCACCAGGCTTGGATCCTTCACGGTTAGGGAAGTTTCTTGTAGTATGGCGGAGTGAAAGGCCGTTGTTAGCCGGTACATCGCCAGCGCCGAAGCATGGACCGCAGAATGACGGCTTGATAACAGCGCCTGCTTCGAGCAAAGCTTCTGTTTTGCCTGCACGGGTAAGAGCCAGGCTCGTCGGAACGCTGGTAGGATATACAGACAGCGAGAAATAACCGTTTCCTGTGCTGCCGCCTGAGAGAATATCTGCGGCTTCTACGATATTGTCGAAAATGCCTCCGGAACAGCCTGCAATGACACCTTGATCAGCAAGCACGCCTTTGCCGCTGATCTTCGAACGCAGGTCGAGATGTGCTTTAGGGAATTTCTTAGCTGCTTCAGCTTCAACCCCTGCAAGAATTTCATCAGCATTTTCGAGGAATTCATGTATTGTATATGCGTTGGAAGGGTGGAAAGGCAAAGCAATCATGGACTCGACTTTGTCAAGCTCAATGGTTACGATTGCGTCGTAGTAAGCACCCTCCTCAGGAGCAAGCGCTCTGAAGCATTCAGGACGCTTGTGTATTTCATAGTAATTTCTGATCTCGTCATCAGTAGCCCAGATGGATGACAGGCAGGTTGTCTCTGTTGTCATTACATCGATGCCGTTTCGGAAGTCATACGGCAGATACTCAAGCCCCGGACCGGCGAACTCGAGAACTTTGTTCTTGACTTTGCCGCCTGCGAATGTCTCTTTGACAAGTGCGATTGCAACATCGTGGGGACCGATGCCTTTCTTAGGTTTGCCGGTTACGTAGCAGAGGACAACTTCAGGCGGAGTAATGTCCCAGGTGTTCTTAAGAAGCTGTTTGACCAGCTCAGGACCGCCTTCGCCGACACCCATTGTTCCGAGGGCACCGTATCTGGTATGGCTGTCTGATCCGAGGATCATATTCCCGCATGCAGCCAGCTCTTCTCTTGCGTAAGAGTGGATTACACTCTGATTGGCAGGAACATAAATACCGCCGTATTTCTTAGCGGCAGACAGACCGAAGACATGGTCATCTTCGTTAATAGTGCCTCCGACAGCGCACAGGCTGTTGTGGCAGTTTGTCATAGCGTAAGGAATAGGAAATTCCTTAAGACCACTGGCTCTGGCGGTCTGTATAATACCGACATATGTAATGTCGTGTGAAACAAGTGCGTCGAAACTTATATGGAAAATTCCGTCATCGCTGTCCTTGCGGTGTGCATTCAGTATCTGATACGCAATTGTACCCTTGCGGCCTGCAGCCTTGTCATAATCAGCTGCTGCAGCCTTAGGCTCACCGTTACTCCAGACAGTACCCTGATCGTAATATTTAATCATTATCGCCTCCCGGAAACTGAAAATAAAAAACAATAAAAATGCTTTGCACCTACGCGTATAGAATATCATAAATAGCGCTGTTTTGAATGGTTTGAGAAAAGATTATCGCAATAAAAAACCTGAAAATATAGCAGTTTATAATATGGAAAATGTATAATACAGAATACGGGAGAAAAACGGCTTAAAATGCGTTGCAATTGCGCATTCAGAAGACAATAGGAAGACAACAGGAGATGACGGAAACAATCAAAACAACTTATGACAAACTTGATATTCTGAAAAAGAATCTTGCTGAACTGGGCACAATTGCTGTAGCTTATTCCGGTGGAGTGGATTCGACATTCCTGATCACGGTTGCCAGTGATGTGCTGGGAGATAAAGCCATTGCAATCACATCGCATGATGCCGGTATGCCGGGAGATGAGTTCGGGAAATCTGTCGGATTCTGCAGAGACAGGGGCATCAGACAGTATGTAATGGAGACAGATCCTCTTCAGCTTGAAGAGTACAGAAACAACCACAAGGACAGATGCTATCACTGCAAGAAATACATATTCAGCAATATTATCGCTGTCGCCGCTGCGCACGGCATCACTTACGTAGCAGAGGGATCCAATATGGATGATCTCGGAGATTACAGGCCGGGAATGAAAGCTATCGAGGAAATGGGAATTCTGAGCCCGCTGAGAGACGCAGGTCTGTACAAAGCTGAAATAAGGCAGCTGTCTAAGGAGATGGGTCTTCCTGAATGGGACAAGCCTGCCGCAGCCTGCCTGGCATCACGATTTGCGTATGGGGAGACGATAACAAAAGAAAAACTCCGCATGGTCGATGAGGCTGAGTCATTTCTCAAGGAGCAAGGATTCAGACAGAGCCGGGTTCGTGTACACGGCAATATAGCAAGAATAGAAGTTGAACCTGATGATATTTCAAGACTCGCATCTGAAGGACTCAGAAATATCACATATGACAGACTTAAGAGTCTGGGGTTTGACTATGTTACAATAGATATCAGAGGCTACCGTATGGGCAGCATGAACGAAACTCTTCAGGAGGCGGAAAAGTGAGTGACATCCGGAAAACACTCGAAGGTGTTGCATCAGGTGAAGTAACAGTCGATGGAGCAATGCTTAAACTTAAAACAGAGCCATTTGACGATATTGGATATGCCAAAGTGGACCTTCACAGAGATATCAGGCAGGGTGCTGCCGAGGTCATCTACGGGGAGGGCAAAACTTCCGGGCAGATCATAGGAATCATTGACTCGATGAAGAAGCATGGCCATGAACGTATTCTGATTACCCGTATTGATCAGACGAAAGCAGACGCTGTGGCAGAAGTTCACAAACTTTTCTACAACAGTGATGCCCGCATAGCTATTGCCGGAGACAAAGCAGACAGTATGCCTGAACCGGACGGAGTCGGCAGGATTGTAATTGCGACCGGCGGAACAAGTGATATACCCGTAGCAGAAGAGGCAGCCATTACTGCAGAGGTTCTGGGCAATGAAGTAGTCAGATTATATGATGTCGGAGTCTCAGGAGTCCACAGGCTGCTTGCCAACAAGGAATACATTATGGAAGCAACTGTTATCATTGCCGTTGCAGGGATGGAAGGAGCTCTTGCCAGTGTGGTCGGAGGACTTGCTGACTGCCCGGTAATCGCGGTTCCTACCAGTGTGGGATACGGAGCGTCATTCAGAGGCCTGTCGGCACTTCTGTCGATGCTGAACTCATGCGCAAGCGGGGTTTCTGTTGTGAACATAGACAACGGTTTCGGCGCAGGATATATGGCCAGCATGATCAATCATGTCGGGAAATAAAAACAGCCGTCTTATCAAAGGGCAGGGAAAAAGAATGAAACAATTGTATCTGGACTGTAACATGGGTGCAGCAGGTGATATGCTTGCCGCTGCACTGTATGAACTGCTTGACGATGATGGAAAGCAGAAATTTATAGAAACTATGAACGGGCTTGCGCCCGAAGGCGTTGCAGTATCTGTAAGGCCGGAGACAAAGTGCGGGATTCTCGGCACACATTTTGATGTTGCGGTAAACGGAGAAGAAGAGCACTCTCATGATCATCATGATCATGTACACTCACATACTCATGATCATGCACATGAGCATCAGCATGAGCACGGTCACACGCATCATGAACATGAACATTGTCACGAGCCTCATGAACATGAGCACCATGAACATGACCATCATCATAGTCATGTTCACCACAGCATGGCTGATGTGGAGGCAATCATTGACGCGTTCAGCATCGATGATAAAGTCAAAAGCAACATCAAAGAAGTATATAAAGTAGTGGCTGCTGCTGAGAGTGAGGTTCACGGAACCACTGTCAGCGAAATACACTTCCATGAGGTCGGCATGATGGATGCAATCGCGGATGTGACCGCGGTATGTCTGCTTATGGACATGCTCGGACCGGAAAGGATCACAGCATCTCCTGTGAGAGTCGGCTTCGGCCATATGAGATGCGCTCACGGAATTCTGCCTGTTCCGGCTCCTGCGACAGCGAATATCCTCCGCGGAATACCGACATATGCCGGCGGTATCGAAGCTGAGCTTTGCACCCCGACAGGTGCGGCTCTTCTCAGACATTTTGTATCTGAGTTCTGTGATCAGCCGCTTATGGCCGTTGACAGAATCGGGTACGGTATGGGAACGAAAAACTTCGACGTCTGCAACTGCGTACGCGCACTTATAGGAGAGTCGAAATGAAAAAAGAACGCCTCCCTGCCGCAAAATGGCGGGGAGGCTATTTTTGTGTTCTGATTCAGCTTGCCTATTCAACAAACAGATCAACGAACCGGAATACTCTGCAGTCTACAAGACCGCGGTTGGTAAGTCTTAGCTCAGGCAGACATGCCAGAGGGATAAGAGCCATCGTCATGTATGGCGAATTGATCGTACAGCCCATTTCCTTCCATGCCGCATCAAGATCGTCAATGAGAGCTGCTACAGTTTCAACAGGCTCATCACTCATGAGTCCTGCAATAGGCAGCGGAACAAGTGCAAGTACTGTGCCGTCTGCAACTGCGCAGAGGCCTCCGCCGCATTCAATCAGTGTATTGGCAGCGAGAGCCATATCTTCATCATTTGTACCTGCTACAAGCAGATTGTGAGCATCATGGGAAACAGTCTGCGCCATTGCGCCCTTCTTAAATCCGAATCCCTTGACAAAACCGAAGCCGTGAGTGCCTGTCTCGTGATGGCGTTCAAAGACGGCCATTTTCATGACATCATTTGCAGGATCAGCTTCTACGAAGCCGTCAGAAACCTTAAGATCCATAATCCTCTCATAGTTTCCGACGCGGTTAGGGATGATTTCCATAACACGTGTTTGAACACTTTCCTTACCTGAAGGTGCTGCAATCTTAAAGCTGTCCGCAGTAATAGGATGGCCTACATGCATTGTGTCATATACAGAATCAGGGAAAGCGGATTTTCCGATATCTACAGTAAGACTGCCGTTTTCAGCGACAATATCGCCATCAATAATCGTCCGTGTAATGCGGATATCATTAAGATCATCAAAGAACACTATATCCGCACACTTGCCCGGACTGATGCTACCCATCTCATGATCCATACGGAAGCATGTAGCAGGATTGATAGTGACATACTGAATGGCCTTGATAGGATCGAGTCCTTCCCTGACCGCGCAGCGCACAATGTGGTCCATATGTCCTTCTGAAATGAGAGTGTCCGGATGAGTGTCATCAGATATAAGGCAGGCAAAGCGGTCATCGATGTTGTTGTCGAGAATTGCGCGTATGATGACAGGCATGTCATGCCATGCGCTTCCGTAACGCATCAGAGCGTACATTCCGTGACGCATCTTCTCAAGAACATCTACAGCCCTTGTGGACTCATGACAGCATCTGACGCCTGAAGCGATATACGCATTGAGGCCGGCTCCTGTATCCGGTACAGAAAAATGGCCGGTAATTACCTGATCAGCTTTGAGAGTTTCTGCAAGTTCTCCGTGAATATTCTCATCTGCGCCGAGGACATTAGGGAAACTCATCATTTCACCAAGTCCCATAATGCCGTCCCAAGTCATCATCTCGCGGACTTCTTCCGGTCCGATATGCGACCCGGTATCTTCGAATCCGGCAACTGCAGGCACACAGGAAGGCACGTTGGACATTGCCTTGAGAGGAACGCGCTTTCCGTCTTCGATCATGGCCCTGACACCTTCAGGTCCGCATACGTTGCATATTTCATGAGGATCCATGAATATTCCGGTGGTTCCGCGCGGAACTACCGCTCTTGCATATTCTCCGACACTTATCATCGCAGACTCAACGTGGATATGCGCATCCATAAATCCGGGTGCTATATACTGACCGGTTGCATCAATAACCTTGGTTTTTTCACCGATGCAGTATGAAGCGTCGCCGACAAGAGCGATCCTGCCTTCCGCTATCGCAACATCGATTCCTTCCTGGATCTCAGCAGTACATACATTTACAAGCTTTGCATTTTTGATAACAAGCTCGGCTTTCTCTGCGCCCATGGCAACTTTGGCCATGGTCTTTGTTACTTCATAAAGTGGTTTCTTACAAAAAGTGTTCAGCATGAACCATTCACCTCCCGGAATGCAAGTTTAAAATAATAAAAATAGGAAGTGCATTAACCAGTACATTTATATTTTAGCACAATAATATGCCTTAAGCTGTATATACCTGAGCGGCTTTCCGCAAACAGAATCTCAGAGGCTGCAGACGGGCAGCGCGGTTAATTTATTAACACAAGGTTGACGGGTAATATTATTTTTCCCTAATTCCTGCAAAAGAAACACGACATCCGACATCCCTATTGAAATGCCTCCGGCGTGAGAGCAGTATGTTGGAACACAACCGATGCTTTTGCAGAGAAAGGAGGAGATAATATGACTATTCATGATTTTATGCTTGATACCGAGAAGGTGGTGAGCGAGCACTTTGAGAGGAAAGGACTGGGTGATATTAAAATTACTCAGTGTGAAATCGTCAAACTGAATGATGAAACTCTACATGGGCTGAATCTGACACCGGAGGGTCAGAGAGCAGGGTGGACTCTGTATTTTGACGACCTGTACGGAAGATATGAAAACGGCGAGTCACCTGCGGAGCTGCTTGAAGAAGCTGCATTCAGATGTGAGGAAGTACTGGATTATGAATTGCCTGCCGAACCTGAAAGCCTGGATCTTAGATTTGAGTCAATAAAGGACAGACTGACTGTCAGGCTGATAGGTGTAAGGAAGAATATGAGATACATGAAGGGACGGCCTTACATAGACGTCGGCTGCGGACTGGCTCTGATTTCGGTAATAAACAGTGAGAGAAATGTAACAAGTGAGTGGGCGCTTTCAGTCACTGATGAGCTTCTGCGCAATGAGATCAGGTGCGGCAGAGAAGAGCTGCTGACGGCAGCACTGGACAATACTGTGAGAATAGAGCCTCCTGTACTTACGACACTCTCTGAATGTGTGTATTCAAATTATGTAAGGCGGTTCAGAGTGAATAATTATATTGAAGAAACAACTGACAGACCGGAGGATGTTAAGGCTGCCTTCATGCTGACAAACAAAAGCGCGTTTTTCGGATCGGCGGTGCTCTTCTATCCGGGAGTGATGGAGAAAATCGCCTCTCTTTTCGGCTGCGGCTATTATGTCCTGCCGAGCTCAATTCATGAGGTCATGATCATACCGGACGCTGCCGGACCGGACGTACCCGGAATGTTCCATACTGTACATGAAGCAAATACGACAGTTGTGGATCACTGCGATCTGCTGTCAGATGATATATTCCATTATGATCCGGAGACATGTGGACTCAAAATAGTCAGAGAGAAGCCGGAGGGAAGTGTCAGGGACAGGCCACGCAGAGGAAAATTCATCGCCTAAACACATGAAAATATCTGTTGTGTCTGCCTGTCGTAAAATGTAATAATTAAGCAGCTCGCAACATAATAAGATGAATAAAATAAACAGCGAAGGGGGCATATATGGCTAGCGGCAGAATGGAATTTCACGCAGACTCAATAATGCAGCATGCGAATTTTACGTTTGTATTACCTAATGATGTTGAGATGGAAGAGGTCAGAGACAAGAGGCACTATGACAGAGACCCTGTAAACCTCATACTTCTCCACGGACTGACCGGTACTGATACAGACTGGCTGTACGGCGGCAATGCACAGATCATGTCGATTCAGTACAATGCCAATATCTTCATGCCGACTACAGGCAATTCTTTCTATCTCGACAAGGGTTACAAAGGCGCCAATTACGCTGAATATGTCGGAAAAGAGCTACCGGAATATATAGGCAAAACGTTCGGTATCGACATGCGCAGAGATAACACACTGATCGGAGGCCTCTCGATGGGCGGATACGGCGCTTTGCACACTGCACTTGCTTATCCGGAGACTTTTTCTGCATGCATAGCACTCTCGTCTGCACTGATAGTAAAAGGTATAGCAGGTGAAGGTGACAACAGGATCAATTCCGTAACACCTGCCAGAATGCTTGAGGATCTGTTCGGAGATCCGGAAAAGCTGCTCGAGTCGGATATGAATCCGGAAACTCAGTATGCCGCGCTTAAAGCAGCCGGAAAGCAGATCCCTAAGATATATTTTGCTGTAGGAACTGAAGACTATCTGATTACAGACAACCGTGTTTTCAGGGACTTCCTCGAGGCACAGAAAGCGGACTATATATATGAAGAGGGACCGGGCAAACACGACTGGTTCTTCTGGAATGAATACATTGACAGAGGACTCAGCAGACTGCTTGATCCTGAGAAAAACTGAACCGTTTCCTGACATCCGGATTCACAGGAGGGACATATGGCTACCATTTTTGACTATCTGGAATGGAGAGGGGACATATCTCTTGCAGTTGACCCGTTCAATGATGTGGACAACCTTGTACTGGCGGAGCTTTCGTATACAGAATTCGGCAAATACATGAATGAGACCGGTACCACTCTTCTTTCTGATATCCGTAAGAATTATTTCATTGATCATTCAAGAGAAGAGATACAGGCAAGTGATGATATTCTGGCAAGAACAGCACTGCTTATGGATGGAACGGTTACAGGCGTAAGATTCGGAGGCCTGCTGCTTCAGGACTTTGTCAGCTTTATTGATATATACAAAAACATGCAGATGGCTGCAGTTACTTTTCTGCTGGACGACGGTACAGCCTATGTAGCATTTCGCGGTACGGATCATACAATCGTCGGCTGGAAAGAAGACTTCTATATGAGCTACCTCAAAGAGACAGTCGGACAGAGGGCAGCAATCGATTATCTGAACCGGGTTGGCAGCAAACTGGACTGCCCGATCAGGGTCGGAGGCCATTCTAAAGGCGGCAATTTCGCAGTCTATGCAGCCGCCTTCTGCAAACCGGAGATACAGGACAAAATAACAGCAGTATATACGAACGACGGACCCGGATTCAGAAGTGAAGTCATGAACGAAGAGGGATATCTGAAAATACTGCCTAAGATCCGCAGCATTGTACCTGAAACATCATTTATCGGGCTGCTGCTGAACAACAACCTGACTCACCAGGTAGTAAAAAGTTCTGAAAAGCTGCTGCTGCAGCATGACGGAATGACCTGGCAGGTACACAGAAACGAATTTGTTCCTTCTGCGCAGACCGAAGTAAGCAAGCTGTTTGAACAGACGCAGAAAGCATGGCTGGGAGGAATCAGTGACGAGTCCCGCGAGTCGTTTGTCAACTCGCTGTTCTCTACGATCGAGTCGACAGGAGTCGACACTTTCCCTGAAATAGGAGAGCAGAAAATCAAAAGTATTGAACGGGTCGTTACATCAGTTCGAGGCATGCCCAAAGACAAACAGGCAGAATTCCTGAAAATTGCCGGTGTATTTCTGCAGAACGGCGGACATGTGGTGATTAAACAGGTAGAGGAATTATTTATAAACAGAAACAGGGAAAAGGGAGCAGAATAAAAATGGGAGTAAAAGTTCTTAAATTCGGAGGTTCATCAGTTGCTGATGCGGGTCAGCTGAGAAAGATCAAAGCAATAATCGAATCTGATCCTGAGAGAAGATATGTGGTCGTATCTGCACCGGGCAAGAGAAACAGCAGTGACAGCAAAGTCACAGATCTTCTGTTCATGCTCAAGGCTCAGGCTGATAACAATATTCCTTGGGATTCTCTGATGGGTGTTATCAGGGACAGATATACAGCCATAGCTGACGAACTTGGAATACAGACGGATCTTGACGAGAGATTCGAAGGGATAGCCGAGAGCCTGAGAGGAGGCTGCAGCGAAGCATATGTGGTAAGCCGCGGTGAGTATCTCTCGGCAGCGCTGATTTCAGCATATCTCGGATTTGATTTTGTTGATACTCAGAGTCTGATCAAGTTTGATTCAAGAGGCAGACTGCTGACAGAAGAGACTGATAAAGCGCTTTCCGCAGAACTGGCTCTGCATGATAAAGCCGTTCTTCCGGGATTTTACGGCGGATATGAAGACAGCGGAGATGTGTGTCTGTTCTCCCGCGGAGGTTCCGATGTAACAGGATCGCTTGTGGCGAGAGCTGCAGGCGCGGATATATATGAGAACTGGACAGATGTATCGGGAATGCTTATGGCAGACCCGAGAATAGTGGATAATCCTGAGCCTATCGCGACCATCTCATATGTTGAGCTCAGAGAGCTTTCATACATGGGAGCGAGCGTTCTGCATGAGGAAGCTGTCTTCCCGGCCAGAATGTCGGATATTCCGATCAACATCCGGAACACAAATGCGCCGGAAGATCCGGGAACAGTAATCACCAATGCCGGAGGATCCGATGGCGGACACATTATCAGCGGAATTGCCGGCAAACCTGATTTCACGGTCATCTCGATTTATAAGAACATGATGAACAAAGAAATCGGCTTTGTAAGAAGGGCGCTTGCGGTAATAGAAGATGCCGGAATCAGCTTCGATCATATTCCGACGGGGATTGATTCGCTGTCCATGGTAATCGAAACCTCTGAGCTTGAAGACAAGCTGGATGATATCCTTGATGAACTCAGACGCAGGCTAAAGCCGGATGATATCTACGTAGAGAACAACATAGCTCTGATCGCGATCGTTGGACGCAGAATGAGCAGAACGCCGGGTGTATCCGCCAGAATCTGCACCGCACTCGCTCAGAACAACATCAATATCCGCATGCTGAACCAGGGTACGAATGAAATCAATATTATCGTCGGCGTTGAGGCTCCCGATTTCCGGAAAGCTGTCCGTGTAATTTACAGCGAATTCATGAAATAAGCATTACAGAAAAGAGACGTATCCGTTCGGATGCGTCTCTTTTCTGTGTAAGGTGTAAGATGTTATTTAAAGGCTGTTTACTTGTTGATGCAAGAATGTTCCTTGCGGATCAGGCTTACATTAAATACAACAGAAACTACCATACAAGCGATTACATATACCATTTCCAATCTCCTTTTTTCCTTTATATTTTGCACCTGTCCGCTGATTTCCGGACAGGCGTTTCTTTCCGTTAAGAAAATAACACACGCTGCAGTTGTTGCAAAATGGGTCTTTCAAACACTCGGTATAAGTAAAGCTAATGACAGGAAAGCGGAGCACAGTCACATGCAGCTGACTAACGCATTGACAAAAACCGCTCCGGATGGGAGAATCCAGACATAAGGAATCAGGGACACCTGAACGGTTCAGGAGAGAAGAAAGGAAACTGAAATGATCAGACATATTGTAATGTTTAAAATCAAAGACGAATTCAAAGGGGAAATCCCTCAGCTGGTAGAGAACTTCTATGGAATGAAAGGCAGAATTGAGGGAATGCTGGATCTGGAGGCAGGCGCAGACATTCTGCACAGCGAGAGATCGTACGATCTGGCACTCATAACAGTTTTTGAAAACAGAGAAGCATTCGACGCATATCAGACGCATCCTGTTCATATGCCGGTCAAAAAACGTATGCATGAAGTGCGGTCGGCATCTGTAGCATGTGACTTTGAAATTTGACCGTATATGACAAAAAGAAAACAATTCAGTACTTGTTGTATTCCACTCAATACAATATAATTAATTAGTACGGAACGACCGTTTCTGCATATCGGCAGGGATGTTTAGATCACTTATTACAGGAGGTAAGTATTATGATTTACTCAGCAGAAGTGAAGGGCATGTGCCCAGTGCATCAGGGCGTGCACCATGGCGCAGCACCGATTCCTGAAGAGGGACTGTGGGTCAAGTCCAGAGATCTCAAAGATGTATCAGGCTATACCCATGGTATTGGTTGGTGCGCACCACAGCAGGGCGCTTGCAAGCTTTCACTGAATGTTAAGGAAGGCGTTATCCAGGAAGCTCTCGTAGAGACAATCGGATGCTCCGGAATGACACATTCTGCAGCTATGGCTTCAGAAATTCTTCCGGGACTCACAATTCTCGAGGCACTTAACACTGACCTTGTATGCGATGCAATCAACACAGCAATGAGAGAACTGTTCCTGCAGATTGTATATGGCCGTACACAGAGTGCATTCTCAGAGGGCGGACTCCAGATCGGAGCAGGTCTTGAGGACCTCGGCAAGGGAACAAGATCTATGATCGGTACAACATACGGAACTCTTGAGAAAGGTCCAAGATACCTCGATCTCACAGAGGGCTATATCACACAGCTGGCACTTGATGAAGATGACGAGATCATCGGATACAAGTACCTCAACTTTGGCAAGATGATGGACTTCCTCAAGGCAGGTGATGATCCTGCTACAGCAATTGAGAAGGCATCCGGACAGTACGGACGTGTAGCAGATGCGGTCAAGTTTATTGACCCTCGCAAAGAATAATTCAGGGAGGAAAGAGATATGATTACATTTGAATCTTACGAAAGAAGAGAAAAACAGATCCTTTCCAAACTGGCTGAGTACGGAATCGGATCAATCGAAGAAGCAGAAAAGATCACTAAGGACGCAGGTCTGGATGTATATCACATGATCGAGAATATCCAGCCTATCTGCTTCGAAAACGCAAAGTGGGCTTACACTGTAGGCGCTGCAATCGCAATCAAGAAGAACTGCCGCAAGGCTGCTGAAGCAGCTGCAGCAATCGGAGAAGGTCTCCAGGCATTCTGCATTCCTGGTTCTGTAGCTGACCGCCGTAAGGTTGGTCTCGGACACGGAAACCTCGGCAAGATGCTCCTTGAAGAAGATACAGAGTGCTTTGCATTCCTCGCAGGCCACGAGTCATTCGCGGCAGCAGAAGGAGCAATCGGTATTGCATCCAAGGCTAACAAAGTCCGCCAGAAACCACTCAGAGTAATCCTTGACGGACTTGGCAAGGACGCTGCTCAGATCATCTCAAGAATCAATGGATTCACTTATGTTGAGACTGAGTATGACTACTTTACAGGCGAGCTCAAGGAAGTATTCAGAAAGTGCTACTCCAAGGATCCTGAGAGCCCAAGAGCAAAGGTAAACTGCTATGGCGCTAATGATGTACAGGAAGGTGTTGCTATCCTCTGGCATGAGAACGTTGATGTATCCATCACAGGAAACTCAACCAACCCTACAAGATTCCAGCACCCTGTAGCAGGTACATACAAGAAGGAACGCCTCGAAGCAGGCAAGAAGTACTTCTCAGTTGCATCCGGCGGCGGCACTGGCCGTACACTCCATCCGGACAACATGGCAGCAGGTCCTGCTTCCTATGGTATGACAGATACTATGGGACGTATGCACTCTGATGCTCAGTTCGCAGGTTCTTCATCAGTTCCGGCTCACGTAGAGATGATGGGACTTATCGGAGCAGGCAACAACCCGATGGTTGGAATGACTGTTTCTGTAGCTGTTTCGATTGAGGAAGCGGCAACAGCAGGAAAATTCTGATAATCAGTAATTGACGAAACGGCAGAGGCTCGTACCTCTGCCGTTTTTTTGTGCCTTATAAGAGTATCTGAGGGGCTGATTAGTGCCTGCGGTTCTTGAAAGAACAGTGCTCTCTGAAATATAATTACTACGTATAGTATCATTACATTTTAACTAACGCATTATATCTGAGCAGGGAGAGATTATGAGTAAGGAGTATGGAAAGCATTCAGCAGAACCTGTACAGAAGAAAGGCCCGGTCAGAAGAATCTTACGCATTGTCGGACTCCTGCTGCTTATAGTAGTTGTTGCTTTTGCCGGAGTAATCGGATTTCTGACAGCGACTGAGTACAAACCTGCTGACAAGGAGGAAATAGCCGTAGAAGGTGATGCTTCAGAGGAACTGGCGATCGGAAGTGATTTTTCGATCATGAGCTGGAACATAGGATACGGAGCTCTCGGAGACAACGCGGATTTCTTCATGGACGGAGGAAAAGGTGTCAAAACCGCAGACGCGGCAAGGGTTCAGTCCAATATGGAAGGAGTCATCGAGGAGACGGAGTCGCTTCTGCCGGATATCATCTTCTACCAGGAAACAGACAAGGACTCTGCAAGATCAGAACATATCAATGAATACATGATGCTTCAGGACACCTTCCAGGAATACTGCTCATCATTTGCAAACAACTTCAAGGTGGCTTTCCTGCCTTATCCTGTGCCGCCGATCGGCAAGGTTGATTCAGGTGTTGCCACTTTCTCAAAGTACCCTGTTACCGGAGCTGAGAGAGTCCAGCTGCCGATACCATTCGCCTGGCCTGTCCGCATGGCTAACCTCAAGCGCTGTGTGCTTGTATCACGCGTACCGGTCAAGGATTCTGACAAAGAGCTGGTGCTCTTCAACCTGCATCTTGAAGCCTACGACAACGGTGAAGGCAAGGTGGCTCAGACCAACATGCTTGCTGAACTCATTGAAGCAGAGGCCGCAAAAGGAAACTACGTAATTGCAGGCGGAGATTTCAACCAGATATTCTCGACCGCTGATGGAATGAAATACGCTGCAAGCCCGGACAAATGGCAGGCCGGAAGAATCTTTATTACACAATTCGACGGAGTATGGCAGTTCATGATGGACAATGATATTCCTAGCTGCCGCAGCCTCGATCAGCCTTATGCCGGAGCAGACAAGGAAAACTTCCAGTATTATCTGATAGACGGGTTTATTGTTTCGAGCAATATCCGCGTTAAGAATTTTGCAAATCAGGACCTCGGATTTGTCGTCTCTGACCACAATCCGGTTTACATGGAACTTGAGCTCAGGCGGTAAGTGTCTGAGAAATCAGCAGATTCTGAAACTGTTTGGAGGAAAGAATGGCAGAACTTATAACAGGAATTACCGGGAGAGCAGAAGACGAAGTAACTGAAATCCGCACGGCAGCCTATATGGGCAGCGGCGGACTCAGAGTATATGCAACACCGAGAATGACGGCCATGATGGAGTATACCGCATGGTCAAGCGTTGAGCCGTACATGGAAGAAGGCATGGGTACCGTGGGAACCCGTCTCGAGGTATCCCATCTTGCTGCCAGCCCGGTCGGTGCACACATTACATATGAAAGCGTACTCACTGAAATCGACAGAAGAAGACTGGTTTTCAGTGTTAAAGCGTATGATGACGCAGGACTCATTGGCGAGGGCCTGCATGAAAGATTTATAATAGATAATTCAAAATTCATGAAGAAGACGGAATCCAAACTGGACAAGTCTTCGGACGTAAAATAAAACGCCACGGAGGCAGATTTATGAGCAAAATTTACATTACAGGACATCGCAATCCGGATCTTGACAGTCTGTGCGCAGCACTGTCATATGCAAAACTTAAGAACATGACTGATGCTGAAAACGAGTATATCCCTGTACACTGCAGCCCGGTGTCTGACGGAGTCAGGCAGCAGATGGAAGCAATGGGACTGGAAATACCGGTATATATGAAAGATGTCAGACCTAAAGTCAAAGATGTCATGATGCTGCCGGGAGACCATTTTCAGGTCAGCCAGCCGATTTTTGACCTTGTTAAATCCTACAGCACTGAGAATCCGCCGGTAATTCCGCTTTTTGACGGAGAGAAATTCAAGGGCCTTCTCAGTGTGGACGACATCACTGGCTGGTTTCTCAAAGACAGCAAGGAAACTGTTCCTGTATATAAATTCAGCGCGGAGAATGTTCAGAGAGTTATTGCGGGAAAACTCCTTCACAAAGGCGCCAGCGAGGAGATTGAAGGATCGCTTCTGGTCGGCGCAGCGGCTTATGAAGCTTTCTGCTCATTCATTGAAGAATATCCTGAATGCATCGTAATAATGGGCTACCGCAAGGAGCATATGGATTATGCTCTCAAAATGCAGGTACCGGCTATTATTATCACCGCAGGCAGCTCAAACGGAGAAATCCCTGAAATGGATCTTGGTGACTACAAAGGATACGTATTCATCACTGAACTCGGAACGGCGGAGACTATCCGCAGAGTCAGAATGGCTGAGCCGCTCGAGAAAATGATGGAGATAGGAACTGAAACAGCAGATGCTGAAGACCTCTTTACAGATATCAAATCTGTACTTACCAACTCGCGGACACGCGGCCTGGCGGTTATGGAGAACGGTGAATTTGCAGGTTTTGTCTCAAGAAGATGTTTCCTCGATGCGCCTAAATACAAGGTAATCATGGTGGACCACAATGAGCCTGCGCAGAGTATTGAAGGAATTGAAACAGCTGATGTAGTTGAAATAATAGACCACCACAGACTTGATGCTGTGTCTACTAATGTTCCGATTCTGATAGATGCCGAGCCTCTCGGCAGTACCTGCACGATCATATATCAGCAGTACATAAGACACGGAATTATGCCTGACGCATATGCTGCCAAGGTAATGCTGACCGGCATCATTTCAGATACTCTTATCCTCAGAAGTCCGACTACTACAGCTTCTGATATCAGCACTGTTGAGATGCTCGCGAGACTTGCAAGAATTCCGAGCATTGAAGAGTTCGGGGAAAAGCTCTTCAGTATTACGGATAACCTTGAGACACAGGACCCTGAAGAGAGTATTCTGGCCGACTTCAAGAAATACGAGTCGGGCGGTGTACGTATGGGCGTAGGACAGTGTGAGGTTACAACCCTTGGCAATGTCAATGATTACGCTGACAGATATATCAAGGCTCTTGAGGACATCAAAAACAAAGAAGGTCTGGACTGGACTCTCCTGATGATAACAGACGTTCTGAGAGAGAAGAGCGTATTGCTTGTTTCAGACCACAAGGCCAACAGAGACCTTCCATATGGCATGAAAGGCAAGCAGATATACAGCATGCCGGGAGTGCTGAGCCGCAAAAAGCAGCTCCTGCCTACGCTGATTTCCATTACCGCTAAGTAACAAGAACAGCACTGAATAATTACAGAGTGCTGCCTTGTGTACAGAGTAAGAAATAATAAACACCCGGCTTGGAGGTGAATTGAATAATGAAAACACAATGGTACAAAGAAGCGGTGGTATACCAGATATATCCGTTCAGCTTCATGGACTCCGATAATGACGGAATGGGCGATATTCCGGGTATAATCTCCAGACTCGACTATATTCGTGACCTTGGAGCCACTGCCATATGGTTTTCCCCGCTTTATGTCTCACCATGCAAAGATTACGGCTACGACGTTGCTGATTACAAGGCCATAGACCCCAAATTCGGCACTATGGAAGACTTTGACCATCTGATGGAAGAATGCAGAAAGAGGGGGCTCAGAGTCATAATGGATATGGTGCTGAACCATACCAGCAGCCAGCATCCTTGGTTCAGGGCAGCTCTTGCAGATAAGAATTCCCCTTACAGGGATTACTACATAATCCGCAAAGGCAAATGGTCCGGGCGTAAGAAGAATAAGCTTCTGCCGCCGACTAACTGGACATCTTCATTCACGGGTTCTGCCTGGCAGAGAATAGAAGGGACAGATGAGTTCTATCTGCATCTTTTTGCTCCTGATCAGCCTGACCTCAACTGGGAAAATCCTGCGGTCAGAGATGAAATTATAGATATACTGAAATTCTGGCTTGACAAAGGTGTCAGCGGATTCAGGTTCGATGTTTTCAACATGTATTCCAAAGTATTTCCTCTGAAGGATGATCCGTCGAAAATCAGATTCCAGAAGGGAACGCCGTATTATGTCGACGGACCGAGGATGCATGAATTCCTGAGGGAGATGAATGACAGAGCTTTGTCTCTGTACGATTCATTTACGGTTGGAGAGTCATATATACCTGATCCGGAACATGCCGCCAGATACATTAATGAAGAGTCAGGCGAGCTTGACTCAATATTCGATTTTGAACATCTGAATTCAGACAACATACTCAAATTTATGCCTAAACCGTTTGATCTGAGGAAGTTCAAAAAAGGACTTCTCGAGCCTCAGCTCAGACATCACGGAAACGGCTGGAATACTCTTGTTCTTGAGAATCATGACAATCCGAGAAGTGTTTCCAGATTCGGGATAAATACAGACAAATACCGCTATGAAGCTGCGACATTCCTTGCCCTTGTTACATTCATGGGCTGGGGAATCCCGTTCATATACCAGGGCGAAGAAATCGGAATGACAAATTCAGACTTCCGCAGCCTGGATGAAATGAAGGATCCTGTTACACATTTCGTATATGAGATGATGACAAGGGAAATGCACATACCTAAGAAAGCCGCGCTTGGTCTTCTGAAAGGCGGTGCGAGGGATAACTCACGCACACCTATGCAGTGGGACAGCTCTGTGAACGCGGGATTCAATACAGGCGCAGAGACCTGGCAGCCTGTCAACAGAGCATACAGAGAAATCAACGCAGAAAAGGATCTCGCTTCCGGCAGATCGATCTACAGATTCTATCAGAACCTGCTCAGAATCAAGAAGGAGAATAAGGTTGCGATATACGGCGAGACTATTGAGTACGATCCGGACAACAGAAAGATAATCATGTACTCGAGAACTTTTGAAAACAGGAGACTGCTTGTCGCCGGTAACTTCTCAGGCAAAGAGGCTGAGTGTATCATACCGGTAGATTTTGCGCTTACCGATCTGAATATCCTGCTGACAAACTCAGACAGGACCAAAGCGGAGAGAGTAATGAAACTGAAGCCTTATGAGGCATTACTGTTTGAAGAAAATTAACAGATTCAAGGAAGGATGGTGGAAAAAAGATGTCAATTGGTTACTACGCACCGACCCACGTATACTTCGGTGCAGGTGCAGAGGATAATGTAGCTCAGGCGCTCAAATCAGACGGCGCGCACAAAGTGCTTGTCCATTTCGGGGGAGGATCGGTCAAACGCTCCGGCCTTCTTGATAAGATAGAGAAACAGCTTGCAGATGCCGGAATCGAGTATGTTGAACTGGGAGGGGTTGTTCCTAACCCAAGAGTCAGCCTCGTAAGAAAAGGAATAGAAATCATCAGGAACGAAGGTATTGACTACATCCTCGCTGTCGGAGGAGGCTCGGTTCTTGACAGCTCCAAAGCCATCGGTTACGGCGCATACGGCGGCGGAGATGTATGGGATTTCTACTGCGGCAAGAGAAAGGTTGAGGGCACACTTCCGGTAGCTTCGGTTCTTACACTTTCGGCAACCGGATCTGAGATGAGTGACTCCTCAGTTATCACCAATGATGAGACAGACCCTGTATACAAGAGAGGCGTCAGTTCAGATTTCGGCAGAGTCAGATTCTCATTCCTGAACCCTGAACTCACATATACCGTTTCAAAGTATCAGACAGCATACGGCGCAACAGACATCATGATGCATACTCTCGAAAGATACTTCCACCAGGGATATGCTTTAGACTTTACTGATCAGATGTCCTTCACGCTTCTTCGCGAGGTTATGACAAACGCACCTGTCGCTTTGGCTCACCCTGATGACTATGACGCAAGAGCAAACCTGATGTGGTGCGGCACACTTTCCCACAATGGCCTCATGGCAACCGGAAATCCGAACAAAGGAGACTGGTCCTGCCATCAGATCGAACACGAACTGTCCGCTGAATACGATGTTGCACACGGCGCAGGACTTGCTGCTGTATGGGGCTCATGGGCGAGATACGTGCTGAGTGTTGATCCGGAAAGATTTGTCAAACTCGGTAAAGGCGTATTCGGAGAAAGTGATCCTGTCAGAACAATCGAGAAATTCGAGGAGTTTTTCCGCTCCATCGATATGCCGACCGATATCAAGGGCCTTGGGCTTGACTTTGACGAGGCTGCCTGCCGCAAAGCAGCACTCGGAGTAACATTCCAGAATGCCCGTACAATAGGCAACTTCAAAGTCCTTAAGACCGAAGACATTTTCAATATCTACATGATGGCATCAGGACTCAGATAATATAGCCTTCTGACACCGGGTATCATGAGAAAGGAGAGCGATATGAAAAAGGAAATCGAAGAATTAAAGAAAATAATAGACGAAAGCAATAATATAGTCTTTTTCGGCGGCGCAGGAGTTTCGACAGAAAGCGGCATTCCGGATTTCAGAAGTGCCAACGGCCTGTACAACCAGGATCTCGGCAGAACAGTTTCGCCTGAAGAGATGATATCGCACTCATTCTATGTGAGACACACGAAGGATTTCTACGAATTCTACAAGGACAAGCTCATCTACAAGGACGCAAAGCCGAATGCCTGTCATAAAGCTCTCGCTGAGCTCGAGAAGCAGGGCAAAGTCAGTGCTGTTGTAACACAGAATATCGATGGTCTGCATCAGATGGCAGGAAGCAAGACAGTATTTGAACTTCACGGATCTGTACTCAGAAACTACTGCGAGAAGTGCCATGCATTCTATGATGTGAATAAGGTTCTTGAATCTGAAGGAGTGCCATACTGCGATAAATGCGGAGGAAGAATAAAGCCTGATGTTGTGCTGTATGAAGAAGGTCTTGATGAGGGCGTTATTAACGGAGCAGTAAATGCTATCGCTCAGGCAGATACTCTTATTGTAGGAGGTACAACTCTTATTGTATATCCTGCTGCAGGACTTATCAGATATTTCAGAGGCAAACATCTGGTGCTGATCAATATGACTGCTACACAGGCAGACAGCTCGGCGGATCTCGTGATCAGAGACAAGATCGGAGAAGTCTTCAGCCAGGTTATGGGCTGGTAATCACAGCTGCCTGACATAATTGAATCAACAATAAAAAACAGAGCATGGATTCCGTTGGCGGAATTCATGCTCTGTGTGTTTTGCCGTAGTTTATTTAATGTATGCGATCTTATCACACTGGATTTCTCCCGATGCAACATCGCGCACTACATGATAATACGCATAGTCATCAGTAGTCAGTTTGCTGCCTTCTCTGAATATTTCCTCTGCCGACTCGCGCATATCAGGCTTGATTCTGACAGATATGCCGCAGCTTGCTGAGATGAATCTCGGAACGGGCATTATTGTTACTTCTGCCGGCTTGAGAAGCTTCTCTGTTGATATAGCTGCGTGAGTTGATTCAAATGTAAGGAGATAATATTCGTTCATTCTGATCCAGTCCCTTTGACAAATTAATTTGTGATTAAATTACAGCTTGATAACCTTGCTGACTTCCTGCATAGCGCCGAGAATGTCATACATGTTGCTGACTGTTCCGACTTTCAGTTCTTCCTTGAGTCCGTAGTAGTTCAGGCATGTTCCGCATACGAGAACCTTGGTTCCCTTCTCGATGAGAGTGTTCAGGTTCTCTACGATCTGTGGCTCAACACCTGTTACCAGCTTGACGCCTTCGTTCATGAAGAGTACGTATGACGGAACTCTGTCAGATTCACTGAGTGTAAAGATTGCCATCTTAGCGAGATTGCCGCCGAGCTCGCTGTTGTTTGTTCCGATTGCGTTAGTGTTGAAGAATACTGCATATGTATCAGCTACATCAACATGAGCACTCTTCTTGGTCTCGCCGTTTGCAAATTTTACAAGGAACTTGTCTCCGCATGGTTCACTTGCTGCCGGTCTTCCGAGGGCATCTCCGAGTCTTACCAGGTTGTCGATCTGAGTCTGACCGTCAACGATGATTTCTACGTCCTGCTCGCCTGCTTCGAGTTCCTTCTTGGCCATGATTACAGGAATTGGGCACTGCTTGCCGCCTGCATCGATTCTCATAATTACACCTCCGATTATGTGTTAGATTTCTGTTGAATGTCTGCATTATCTGCAAACGTACATTAATACTATACACTTCAAAGGCACCCATATAATATAGAAAAAAACTATACGGTCTGTCAATAATACGGGCGGCATTAAATAGCGTTTTTTCATTAAATACGAGAAACCGCTGTTCGGATAATTGATGATAAAGAGTGCAAGGAAATAACAGGTGTTTATGGTAAAATACTCATAGTATGCACATCTTTGACTGACAGCATACCATTTTTGGAATAGGAGAAGACTGAAATATGGTGATTTTTGATCTCGATGGGACACTGTGGGACTCAGCAGAATCAGTAGCGGAATCCTGGAACATGGTAATAGAAAAAGAATGCCTGGGGTTTACCATTACTGCTGATGATATCCGCCGCAATATGGGCAAAACCATGAATCAGATTGCTGACGATGTTTTTCCGCACCTTGAAGAGGAAGAAAGATACGCTCTTGCAAGAAAATGCGAAGTGTTTGAGAACGAATATATCTCAGAGCACGGAGGGGAGCTGTATGACGGTGTCGCCGGGACTCTTGAAGTTCTGCGTGACGCAGGTGTATGTATGACCATTGTCAGTAACTGTCAGGAAGGATATGTTCCGGCTTTCATCAAATCCATGGATATGGGCAGATATTTCGCGGATTATGAAGAGTGGGGCAGATCAGGATTTCTCAAAGCTGACAATATCAGGCTTGTCATGAAGAGAAACGGTGCTGACCGTGCCGTATATGTAGGAGATATACAGAAAGATGCTGACGCATCCGCTGAAGCCGGAGTACCATGCATATGGGCAGCATATGGCTTCGGGCATATTGAAAACCCTGCAGGAACACTGAATTCATTCGATGAACTTCCTCAGGTTCTCAGAGAACTCGGATATATGTAATCTGCCTGATAAGTCAGGACTGAAAAACCGCTTTTTATAGAATAAGGAATAACTCATGAAACTTAATAACAAACGTACTGTGCTGGTCGGACTTGCATTTCTGTCAATCTGCGCTTTCTGGCAGATGTATGATAATGTAATTCCTCTGATTCTTACCAAAACCTTTCATCTGAACGAGACTTTTTCAGGGGCTATTATGGCCGCGGACAACGTCCTTGCGTTGTTCCTGCTGCCGTTCTTCGGCACCCTGTCAGACCGGACAAGCAGCAGGCTCGGCAAGAGAACACCTTACATTCTTGCCGGAACCGCGGCCGCCGTCATCCTTCTCAACATACTTCCGCTGCTCGACAACGGATACTATGCTGCACCTTCAACAGGCAAAATGACCGCATTCATAATTCTGCTCGCACTGCTGCTGATAGCAATGGGCACATACAGATCACCTGCAGTCGCCCTGATGCCTGACGTTACACCTAAGCCTCTCAGATCCAAGGCCAATGCTATAATCAACCTGATGGGAGCGGTCGGTGGAATAATATATCTTGCCATCGCCGCTGTTATGTACCCTAATTCCAGGGTGTTGGGTCTGGATCATGTCAACTATCAGCCGCTTTTCCTTGTCGTATCAGGAATAATGGCGGTCTCCATAGTCCTGCTTTTCCTGACGATCAAAGAGCCTCAGCTGACAGCAGAGAACCAGGAGCTTGAAGCAGCGCATCCCGAGTGGAATCTTGCAGAAGATGACGGCAGCGGCAATGAAGTCCTGCCTGCAAATGTCAAAAGGAGCCTCTACTTCCTGCTCGCGTCAATTGCTCTGTGGTTCATAGGCTACAACGGAATCACAACATGGTTCACGACATACGTTGACAAAGTCATGGGACAGGGACTCGGCGGAGCATCAACATGCTTGCTGATTGCGACCGGCGGAGCGATTATCTCATATATACCTATAGGACAGATTGCGTCAAAAATCGGAAGAAAGAAAACCATAATGTCAGGTATTGTACTGCTTGCAGCATGCTTCCTCGGAGGCTTCTTTCTCACGACAGCATTCCACAGCATCAATACAATCATGTTCATAGTGTTTGCTCTTGTAGGATTTGCGTGGGCTGCTATCAACGTCAACTCACTTCCGATGGTAGTTGAGATGTGCAGAGGCTCAGATATAGGCAAATTCACAGGATACTATTATACAGCTTCGATGGCTGCGCAGGTCGTAACACCGATACTTGCAGGATTCCTGATGAGAAATGTCAGCTACAAGGTTCTCTTCCCGTACGCGGCATTCTTCGTGGCAATGAGCTTTGTAACAATGACCAGAGTTAAGCACGGTGACGCGGCTCCTCAGGCTCCGAAGGGACTCGAAGCCTTTGAAAATATGGAAGAATAATCAACGGTTTGAAATTATGACACTTGCAAAACATTATGCCCACAGAGGCTTTCACAAAAAACCCGAAATCCCTGAGAATTCAATGGCTGCTTTCCGGAGAGCGGTTGAGCACGGATTCCCGTCAGAATTCGACGTGCATCTGATTGCCGACGGAACCCTTGTCGTTTTCCACGACGAAGATCTTGAACGGGAAACCGGAGTCAAAGGCCGGATTGAGGACTATGATCTTACTAACCTCAGACGGCTCCGGCTTGAGGGTACGGATGAGATGATTCCGACCTTCGACGAAGTCCTGGAACTGTATGAGGACAGCGGACTGCCGCTTCTGATCGAACTCAAAGTGGCCGGAGGCAACTACCGCGCACTTACCGAAGCTGTGTGCAGACGCCTGGACACATACCGGGGGGATTTCGTTATTGAGAGCTTTGATCCAAGAGCTCTGATGGTCCTCCGGAAGATAAGACCTGACATCATACGGGGACAGCTTGCGCAGAACTTTATCAAAAACAGGGAAGGGCTGCCTTTTTATCAGGCTGTTCTGCTGACAAATCTGGCGTTCAACGCAGTTGTTAAGCCGCATTTTATCGCATACAGATTCACTGACAGAGTAGTCCCGGCTTTAAGACTTGCAGCCAGAAAAAAGGGCATGGCAGAGGCGATGTGGACAATCAGAAAACCTGAAGATTACAGAACTGCTCTCAAAGAGGGGTGCACTCCGATTTTTGAACGGTTCGATCCGGATCAGATATAAGCCAGGCTGCCGGGGGCCTTCAAACGCACCGGTTTACAATACAGAAAGGATATAATTATGAAAAACAAAAGAAGAGATGGTATCAGAGTAAAAGGCCTTGACGGATATCACAATATCCTCCCATATATCATGCCGAAGAGGACAGAGGCTGAAGTATCAATGACTGAGCAGTTTGATGTAACTGATCTGGTCAAGTATATGAAAGAGAGGAATGAGGAAGAAGGCGTCAATATCAAAATCTTCCACGCAATCGTTACTGCTGTTGCAAGAACCGTATACCTTAGGCCGAGACTCAACTGGTTCATATCCGGAAGATATTATTATGAGAGACCTGATATCACTTTCTCATTTGTTGTTAAGCAGAAATTCGAAGATACAGCTGATGAAACCCTCATGTTCATGAAAGTAGATCCGGAAATGAATCTGGATTCTATCTCAAAGCTGATCCTCGGCGATGTTAAAAAAGTCCGCAAGGAAAAGAGCAACGACCTCGACAAGCTCATGAACTTTGTCGGAAGTCTTCCGAGACCGTTCCTTGAAGGATTCTTTGCTACACTGAGAAGACTTGAGTACCACGGAGTTATGCCGAAATCTCTTACTGCAGGCGATCCGAACTATTCATCTGTTCTTCTTTCCAACCTCGGCTCAATCGGGGCCGATTCGTGTTATCACCACCTGAGCAATTACGGAACTTGCTCTGTCATGATCACAATCGGTGTTCTGCATCAGGAGCAGAAACTCATGTATGACGGAACATGGCAGCCGCGCGATGTTATCAACTGCACATTCAATATAGATGAAAGACTTGCAGACGGATTCTATTACGCAAAATCACTGAGAATCATGAAATACCTTCTCGAGAATCCGAAAGCTCTCGAGGAACCGGTAAGTCAGACCGTTCCGGTAGAACTGTAACTCTGCAGGTCGGAATGGGGGTAAACTATGGCAGGACCTTCTCCGGGACGAATGGGTCCGATGCGTTTCCTCACTGAGGAAGAAAAGCAGAACATGCCGAAAGTGACCAAAGCGCTGCTGGCCAGGATCATGGGCTATCTGAAACCGTACTGGCTGCAGTTCATTTTCGTGTTCATAACGATTCTGCTGTCGGCGACAATCGGACTGATGCCGTCGATTATTACAGGACGGATCGTAGATGAGGCGCTTGTCGGCAAAAACATGGAGCTTCTGATACAACTTCTTCTGATGGCTTTCGCTGCACTGACAGTCAGCCAGCTGGTTGGAGTGCTCGAGAATTACATCAATGCGTGGATATCACAGAGAATAATCTTCGATATGCGCAACCAGATGTACAACCATCTCCAGTACATGCCGCATTCATTCTTCACAACCGAGAAGCAGGGCGACATCATTACAAGAATGAATACTGATATCAGCGGAGTCAGCTCTGTGATCAGCGGCACCCTGTCAAATATTGTCAGCAACGTGGCTACGGTAGTCACAACTCTGATTGCGCTGTTCAGCATGAGTCCGGCTCTTGCAGCAGTAGGAATTGTAGTTATACCTCTTCTGATTCTGCCTACGAGGACCGCAGGCAGGACAAGATGGAAATATCTGACTCAGAGCCAGGCCAAGAGCGATGAGCTCAATCAGAAAATAGACGAGACGTTATCTGTAAGCGGCTCGATGCTGGTCAAGATATTCACCCGTGAACAGAAAGAATACGATGACTTCGTCAGAATCAACCGGGAAGTGACCGATCTTAATCTCAAGGAGCAGAGATCAGGTCAGATGTTCAGAGTGGTCATGGGAATGTTTACCCAGATAGGACCGCTTCTTATCTATTTTGCCGGCGGATACTTCATCATCCGGAATATCGACCCGAACCTCACTGTCGGTATCATCACTGCAACAGTGGCTCTGATCAACAGACTCTACAGACCTATCGAACAGCTTCTGAATATCTCTGTAGATTTCACCAGATCACTGGCGCTTTTCACAAGAATTTTCGACTATTTTGACAGAGAGAACACTATCGTTTCACCGGAGAATGGCGCAAAGCCAGACGTAGACAACAAGCCGATAACCTACGATCATGTCGCTTTCAGCTACAATCCTGAAAATCCTATACTGACTGATGTGAGCTTTGAAGTTCCGGGAGGATCAATGTATGCGATTGTAGGCCCGTCAGGTTCCGGCAAATCGACAGTTGTCAACCTCATACCGCGGCTTTACGACGTATGCGCAGGCAGCGTAAGAATTGCGGGTGTGGATGTCAGGGACTTTGACCTCGCATACCTGAGGTCCACAATCGGAGTGGTCACTCAGGAGACATATCTGTTTAACGGAACGATTCTCGACAACCTGAAATATGCCAATGACGAGGCAACAATGGAGGAGATCGAGGAAGCCTGCAGGATAGCGAATATTCATGACTTTATACAGAATCAGCCTGACGGCTATCTGACTCAGGTCGGAAACCGCGGACTCAAGCTCAGTGGAGGAGAAAAGCAGAGACTGTCCCTTGCGAGAGTCATACTCAAAGACCCTAAGATTCTGATTCTGGATGAGGCAACATCGGCGCTTGATTCCATATCTGAGAACTCCATCCAGGATGCGCTCGAGAGGATGATGCAGGGCAGGACGAGCATTGTTATCGCGCACAGACTGTCAACTATACTCAAGGCTGACAGGATTCTCGTAGTCAAGGGCGGAGTCATTGCTGAGCAGGGAACCCATGAGGAACTGCTTGAACTAGGCGGTACCTACAAAGATCTGTACGAGACACAGTTCAGACAGGCAATCGACAGTGAGGCTGCAAGGCGTGAGGCTGAGGCTGAAGGAAAAAGCGACGGTCTCAATATCGAAACGCTCTCAACGCAGTACCGCGTGAAGAAGATTACCGAAGCTGACATATCGCCTGTTTACAGACTCGCCAAGTCAAACGCAAAGTATTACGAATACATGAAGACTGTGCCGACCCGTGAAAGCCTTACGGAAATTATTTCCGAGCTTCCGGAAGGAGCCTCCGGAAACAGCAAGCACTTTGTCGGATTCTATAATACCGATGACGTCCTTATTGCAGTTATGGATCTGATAACCGGATATCCTGAGAGCGATGACGCTTTCATCGGATGGCTGATGGTTGACGGTAATATGCAGGGCAGAGGTGTCGGCTCGTCGATATTTGCGGATGTAAGAGCAGCGATGAAAGCCGCAGGCTATGACTACCTGTCGCTGGGCTGCATCGAAAACAACGAAGAAGCGATGACATTCTGGCAGAAACAGGGATTCACCAGAACCGGCGAAGAACAGCAGAATGAATATAAAGTGATAGTACTTGGCAGGGATATCTGATATTCCTGCCATTGAAATATAAGGGAATGAATGATATATTAGCACTATCAGAACAAAAGTTCGTGTAATTATGAGTAACAGACTGGGTTCAAAATTCTGGATATCAATGGTCGTGTTCGGACTCATGGGACAGGTCGCATGGGTCGTTGAGAACATGTACTTTAATGTGTTTATTTACAAGATGTTCCATGCATCCGCCGCAGATATTTCTGCTATGGTCATGGCGAGTGCTGTCACAGCGGCACTCACAACAATCATCATGGGCGCGGTTTCAGATAAGGTCGGCAAACGCAAAGCTTTCATGAGCGCAGGATATATTATCTGGGGCATCAGCATCATCAGCTTTGCATACATTAAGAGTATCTTTCTGACCATCGTTATGGACTGCGTGATGACCTACTTCGGATCAACTGCTAATGACGCTGCGTACAACGCGTGGCTGACTGACAGGGGAGACTCAACGAACAGAGGCAGGATCGAAGGAGTCAATTCAATGATGCCTCTGATTGCGATTCTTGTGGTGTTCGGAGGATTCATGAGTTTCAATCTTGATACTCACCATGCATGGACCGTAATCTATTATATTATCGGCATTGCGACAACTCTTATAGGTATCGCGGGCTGGTTTATTATCGAAGACGCGCCAGGGCTCAGACCTGCAGAGGAGAGCCTTGCGGCGACACTTTCATACAGCTTCAGGCCATCTGTAGCAAGGGACAACAGGACTCTGTATCTCGGACTCCTGAACTTTGCGGTTTTCGGCATCTCTATTCAGGTATTCATGCCATATCTCCTGATTTACTATGAGAAGACACTGGGCATGGACAATTATGTGCTGATTTTCGCTCCCGCTATTATCCTGGCGGCGGTTATTACTGTTTTTTACGGCAGACTGTATGACAGCAGGGGATTCATGAAGAGCATTGTACCGGCTATGCTGATACTGATGCTCGGATATGCGGTGCTGTTCTATACCAGGACAACGGTTCCGGTATTTATCGGCTCTCTTATGATGATGGCCGGTTACCTGACCGGAATGTCTGTGTTCGGAGCTCTCATCAGAGATAACATTCCGGAAGGCAGATCCGGACAGTTCCAGGGCGTCAGAATCATCGGGCAGGTATTTGTGCCGGGTCTGATCGGACCTGCTCTGGGCGCATGGATTCTTAGGGACGCTGAGGTGATCACCAACAGTGACGGAACCACGTCTTTCCTGCCGGACAGAATTATCTGGGCTGCAGCTGCAGCTGTGCTTGCGCTGCTTCTCGCGGTACTCGCTTTCACTTTCGGCAGGGCAAAACGCAATTAATGTGTTGAATGCAATCGGAGCACACTATGGAACTGAGATTCAGAAAGGCGGCAGAGAGCGATCTCGACGCAATTGAAAGAATATATGATAAGTCACATGATGCTGAAGAAGCAGGACTGACAACGACCGGATGGCTCAGGGGAATATACCCTGTGAGAGCGGTTGCGGAGGCTGCGCTTGACCGGGACGACTTGTATGTCGCTGAGCTGACAGATGAGGAGCATCCGGAACCACTTATCGCCGCAACAGGCATAATCAATCAGATACAGGTCGATGTATATGATCTGTGTGACTGGATATATACAGGGCCTGATGATGACGTTTCTGTCCTGCACACACTTGCGGTCGATCCCGATGCCCGCGGACATGGTGTCGGGCCGGCTTTCGTGAAATTCTGGGAGGATCTGGCAAGGACACAGAACTGCTCCATACTTAGAATAGATACGAATATCATTAACAGGAAGGCGCGCGCAATGTATGCCCGGCTCGGATACATTGAGTCAGGCATAGTGCCTACGGAGTTCAACGGAATACCGGGCGTTGATCTGGTGATGATGGAGAAGTTCAACGGATCTCTCATTCAGCTGCGCCTCAGGGAGATGCAGGATGAGAAGTACGCTGACTTCCAGATGGCACTTATACCCGGTAAGGAGCGCGAAAGAGCGATTGGCGTGCGCACTCCTCAGCTCAGAGCTTATGCGAAAGAACTGATAAAAACTTCCGCAGGAGATGAAGCTGCCGATGGAGAACTGAACGGCTTCATGAACAGTCTGCCGCACAAATACTTTGATGAGATGCAGCTTCACGCCTTTATCATCTCAGAAATCAAAGATTTTGACATCTGCATGGCTGAGACTGAACGCTTTCTTCCGTATGTAGATAACTGGGCGACATGCGATCAGCTTTCCCCGAAAGTATTTAAGAAACACCGTAAAAAACTGCTTTGCCATATAGACAAATGGCTTGAATCGGATCAGACCTACACGGTAAGATTCGGAATCGGAATGCTTATGCAGCATTTCCTTGATGAAGATTTTGATATATCATACATGAACAGAATCGCAGAGATCCGTTCAGACGAGTACTACATCAACATGATGATCGCCTGGTACTTCGCGACTGCGCTGGCAAAGCAATATACCCCGGCGCTCAGAGTTCTTGAAGAGCATCGGCTGGACCGCTGGACTCACAACAAGGCGATACAGAAAGCAATCGAAAGCCGCAGGATAACTGACGAACAGAAGCAATATCTGCGGACATTGAAAAGAACGAAATAGCAGCTTTACAGGCGGCCGGTCCGCCTGTGTTTTCAGGAAACAGATATGAGTCAGATAAGTATTTTTGACACAGAGAATAACAGCAACCAACCCCTTGCGGCAAGGATGCGTCCGAGGAATCTCGATGAGTATGTCGGACAGGAGCATCTTGTGGGGCAGGGTAAAGTCCTCAGGACAATGATTGAGAGAGACAGTGTCTCCTCGATGATCTTCTGGGGACCGCCGGGAGTGGGCAAGACAACTCTGGCACAGATAATTGCAGCGGGGACGAATGCCCAGTTCATCACTTTCAGTGCTGTTACGAGCGGAATCAAGGAAATCAAAAACGTCATGCAGCAGGCTGACAGAATGACTGCCCTCGGAGCCCGCACCATAGTTTTCGTGGACGAGATTCACAGATTCAACAAGGCGCAGCAGGACGCTTTTCTGCCATTTGTTGAAAAGGGCAGCATCATTCTTATTGGTGCTACTACCGAAAATCCTTCATTCGAGGTCAACGGCGCTCTTCTGTCAAGGTGCAAAGTTTTCGTTCTGCATCAGCTGAGCCAGGATAACATCGCAGAACTTATCAGAAGTGCTATCAGCGACCCGAGAGGCTTCGGCGACATGGACGTTATAATCAGCGAGAGCGAGATAAACGCGCTTGCTGCTTTCGCAAACGGCGATGCCAGAACAGCTCTTTCCACACTCGAGATGATGGTTCTCAACGCGGAGCATGAAATAGACAGCAATACGGGACGTGAAAAAGTAACAATCACTTCGGATGATTTTGAGCAGTGCACATCCAGAAAATCTCTTCTGTATGACAAGCAGGGAGAAGAGCACTACAACATCATATCCGCACTTCACAAATCCATGAGAAATTCAGATGCTGACGCTGCTGTATACTGGCTGGCAAGGATGCTGGAATCAGGCGAGGATCCGATGTACATTGCAAGACGTGTTACAAGATTCGCCGCAGAAGATGTAGGTCTTGCTGATCCGCGGGCTCTGGAGATTTCAGTGGCGGCATTCCAGGCCTGTCATCTGATAGGCATGCCTGAGTGCAGCGTACATCTCACAGAGGCTGTTATATACAACGCTCTGGCGCCTAAGTCCAATGCCATGGAAGTCGCTTATATGCAGGCTGCGGCAGATGCCAACAAGACAATCGCTGAACCGGTGCCTCTGCATATCCGCAATGCTCCGACCAGATTAATGAAAGAACTGGATTACGGAAAGGGGTACATATACGCACACGATACAGAGGATAAGATCGCGGATATGGAGTGTCTGCCTGAGAATCTCCGCGGGACGGAATACTACCACCCTGGCAATCAGGGATTCGAACCGAGATTCAAGGAGAGATACGAAGCCATTAAGAAGTGGAGAGAAGAACACAAGAACAAATAATAACCAGCCTCTGCGGCGGGACATCCGCTCTGACAACCGGAGACTGAATAGTATGAAAAACCCGGCAATCTTATTAAGAATGCCGGGCTGTTATTTTTCTGAACTCTGTGAAGTGTTGCTGCTATGCGATCTCAAGAGCGATTTCCATCATTGTTGTGAAGGATTCCTGGCGCTCTTCCGCGGTGGTGTTCTCTTCAGGATAGATAAAGGAATCGGATACTGTGCAGATGCAGAGGCCGTTCTTGCCCAGACGTGCTGCGTTGCAGTAGAGAGCTGCGGACTCCATCTCGACTCCGAGGACACCCATTTTAGCCCAGTCCATTCCGGATGCGGCATCATCATAGAACATGTCCGACGAAAGGATGTTGCCTACCTTGAAGTTGACGCCTGTCTTGCGGGTAGCTGCGACAGCCTTCTCGAGAAGTTCGAAGGAAGCTATCGGTGCAAAAGTGCCCGGCAGGCGGTACTGGTCAGCATAGTTGCCGTTGGTACACGCACCCTGAGCGATGATGATGTCTCTGGCGTGAAGTTCAGGAACTATACTGCCGCAGGATCCTATACGGATAATATTCTGAACATCATAGAACTTGAACAGTTCATATGAGTAGATGCCGATCGCCGGCTGGCCCATACCGGATGCCATGACGGATACTCTCTTGCCCTTGTAAGTGCCGGTGTATCCCTGAACTCCGCGTACATTGTTAACGAGCACCGGGTTCTCAAAGAATGTCTCTGCGATGAATTTGCTGCGCAGAGGATCTCCCGGCATCAGGACGGTTTCTGCGAAGTCTCCGAGTCTAGCGTTTATATGCGGTGTAGGAATGTTAGACATAAATTGCCTCCTTTTTCTTACTTGCTGAGGTGAACCGGGACTTGTGCCGCCGGTTTCTGCATTTATGTATTAATATTAACATATGAACTCCATATTTTTAATGACATTCATCATTTCAATGTGATATACTTTTTAGGCTGGTGCACTGCGCCAGCGCGATATTTAATTTGCAAATATGTTCACTGCAGTTATTAAGGCAGTGCGCATGTGGGAAGAGATTTATGAAAGACATCGAAATCAGAGAATTATTTACAAACACAGCAAAATATGCAGACCAGGAAGTAACAGTTTACGGTTGGATCAGAGGCAACCGCAGTTCTAACCAGTTCGGATTTATCTCACTCAACGACGGAACATTCTTTACTCCTGTACAGGTAGTTTACGAAGCTGACAAGCTTGACAACTATCAGGAAGTATCCAAATACCGTCTGAGCGCAGGAATCAAGGTCAGAGGAACTCTCGTGCTGACACCGGAGGCTAAGCAGCCATTCGAGATCAAAGCCGAAGAGATCAGCCTCGAAGCAGATTCCGATCCGGATTACCCGCTGCAGAAGAAGCGCCACACAATGGAATTCCTCAGAGAGATCGCTCACCTCAGACCAAGGAGCAATACATTCTCCGCAGTATTCAGAGTAAGAAGCGTTGCAGCTTACGCTATCCATCAGTTCTTCCAGGAGAGAGGCTTCATCTATGCCCATTCTCCTGAGATCACATGCAGCGACGCAGAGGGCGCAGGCGAGATGTTCCAGGTCACAACCCTCGACCTCGACAACATTCCGCGCAATGAGGATGGCTCTATCGATTACACACAGGACTTCTTCGGCAAGAAAGCCAATCTGACAGTATCCGGCCAGCTCGAAGCAGAGATCATGGCACTTGCTTTCCGCAATGTATACACATTCGGACCTACATTCCGTGCTGAGAACTCAAACACAGCTAGACACGCTTCGGAATTCTGGATGATCGAGCCTGAAATGGCATTCTGCGATCTGCAGGGAGACATGGACATTGCTGAGGCTATGATCAAATTCATCATCAGCGAAGTTCTGAGAAAATGCCCTGAAGAGATGAAGTTCTTCAACAACTTCGTCGATAAGGGACTTCTCGAGAGACTCGACAACATCGTCAACTCAGATTTCGAAAGAATCACATATACACAGGCTGTTGAGATTCTGCAGAAGTCAGGCAGAAAGTTCGAGTATCCGGTAGAGTGGGGCCTTGAACTTCAGACTGAGCATGAGAGATATCTCACTGAAGAGATCTACAAGAAACCTATCTTCGTAACTGACTATCCGAAGGACTGCAAGGCTTTCTACATGAGACTCAACGATGACGGCAAGACAGTTGCAGCATGTGATATGCTTGTACCTGGAGTTGGCGAGATCATCGGCGGCAGCCAGAGAGAAGAAAGATACGATGTTCTGCTCAAGAAGATCGAGGATATGGGACTGACAGAATCAGATTACGACTGGTACCTTGACCTCCGCAAATACGGCGGCGTCAAACACGCGGGATACGGACTTGGCTTTGACCGCATCCTGATGTACATGACAGGCATGAGCAACATCCGTGACGTTCAGATGTTCCCAAGAACACCGGGCAACGCTGAATTCTAATACGCTACAGACAGCCCGCATGGCGGACTGTAATAAAAAGATATCAAAGACAATACAATATATAACTATCAGGAGGAACAAATGAAAGGCTATTCAAGCGACAAGATCCGCAACATCGTACTGCTGGGCCACGGCAGCACAGGCAAGACCACTTTCCTCGAAGCAGGACTGCTTAACACTAAGGTAATCAGCAGACTTGGAAAGGTTGAGTCCGGAAACACAGTATCTGACTATGAGAAGATGGAAATCGAGAAAGGTTACACCATTAACCAGACTCTCGTTCCGGTTGAATACAAGGGCACTAAGCTGAACTTTATTGACACACCGGGATTCTTCGACTTCGCAGGAGAAGCCAGAGCTGCACTTTCCACAGGCGCTACTGCAATCATCATGGTAGACGCTTCTTCCGGAATCCAGGTAGGAACAGAGAAGGCTTGGGATCTGGTCAAGGAATACAATGCACCTACTTTCTTCCTTATCAACAAGATTGACAAGGACAACGTAGTTGTTGAAGACGTTGTTGCAGCTCTCCAGGACAAGTTCGGAACTGCATGCGTTACACTCGATGACAAGGATGCTCTTGATGAGGCTGTAGCAGGTGCTGACGAGGAACTCATGGAGAAGTTCTTTGAGGGCGAGCCGTTCACAGACGAAGAGTTTGCACACGGCCTTGCAACAGGTATCCACAACGGAGATATCATGCCTGTTCTGACAATGAGTGCTCTGACAGGTGAGGGCGTTGACACTGTTCTCGATTCCCTCTGCAAGTATGTACCAAAGCCGGCAACAGTTGTCACGCCTGCTAAGGATGCTGATGACAATGATATCGAAATCGCATGCGATCCTGCAGGCGATCTGGTACTCTTCATCTTCAAGACTCTCGCAGATCCGTTCCTCGGCAAGATTTCATATGCTAAGGTAGTATCCGGAACTCTTAAGTCCGGTGCAGATGTTTACAACCCACGTTCAGAGAAGTCTGAGAAGCTCGGTTCTGTATTCTTCGTAAGAGGTAAGTCCCAGGAGATGACAGATACAGTAGTTGCAGGCGACATGGTAGCTCTCGGCAAGCTCCAGAACACCAAGACAGGCGACACTCTCTGTGCTAAGAACAAACAGGTAAGAATCGCTCCGATCGCATTCCCTCGTCCATGCTACTTCGTTGCTGTAGAAGCAGCTGATAAGAACGAAGACGAGAAGATGGCACAGGGTCTTGCAAGACTTATGGAAGAGGATCCAACATTCGTTCTCGAGAGAAATGCTGAGACACATCAGACTCTCCTCGGCGGCCAGGGCGACATCCAGCTCGGAATCATCCAGGCTAAGCTCAAGGACAGATACGGCGTATCCGTAAATGTAGTTCCTCAGAAGATCGCTTACAGAGAGACCATCAAGGGCAACTCCGATGTTCAGGGTAAGCACAAGAAGCAGTCCGGCGGTGCAGGACAGTACGGTGATGTACACATCAGATTCTCACCATCCCAGGAGCCTGGACTCGAGTTCTCAGAAGAGCTCTTCGGCGGTTCCGTACCTAAGAACTATGTACCTGCAGTTGAGAAGGGACTTCTCGAGTGCATGGAAAAGGGCCCTCTCGCAGGATGCAAAGTACAGAACATCAAGGCTGTACTCTATGACGGTTCATATCACGAAGTAGACTCCAACGAAGTATCCTTCAAGATCGCTGCTTCACTCGCATTCAAGAAGGGTATCGTAGAGGCAAGACCTTGCCTGCTCGAGCCTATCATGAAGCTCGAGATCACAGTTCCTGAAGCATACGTAGGAGCTGTAATGGGCGACCTTCCTAACAGAAGAGGTATCGTAATGGGAATGGATCCTACTATGAGCGGAACCGTTCTCCACGCTGAAGCTCCACAGTCTGAGCTGTTCGACTATGCTATCGCTCTGAGATCAATGACTCAGGCAAGAGGTTCCTTCACAGTTGAGTTCGCAAGATATGCTGAGCTCCCTGGCAACCTCGCTGACAAGGTTATCGCAGCATACAAGGCTTCACAGGAAGAGAAATAATACAGATTCATTAGAATCATATTGATCAGCGGCCAAGCTCTTACCCTGCATGGGTAAGAGCTTTTAGCTTGTACAAAAAAGCGCTGTAAAAGTGCTATAATAGATATCGTAATGAATTTTCAGGAGGTAATGAGGGGGATGTATTATATCTCAGATACGAATCGTCAGGAACATTCATATCCGACATACGGAAGACAGTTTCCGGCGTACAAATGGTACAAGCCAATACTCGTAGCAATTCTGTTTGCTGTATTTTATCTGCTGCTGTATGTTGGCCTTTTTGTTGTAACCAGTGTTGTGCAGGGAATCAGAACAGGGAGTCCGGATCTCAGAGAACTGATGGCTCAGCTGGCGATGGGATATGATGGCATGGATCTTTCCGATCCATTGCAGTGCATATACAGTCTGGGCGGAGTGGCACTGATGATTCCGGCTTTATGGCTGGCGTCTCTTATTGTCCGTGACCGTCCGTTTTCTTCATATTCATCTTCGAGGGGCGGATGGAGCAGCAAGGTATTCTGGAGAGTATTTCCTGTAGCTTTTCTGTGTGTGAGCATTCCGATTATGTTCATGGAACTCATCATTCACCGCCAGTACAGTAATTTCAGCATTAAATTTACCGTTGCCGGGGTTATCCTGCTGACCATTCTGGGACCTTTGCAGTGTATCGCAGAGGAATATGTATTCCGCGGTTTGCTGATGCAGACTCTCGGTTCATGGATTAAACTGCCAATAATAGCTGTACTGCTCCAGGCTGTGATATTTGCTTCCGAGCATCCATATAACAGAATAGGGCAGGTGGGAATATTTTTAACCGGCACTGTGTTTGCGCTAAGCGCCTGGATGGGAAGAGGACTTGAAGTACCTGCAGCTTTTCACATTTGTAACAATATGACAATATTCTATCTGCAGGGACTCAACATGACGACCATCTCCAGCGAGTCAGATATGGAGTCGCTTATACTGGATGTTTGTACCGGAGCGCTTTATCTGATATTTATATTCGCTCTCAGCAAGACGACAAACTGGTTCGATCTTGTCAGAAAGGATGATCTTGCTAAAGCAAGAGAAAAATACGCGCGCAAAGCAGCATTGAAAGCCGAAAAATCCGGCGCTCCTGTCCCGGTTGTTGAAGAGGTATCTGCACCTTCTGAGGCAGAACCGGCTGAATCTTCCGGAACGTCATCTGCTGAAAGCAGTACAGAAGGATACACTGGTAAACATTATAAGAACTGACAGATTAATAAGAGTATTCAAAATGCCCGGGACATACCGAAGTCCCGGGCGTTTCATTTTAATCAGAAGGCGGGATGAATTGCCCCTGAAAGGGTAATTGCAGTCAGTTCAGATAGGCGTTGATAGCATCGCGGATATTGGATGCGCCGATGACTCTTATTCCTCTGGCCCCGTCGCTGCCCGGAGGAGTTACAGTAACTGATCTGCCTGAATCTGAAATACTGACTTTGCCTGACTCTGCAGACTGGCGGGCGTTTCTCTCAGGCAGAATAACCGCTTCATAGCCAAGCCTGACTGCTTCCTGAACTATTTTATCAGTGTTCGGGATAGACCGGAGATGACCGGTCAGACCGACTTCTCCGACCGCTACAATCCGTCTGGATGCGGATTTGCTCTTAAAAGAGCTGTAGATTGCAAGTGCTACAGCAAGATCTGTAGCTGTGCTGCCGGTGTTCATGCCGCCTACAACATTGACATAGACATCGTAGTTCAGCAGGTTGATGCCTGCTTTTTTCTCTAGCACAGCGAGTATCATGCTGAGGCGGTTGTAATTGATTCCAACTGCAGTTCTGCGGGCAAAGCCAACGTTCGCCTGTGTGACAAGGGCCTGTATTTCGAAAAATACCGGTCTGCTGCCTTCGTAAACTGCAGATATGACAGAGCCTTCTTCACATGTATCGGTTTCGATAAGGCTTCCGCTGAGATCAGAGACCTCGATCATTCCTTCGGATGTCATTCTGAACGCACCGATTTCATCTGTAGTTCCGAATCTGTTCTTGAATGATCTGAGAATTCTGAGATCTCTGTCACGCTCTCCCGCAAAGCTGAGAACGCAGTCAACCATATGCTCTATCGTCTTAGGACCTGCCAGTTCTCCGGACTTTGTAACGTGGGCTACTATGAAGACCGGCACATTGTTGGTTTTGGCAAACTTAATCAGCAGATTGGAGCAGGCTCTGATCTGAGTAACACTGCCGGCGACTGAATCAACCTCAGACGAATACATTGTCTGAATTGAATCGATTATCAGAAAACAAGGCTTGAGTTCTTCACAGACCGTGAGGATGTTTTCAATGCTGGTCTCAGGATAGATAAACAGGTTATCACTCAGACCATCGGATTGGCCTGCGGATTCGCCGGTGTAACTGCCGGATGCACACACGCGGTCTGCTCTCATCTTGACCTGCTCTTCGGACTCTTCGCCGCTGACATACAGCACTGTTCCGTAAGCGGAAGCAATGCTGTTAGCTGACTGGGCTATAAGAGTTGATTTGCCGATTCCGGGTTCGCCGGAAATGAGAACCAGTGAACCGAGAACAATACCTCCGCCGAGCACACGGTCCAGCTCTCCAATACCGGAACTCATGCGCGCATAATCCGAAGTTCCGACTGATCCGAGGCGAACCGGTCTTCCTTCCGTACCTGTGCGTCTGCGGCTGTCTGCTGCTGGCTCCTTCAGATTGTTTATTTTAAGTTCTGTGATTGTATTCCAGCTTCCGCAGTAAGAGCACTGTCCCTGCCAGGACGGATACTCGTTGCCGCATTCACTACACATATAAACGGTTTTTTGCTTTTTTGCCATGATAACCTGCTTTCAGGAAAACGAAATTATAGATTAATGTAAAACGGCGGCTGCTGAGCAGGCCGCCAGTAAAGTGCAATTTCTGTTTAAACAGACTCAGGATTGTCCTGCTTGTCTTTGCCGCCTTTGCCCTTTGCGGAAGGTTTTCTGACAGTATCCATTTCGAACCAGAAATCTGATCCTTTGCCTTCCTCGCTCTTAACACCGTACTTCGCGCTGTGAAGATTGAGTATGCTCTTGGAAATAGCCAGTCCGAGACCTGTTCCTTCGATATCACGCTCGTGGTTCGCAGATGTACGGTAGTATTTGTCCCATACATGAGAAATCTCATCTGAAGGGATCCCTACACCGTGGTCGACACAGTGAAAAGCTACTTTGCGGTTGCTCTTGGATATCTGAATATCAATGAACTTGTTCTCACCGGAGTATTTGACCGCATTGGATACGAAATTGGTCATGACCTGCATGATCCTGCTCCGGTCACCTACAACATATGCAGGCTTGCATGGGTGGAAATGCACATCATAGCCCTGCGATGAACCGAGGACCATAAAGCTCTCGTACACATCCTTAGCCGCTTCGACCAGATCGAAAGTCTCACGGTGCATCTCTACGTTGTTTGACTGCAGGTTGGATACCGAAAGCATGTCAGTAACAAGGCGGTTGAGCCTTTCGGTCTCAGAAATAATAATCTGAAGATCTGCGTTTCTCTTTTGCGGATTGTCGCCCGAGATGTCGATTATCTTCTCTGCATATGATCTGATCATGGTAAGCGGAGTCTTGAGGTCGTGAGAGACGTTTGCGAGAATCTCGCGCTGGTAGAAGTCGGTCTTCTCCATTTCATAGGATGCTTTGTTCAGAGCGCGCGCAAGTTCTTTGGTTTCGGTAAAAGAAGACCCGTCAAATCTCACATTGTAATTGCCCTGGGACAGCTCGGTTGCTGATCTGGTCAGGTTCTCAATAGGCGATGTGATTCTCCGCGACAGAGCGTATGCAAGGAAGCATGCAACAGACAGAAGAATGAAGGTGATGTAACCGAGCATATTCTTGACGATTCTGATTGTTATCTGATCAGGGTAAAGCGGAGCGATAATATACAGTGCGGCAAGATTTCTGCCGGCGCCGATGTGTGCTGCGTATACAAGCCTTGCGGCGGAATCCGAAGAAGCGGCGTGAAGAGTTTCGGTGACGCTGCTGTACTCGGAGTTCTCGAGCTTCTGGCTGATCCGGGCAACATCGGACTCAAACAGTTCGTTGTCTCTGTTCCCTCCGGTCCCATCGTAAACAAGAGATGTTTCAAGACCGTCGATCCTGATAAAAATACCATTGATGCCGGCTGTTTCTATCGCGTATTTTTCGAAGCCGGCAGAGCCTTTGAGATATTGGGCTTCTATTGCGTCCGCTGTACGAATGACCTCCTGCGTGCGCATTTTCTGATAGTAAGTATCAAGGAAGAAAGAAGTCAGCACCCACAGGAAAGTGACAAGAACCATGGCAAACATCAAAAACGAGAACAGCGTTGTCGTCTTGATGCTGCTTGTGTCCAGTTTTTTCGGTTCATTCGGATTCTTGTCAGGCGTCATATGATTACTATCCCTCGTATTCGAACTTGTAGCCAACACCCCTGAGAGTTACGATAAATTTTCTGTATGGCCCGAGGCTGTTTCTCAGATTCTTGACGTGAGTATCGATTGTACGGTCGTCCCCGAAGAAATCATAACCCCAGATATCTGACAGAAGTCTGTCTCTTGAGAGTGCGATATTTTTGTTCTGAATCATATAAAACAGAAGGTCATATTCCTTAGGCGTAAGCTCAATGCGCTTTCCGTCTACAGAGATTGTGCGTGCGGCGAAATTGACCTCAAGCCCGTCAAATTTTTCGATTGTCTGTGATGATTTATCAGAAGCGTCAACTCTGTTCAGAACTGCATTGACTCTCGCCATGAGTTCTTTGGGGCTGAAAGGCTTGACTACATAGTCATCTATTCCCAGCTCAAAACCGAAGAGTTTGTCGTATTCCTCACCTCGCGCTGAAAGCATAATAACCGGAATATTCTTGATCTTCTGAATTTCCTTAACAGCACTGAAGCCGTCAAGCTTAGGCATCATTACATCCATTATAATCAGGTCGTAGTCGTTCAGTTTAACCATTCCGATTGCACTCATGCCGTCGGCAGCTTCCTCGGCTACATACCCGCTGAATTCTGCATATTCTTTGATGACCTCACGGATCTTATCTTCGTCATCTACAATAAGAAGTCTCTTCATGCCGTGATCCTCCGTTCTCAAACTGTATTTCAAAAAATTATACCATAACCTGAGTTCCTGATAAAATGAAAAGCAGGTAAAATAATAAGCTGTGTTATCCTGCTGTATCGAAAAGGCTGATGATCAGGTTTTTAGACAACGCGAAGGCGCTTTGACGGGCATTAAGAAAACGTCAGCAAAACCGTCACAAAAATTATAAAAAAGATATTGACATATCCCTCTGTGAGGAGTAAAATACATCTTTTGTTTACCATTGACATTTTCTTGAGTTAGGGTTATAATACTCATATGTCAGAAAGGAAAGTGTTCCATGCATAAATTCAGTATAGGCGACCACATTGTTTATCCTATGTACGGTGCGGGTATCATCACAGACATACAGGAAAAAGATTTTCTGGGTGAAATCCGTACTTATTATAGTGTGTCGCTTCCTTACTCGCGCATGGATGCTTCGGTCCCCGTTGACAACTGCGAGAAGCTCGGTGTACGGGCAGTGATCGATCAGTCACGGATAGGAGAGGTCCTTGAGGTGCTCGGCGGTGATACTGAGAAGATGAATCCAAACTGGAACAAACGCTACCGCGAGAATACTGAGAGGATGCAAACCGGTGACATACTGGAAGTTGCTGCGGTAGTCAGGAATCTTGTCAGGACGGACAGAGCCAAACCCCTGTCAACCGGGGAGAAGAAACTCCTCGGGACAGCTAAGCAGATACTCGAAAGCGAGCTCATCTACTCAGGTGGCTATACAATGGAAGAAGCAGATAAACTGGTCGAATCACACATTTAGCTTAACTGTTGGCGGTGATTCGATCTTTTTTTTATTTGTTCTGATAGAAATACAGATACATCAGGCCAATTTGCCATTGAAAGAATCAATACAATATCCTATAATAGCATGAAGTATTGCCACTAGGAAGGAATGTATCTATGACTACAAGAGTAGGAACAGGATATGATGTGCATAAGCTTGTCCCGGAAAGGGCTTTGATCCTATGCGGGACTCCAGTCCCCTATGAAAAGGGGCTACTCGGCCACTCGGATGCCGATGTTGCAGCGCATGCGATTATGGATGCACTGCTGGGCGCTGCCGGACTCGGAGATATAGGCAGGCATTTTCCGGACAGTGACGAGAAATACAGAGGCGCAGATTCCATGAAACTCATGTCTGAAGTGAGAGACATGCTCGGAGGTGCAGGCGAAGATGTCACTATAAATAATGTAGATGTGACGATCATCGCACAGGCACCCAAACTGTCGCCATACAATGAACAGATGAGAATTAATGTAGCAAAAACACTCGGGATCCCGCTCTCAAGAGTAAATATCAAAGCGACTACAGAAGAAGGACTCGGGTTTACAGGCAGGGGCGAAGGCATTGCCGCATTTGCATCCTGCGCAATAGAAGGGAGATTTGAATAATGAGACTATCCAAGAACCACCTTAAGACTCTTCGTGAAGCACCATCCGATGCAGTATTAGAGAGCCACAAGCTGCTTGTCAGAGCCAATATGATCAAGCAGGAATCTGCAGGTCTGTATATGTATCCTAAGCTGGGATACAGAACACTGAGAAAAATCTCACAGATCGTCAGAGAAGAGATGGATTACATTGACTGCCAGGAAGTTTACATGCCGCATGTCAATCCTGCAGAACTCTGGCAGGAGACAGGCAGATGGTATGCATACGGACCAGAACTCTGGAGAATTAAGGACCGTAACGGCAACGACTTTATCCTCAATCCTACATGCGAGGAGATGTTCACTGATTTCGTACGCAAGGAATGGTCTTCATACAAGGAGCTCCCGTTCTCACTGTATCACATTCAGTATAAGTACAGAGATGAATCACGTCCTAGATACGGACTCCTGAGAACAAGAGAGTTCCTTATGAAGGATGCTTATTCATTCGACGCTACACCTGAGGATCTCGATATTGCTTACATGAGACAGTATCATGCATATGAGAAGATCTTCACAAGATGCGACCTCGACTACAGAGTAGTAGAAGCTGACAACGGCCCTATCGGCGGCAGCAAGTCCCATGAGTTCTCAGCTCTGAGTGACTGGGGTGAATCAGACATCATGTACTGCGACAACTGCGGTATGGCTGCAACAGAGGAGAGAGCTGAGTTTACAGATGAGAAGCCGGTAGTTGAAGAAATGCAGCCAACAGAAGTTGTATACACACCTGGAACCAAGACAATCGAGGACGTATGCGCTTATCTCCACCTGCCGGTTGAAAAGTCAATCAAGGCTCTTATGTTCACTACTTATGACAATGACCTTCAGCCTAAGGACTATGTTACATGCTTCATAAGAGGTGACAGACAGCTGAACATGATCAAGCTAGTCAATGCTCTTAACATTCCTGAGCACTACATTGAGTTCTCTGACGAAACAGTTGCAGGACCTCTTACCGGAAGCGTTGCCGGATTCACAGGCCCTGTCGGACTCAAGAACTGTATTGTAGTAGTCGATTCTGAGCTGGTAGGCACAGTAAATATGTGCGCCGGCGCTAACCAGGAAGACCACCACATGCTCGGCGTATGCTACGGCAGAGATTACACAGGAGATATCGTAACAGACATCAAGATGCTTCAGGAAGGCGATCCATGCCCACACTGCGGAAAGCCTGTCAAGTACAGAAGAGGTATCGAAGTAGGACAGATCTTCAAGCTGGGTCTCAAGTACTCCGAATCAATGAATGCAACATTCAAGGATGAAAAAGGCGAAGATCACCCTTACTGGATGGGATGCTATGGCGTTGGTATCAGCAGAACTCTTCAGACAATCGTAGAGCAGCATCATGATGAAAAGGGTATCATCTGGCCTCTGGCTACAGCTCCTTATCATGTAATCGTTACAGTTATCAAGCCTAAAGATGAAGTTCAGCTGAACATGGCTTATGACATCGAGAAGAAACTCGAGTCCATGGGCGTTGAAGTAATGGTTGATGACCGTGATGAGAGACCTGGCGTCAAGTTCAACGACGCAGACCTTATCGGTATTCCAATCAGAATTACCGTCGGTAAGCTTGCAGGTGAGGGCAAAGTTGAATACAAGCTCCGCCGTGAAGACGCACACGAGGTTATGACAGTTGAAGAAGCTATCGCTAAGGCAAAGGCTCTTGTTGACCTCGAAGGAGACGGAAGAGTATTCCTCTCAAGACTTCCTGAAGAGACTCTGAACGCTCACTAATCCCGGATTTACTGAGGTCTCTGAACATGACAGATAACAGAGTGGATGGATTTTAATCCATCCATTCTTTATTTCTGCGTGAACGCTTCGGCGGTTTCAGACGGGTGGCTGACAATGCTTGCAAAATAGTGTTGGCCATATAGTACGTATAATAGTATAATCTACGCCAGCAAAGCAGTGCTGTTATTCATATGCAAAGCGACAGTGCCGGCGTGCGGCAGGAATGGAGAATGCGGGAATGAATGTGCTTACCGAGTTGTTTATACTGTTTTTTAAATTAGGAGCCTTCACTATCGGAGGCGGTGTTGCCATGCTTCCTCTGCTTCAGAATACACTTACACAGGAGAAGAAATGGTTCAGCCAGGACGAATTCGTTGATATAGTGGCGGTATGCCAGAGCCTTCCGGGTGTAATTGCGATCAACATGGCGACTTATGTCGGATACAAGAAAAAAGGCTTCCTCGGCTCCCTTGTATCGACATTCGGCGTTGTGCTGCCGTCATTTGTAATGATACTTCTGATTGCCACTTTTATTTCCAATCTGAGTGACAACCCATATGTTGCCGGCGCAATGGCAGGACTGAGAGCGGCAGCCCTCGGCCTTGTGGTAGTAGCGGTGATCCAGATGTCTTCAGTCGTATTCAAAGGCGGATGGACTATACTGGCAGCGGTTGTAAGCTTTGTGCTTATAGCAGTATTTAACATTAATACAGCATATGTAATCCTTCTTTTCATTGTGCTTGGTGTTTCAAGCGCTTTGATCGGAGACAGAATGAAAGCAGCAAAAGTCCGGGATGATGATAACGAGAAGCCATCTTCCGGAACCTCTGACGGGAAAGGAGGCAGCAAATGATATTCTGGGAACTTTTCATCAGTTTTTTCAAAGTCGGTCTCCTGGGGTTCGGCGGCGGTCTGGCAATTGTCCGTCTTATTTATGACAGCATTCAGCCTTTCCTGGATATGAGCAGAGAGATGTTTGCCAATATAGTCGCGATATCTCAGATAACGCCTGGCCCGCTTGCGGTCAATACCGCAACTTATGTTGGCTATGAAGCTGCGGGTATTGCAGGCGCAGCCTGCGCAACTTTCGGCGTTATTCTGCCGGCGTTTATAATTGTCAGCATAGTGGTGAGAATGCTGCAGCAGTTCCAGAGCAGCAGAGCTGTCCAGGGAGCGCTCAAAGCAATAAGGCCTGCCACGATGGGCCTTATCGGAGCGGCAATAGTAACGCTTATCATACCGGCTCTTGCAGGAGAAACCAGACTCGGAGCAGGGCTTATAGGAAGACTCGGAATGGATACATCGTCCGGACTAGCGGGCCTTATAACAGGCAGTCCGGTAGACATTGCTGCAGTCCTGATTGTTGCAGCGACTGTCGTGCTGATGACCAGATTCAAAAAGAGTCCGTTCATCGTGCTTATTATAATGGGGTGCATCGGAGCCTTTCTTGGTGTATAATTAACGGTGGCTTAAGGCCCGGAATACAGAGCTCCGGGAGACTGTCCCGGACAGAATATGAAAACAATTAACAGCTGTTTGTATATTGATTCAGAATTATATATATTAAACAGATAATTAACGACAGAATAATTACAGGAGGAATACCACATGCAGATTTATAACACTTTGACCAACCGCAAGGAAGAATTCGTACCTATTGAAGAGGGAAAGGTCAAGATGTATGTCTGTGGACCTACTGTCTATAATTTCTTCCATATAGGTAATGCAAGACCTTTCGTTGTATTTGATACACTCAGAAGATATTTCAAATACAGAGGTTATGAGGTCAAGTTCGTTCAGAACTTTACCGACGTAGATGACAAGATCATTAACAGGGCTAAGGAAGAGGGAATCACGGCTCCGGAAGTATCCGAGAAATACATCAAAGAATATTTCGATGACGCAGGTTCTCTTAATGTTGTCAAGGCAGATGTTCATCCTAAGGTATCCGAGCATATTCCGGAAATCATAGACTTCGTTCAGACACTGATTGACAAGGGGTATGCTTACGAAGCTGACGGAGACGTTTACTATTCAACACGTAAATTCGCAGAATACGGCAAACTGTCAGGACAGAATATCGACGATCTCGAAAGCGGCGCAAGAATCGCTATCGGCGAAGTCAAGAAGGATCCGCTGGACTTTGCGCTGTGGAAAGCACGCAAGGAGGAATCCGAGATCGCATGGGAATCTCCATGGGGAATGGGAAGACCGGGCTGGCATATCGAGTGCTCGACTATGGCCAAGAAGCACCTCGGTGATACCATCGATATCCACGGCGGCGGACAGGATCTGACCTTCCCGCACCACGAGAATGAGATCGCGCAGTCTGAAGCCTGCAATGGAGTGCCTTTTGCCCACTACTGGATGCACAACGGATACATCACTGTAGATAATGTCAAAATGTCCAAGTCCCTTGGCAACTTCTTCACAGTCAGAGATATCCGCAAGGAATACACAGGAGATTTCATCAGATTCTTCCTGCTCTCAGGACATTACCGCAGCCCGATCAATTTCAGCGACGGACTGATGCATGCTTCCAAGCAGGGATATGACAGAATTGCAACTGCTATCGAGACACTTGAGTTCCTCAGAAAGAACGGCACAGACGAGAAAATGCAGGGCGAAGATGAACTGCTTGCAGGACTCGACAAATTCAGAGACAGATTCATCGAGGTTATGGATGATGATCTCAATACTGCAGACGCTATTTCAGTAATCTTCGAGATGGTATCTGAAATCAACATTGCAGTCAAAGACGGAGCGTCGAAGTCATATGCTGAAGAAGCTCTGAAGAGAATTGATGAGCTTGCAGATGTTCTCGGAATATTCAGAGACGCTGAAGAAGAAGCCGGAATCGGCGACGACATCCAGGCACTGATCGATGAGAGACAGGCTGCCCGCAAAGCCAAGAACTGGGCAAGAGCCGATGAAATCAGAGATCAGCTTGCGGCAATGGGAATTACTCTCAAGGATACTCCTCAGGGCGTCCAGGTTATAAGAAACTAGTTACAACATTATAAGTAGAATTATCATCAAATAATGACGCAGCACAGTAATCTGCGTCATTGTTTTTACACCCGGAACGATGACAGAAGAAACAGTAAGCACGCTGAATACAACTGCTCTCGCATATGTGGGCGATGCCGCATATGAGGTAGTTGTCAGAGAAATGATAATCGGGCGCTTCCCGAAGGACGCAGGCCGCGCGCATAAGGCAGCAGTTAAATACGTATCGGCGGCAGGACAGGCCAAAGCGGCGAGGATAATGATCGAGACAGGTTTCCTGACCGGTGACGAAGAAAGACTTCTCAAGCGCGCGCGCAATCACAGGTCCATGTCGCGTCCGCAGCACGCGGATCCCAGAGATTACAAATACGCTACCGGATTCGAAGCTCTTATCGGGTATCTTCACCTGACGGGCAGAACCGGCAGGATTCAGGAAATTACAGCAGAGGCATTCCGCATAATTGACAGCGCGGCTGAATGATTATGACGGGGCAGGGCATTCAGAGAAATGAACATACGCTTTTCAGACGGGAAGAAAATATTCAATATAAACAGAGTCAGCGGAGAGGGAATACCTTACCTGTCTTTTGATCTTCTTGACAATCTTGGAGTGCCTAATCTGTTCACTACCAGGTACATTTCATATGATGCTCAGACCGGAGAAGGCGAAAAAGGCCTCAGGCTCGCTGCCATGAAATGGGAAGACATCACAGATGCTTCACCTGTTGTGAGAGGCAACAGGGACATTCTGGCGCGTCAGCTCGGCTCATCGATTGAATGGGAGTGTATCACTGACCAGAAACACACGAACTTTGTACACGTCGCTTCACGTGAAGATCTGGGCCTTTCCTGCAAACCGCTTCACATGCAGTATGTTGACGGAGTCGTTACAGATATCCCCGGCGTGGTTCTGACCGTGTTCGGTGGTGACTGCCCTCCGGTATACATTGTCGATCCGGTGCGCAAAGCGGTAGGTCTAGTGCATGCGGGGTGGCGCGGTACGCTCGGAAGGATTCCGGAAGTCGCAGTTGCAAATATGGCCGTCAGGTTCGGTTGCGATCCTGCGGATATGTATGCTGCTGTCGGGCCGGGTATATGCCGCGACTGCTATGAGATGGGTGACGAAGTGTACGAAGCCTTTGCGGATAAGTGGAGCAAGGAAGAAGCTGACCGGATTCTTTCGAAATACCCGGCAGTCGACTCAGACGGGGCAGAGATTCCAGGAGGGAAATATCATCTGGATCTCCGCGAGGCGAACAGAATGACTCTTCTCAGATCGGGGATCCCTCAGGACCATATTGAGATATCCAATGTCTGTACAAAATGCAATTCGGATATCTTCTACTCATACAGAGCGCGCCGCATGGAGAATGAACAGGTCGCCATGATGGTTAACAGATTCAGATAAACTTATGATCCGGAACAGACGTTATCAACTGCTGAGAGAAAGGAGCTTTGCATGAACCTTATTGTAGCTGCTGACAGAAACTGGGGTATTGGTAAGGACAACGGACTGCTCGCTTCGCTTCCTACGGATATGAAGTATTTCAGGGAGCATACGCAGGGCAAAGTTGTGGTTATGGGAAGAAAGACTCTTGAATCAATGCCGGGAGGCAAACCTCTCCCTAACAGAGTTAACTATGTGCTGACGGCGAATCCGGACTATCAGGCTGAAGGCTGCATTATAGTTCGCGGAGAGTATGAGCTCTTTGACGCAATCGCGAAATATCCTCCGGACAGTGTATTGCTTATAGGCGGCGGTTCTCTGTACAGGAGATTTTACAAATACTGTGACAAACTGTATGTCACGAAGATCGATGCGGAATTTGACGCAGACACATTCATCCCTGACTTTGACAGCGATGATGACTATGCTGTTATTTCAGAGAGTGAACCGGTAACCGAGAACGGACTCACTTACAGATTCGTAGTATATAAGAGGAAAAAAGAAGGAATAGACAGGTCAGTGACACTGAGATTCTGACACACAGAAAGAACTGAACAGAAATGAGCAAGAAAGAAAACAAAAGATTCAAAGATACAGACAGAAAGACTGCTCCTAAGAGAGGCGGAAAGAACAGACGCGATTACGGAGATACATACTCGTATGAGCCGAAGAAACGTTCATCTGCTGCGGGCGGAAGGAAGGCTGCCGGGAATTCCGGAAGAGCAGCATCAGCCGGCAGAAAAGGCTCTCCTGCGAGAAATCAGTCAGCCGACAGACGCAGGGTGCTCGGATTTGACATGGACATGCCGTTCGACAGAGAACAGAACATCGGCACTGACGGACTTGAGGTTATTGCCGGAAGGAATCCTGTAACTGAAGCTCTGAACGGAGAACGTGAAGTCGAGAGAATATTCATCGCGGACGGTGCTGAAGGTTCTGTCTCCAAAATCGTCGCGATTGCAAAAGAGCAGGGAGTTATTGTTGACTTCGTGCCTAAGGAAAAGATTGACGCAATGGCTCCGGGGACAAAACATCAAGGCGTTGTTGCCAAAGTCAGCGAGTATTCCTATGCTGATATGGACGAGGTGTTCGCAAAAGCCGAAGCCGCCGGAGAGGATCCTTTCATTGTAATACTTGACGAGGTCACAGATCCGCACAACCTCGGCGCTATAATCCGTACCGCAGAGTGCGCCGGCGCGCATGGAGTTGTTATTCCCAAGAGAAGAGCTGCATCACTGACACAGACGGTTGCGCTTTCCGCTGCCGGAGCTGTCGAGACCATGCCGGTTGTCCAGGTTACGAACATCGCAAGAACAATCGAAGAACTCAAGGCGCGTGGCATATGGGTCGGCGCGGCTGATATGGACGGAGATACATATTACGAGACAAATCTGACAGGTCCGATCGCTATTGTTATAGGAAATGAAGGAAAAGGCGTCGGAAGACTCGTCAAAGAGAAATGCGACTTTGTTCTCTCGATTCCTATGTACGGCAGCATCAATTCACTTAACGCTTCAAACGCAGCTGCGGTTCTCATGTACGGTATACGCAGAGCCAGAGAGGCATCTGAGAAGTAATAAACAGGAATCCCGGCCGGATATCAATCCGGCTCCGGGTCCTGCCTGATTTTTCCTGAAAAACAAAGCTTTTTTCGTCAAAAAATCCTTGACTTTGACTTGCAGAATAAGTATTATTATCGAGCGACTTTAGATTAATGATTCGAAGGGACGGGGAACCGCTCTTCGAGTTTTAGATTGAAAAGATGCGTCAAGCATCTGTAAGATAAGATCGCTAAGACGCATTTTTTCAGACATTAACCACTAATCAAGGAGAAAGAAACATGGCAGCAGGAGTAAGACAGAAAGTCATCCTTGCATGCACAGAGTGCAAGCAGAGAAACTACAATACAATGAAGAACAAGAGAAACAATCCTGACAGAATTGAACTCATGAAGTATTGCAAGTTCTGCAACAAGGAGACCCTCCACAAGGAGACTAAATAATTTTCGGATCAACGGAGAATTAACATGGCTAACAACAAAACTAACGGAAGCGACAAAGCCAAGGCTGATCTTGCAAAGCAGGCAGCACAGGCTTCCGCCAAGAAGCAGAGCCAGAACCAGAACAAGGGCGGCAAGAAGAAGGGCGGCCTCATTGCTTATCTCAGAGGAGTAAGACAGGAGTTCCGCAAAGTCGTATGGCCGACAAGAGAAGAACTGACAACTGATACTATCGTAGTAATCGGATGCGTTGTATTCTTTGCGGTTGCATTCTGGCTTATCGATACAGGATTCCTTGCAGCGCTCAAGGGTATTCTGGGTATAACATTATCCTAGTCAGAGGAGTATAACAGATGGCAGATATGGTTAACATGGAAGACATGACAAACGCAGCAGAGACTGCCGTCAATGAAGAGGCTGAAGACAAGGCAGCGAAGGCTGAAGTAAGAACTTCGGTTTCACCGCTTGAAGGAGAAGGCCTCAGAGGCGACGGAACTGCCAAGTGGTATGTTATCCACACATATTCGGGCTATGAGAACAAGGTCAAGACCAGTATCGAAAGAATGGTCGAGTACCGCGGCATGCAGGACCTGATTCTTGAAGTCGTTATCCCGACCGAAGAAAGAATCGAGATCAAGGACGGAGTCAAGAAGGTCAAGACACGCAAGCTCTATCCGGGATACGTTGTAATCAAGATGATCGTTAATAATGAGACCTGGTACCTTGTACGTAATACCGAAGGTGTTACAGGTTTCGTAGGACACGGATCAGACCCGATTCCGCTGACCAAGGAAGAGATCGTAAGAATGGGCATCGAAAAGCTCAAAATCGATCTTGATATCGAGGTCGGAGATACAGTACGTATTATCGGCGGAGTTTTCGAAGGACAGCTGGGTATTGTTGAAGCGATCAACCCTGAGAAGCAGATCGTCAAGACAAGAATATCCATGTTCGGAAGAGACACACCTGCAGAGATCGAGTTCTCACAGGTCAGCAAGCTCAAATAAGTCGCAGGGAATTTCCCTGCTGACTGCCACTGAGCTGGCAAATGATCTTAAACGGACAGCATCCACTGTTCGTTAAAGATATAAAAATGAGAAAGCAATTTCTCAGGAAAGGAGATTTCAATGGCAAAGAAGATCGACGGCTATATTAAGCTTCAGATCCCTGCCGGCGGAGCTACACCTGCACCTCCAGTAGGCCCTGCACTCGGTCAGAAGAGCGTTAACATCATGGACTTCTGCAAGCAGTTCAACGCAAGGACTCAGGATCAGCAGGGAATGATCATTCCTGTAGTTATCACAGTATACACAGACAGATCATTCACATTCGTATGCAAGACACCTCCGGCTGCAGTTCTTATCAAGAAGGCAGCAGGCATCGAGCATGCATCC
>JBGUIG010000092.1:0-2528 GCA_045112795.1 Anaerovoracaceae bacterium | reverse complement strand
ACGAGGGGAATGCCGAAAATGGCGCAATATATGGAAGGACCCGACATGGCAGATTGCTGGCTATATTATATTAGCCATTGCAATTATTATTTCGATATTTGTATTCTCCGGGAACCCTTATGCCAGTTTCTTGATGTTTGTCCTGATTATGATGAATTTATTGATCAGGGATATTCGTTATTACAGATATGCTGTCAAATATGGCATGGATGATTTAAATGATGTAAACGAACTGGCAAACAAGTATCCGGAAGTCCGGCCAATGATAAACAGAAAGCAGAAAATTGAATTGGAGAATGAATAGATGAAAAGCGTCGCTGTACTGATATTTTTTGCCATAATGCTTTGTGCTCTCATTGTGGTGATTAGAATATATAAGAGACAAATGTCAGAAAAGACTGCCATGGAAAAGGATGCAATCAACAAGGGGTTGCTGGCATACTTTATTACAGATAGCCCGATATTAGGCTGGTTCGTTTATCGGAAGAATGATCCGAAGAACAGACTGAAACAATAAGATTAAGGAAACGATATACGAAGTACAGAAATATGAGAAGAGGATACATAATAATCGCAGCAGTTATAACGATGCTGATCTGTGCCGGGTGCTCTTTTGGAGAGCTTGAATATGATATGAACCTGGGCTATGACCTGAATAAGGTCAAAAGCAAAGACATTACATTCAATGTATATCATGTAAACCCGGAAGACCATTCGTGGGAGCGGATCGCAAGTTTTCCATGCATTCCGGAGCCAGGGCATTATAACGATGTCAAGATTGAAGGCGAGAAAGGCAAAATCAAAGCTGTACTGAGTGATAATACCTATACTGAGTCAGATGACGGCAATTCGGCGGCGTATGACGGAGTTGCAGTATCTTCATTTGAATATGATGTTGACGGGTTTAAGGGTGATTTTCCTGGATGGAAATCGTTTGCTGTGAGGGATGAGGAAGGCGAGCAGATGGTCCGGCTGTATCCGATCTCAAATAGCGGTTCGGTATCATTTTTAGAGGATATCAGCCTGGATAAGCCGTATGATCTCGAGGAAACAGGCGGTGAGACCCTGGATAATATCCTGATTACCATCGTGATGAAGTAAGGGCGCTCGCGCCGAATAGGAGTGCAAACTGTGTCAAAGTCATGGAGCAGTATAAGAAAACGATTTGAGCACAATCTCCTTTGTGAGAAACTGCGGGGAAGAGTGCAGTACTTCCGGACGATCTATCATGGAGCACCGGATGAGTACGGCAGATTTGCCGTGCGCGTGGACGGAGAGGAGATCTTTCAGGCCAATCCATATAACGTGAACAACTACTCTAGTATCGCCTGGGACATCAAGCAGGAGCGGGAAATCCCGCCAAGAGAGTGGACGGGCAAAGAGGATCTGCACGATGCAGAGAATCTGGAAGCAGAAGAGGAAGCCCGCATGATTTCGGTGAACAACGGGATCGTGGATTCCTTTGATATTCCTTGGGCGATGAAAAAGTATCTGAATCAGGATATTGTTGCTAGCCTTGAAGACGAAGATCCTCTGGTCAGAATGTTCGCTATCCTTGACAGGCGGGTTGGCAAGCGGACGCTGAAAGAAATCGCAGATACTGTGTCCGATCAGCCGGAGTGGCTGCAGCAGTTTTACCAGCTCAGGCTGGATGCGGAAGGAATCATAATGCCTTAACTTCTCTTGATGAGCTTTTCTGTTAATTGTGTTATTTCATTAGAGTTATAGACGGCATGGATGACCTGAAAGATGTGAATGAACTGGCAAACAAGTATCCGGAAGCCAGGCCATTGATCAACAGGAAAAAGAAAACTGACAAGGAGAAAGAATAGATGAAAAGACGTATATTCATGATAATAGTATGTTCAATGGCTCTTTCTTTCTTGCTTGCAGGTTGTGCTTCGTCAAGTGATACGGAAGTTGACTTGCCTGAGGCAGATAATGTTGAAAGTATTCAGCTGCAGTTTTGCGATGATTCCTGCACAGTTTCTGAGATCGTAGATATCACCGATGATAATAAGAATGTGATAACAGCGCTAATCAAATCATCTTGTGGAAAGTGGAGCGAATCAGTGAATGACAATCCGCAGGAAGTCCCATATGTTGTCATTAACATTCATACGGAAAACCAAGAGGAGGACAGAACGGTGTTTGTTTATGAAAAAAACAAACACTATTATGTTGAACAACCATATACAGGCATCTGGACTGCCACAGAAGAACTCTATGATATGGTATACAACTACGCTGATTCAGAGGAGCAAGACGAATAATAATAAATATGGAAACGATATTTGAACTATCAGACATATTAGGAATAATAATTTGCGTCTTACCTGCTCTCCTTACAGCAATTGCAATCATTAGAATTGTAATAAAGACTAGAAGGGGAGGCCATATTGATGTGCCGCCAGTTGGGGTGATGAACGATCTCCCAAGCAGTGTGACAGGAATCAATAAGCATGATGATATGCGTGAGCGAGCAACAGAGAGGGCAAGCAGAAGATGAAGAAATTGATATGGGCAAT
>JBGUIG010000091.1:0-6696 GCA_045112795.1 Anaerovoracaceae bacterium | reverse complement strand
CCGACCACTGCAGGGCAGTCACAAGCCCCTTCTTCAAGGCGTCAGCCTAAGTAGGGGTAGTTGACTGTTCTGTCTTCTCTGTCCCTTCGCTGATTGGATTATTTAAGCCGGTGAGCAGTCAGCTAAGCAGCTAACATTTGACATTGTCAGCACCCAGCAGTCTGACGAACCTCTCCCTAAGATCATCCGTAAGATCTATCCGGCTGTTTTTGCTGCATCTTACCGGCTTCTGTCCCGGCAGATACACAAGAACATCGCGTTTGCCCGGAGACATGCTCATAATATCTGTAAGATGATACAGAAGTCCCTTGGCATCACAGTGCTTTGCCAGTACTTCCTCACTTACTCTCAGCTTGACCGGATCGTTCAGCGGTTCCGCAGCCTGCTTATTTGCTGCAGCATTGCCATTCTGAGAGCCGTTCTGCCGGCCGCCGTATCCGCTGCTTTCCGAGCCATAATCCCGGTATCCGCCTCTTCTGCTCTGAGCCAGTCTGCGGATATCTTCGATTGGAACAACATCCTCAAGCAGAATCTCTGCGTCGCTCTCGTCCTTAAAGCTGACTCTGCCGGAAATGCCGACGATCTGGTCATTTCGGATCAGATTGCGTTTTCTCTCATATACCTTAGGAAATGCAATGGCATCAATCACACCGTCAAAGTCTTCGATTGTAATTCGCGCCATCTCCTGCGACTTGCGGGTAAACATAGTGCGAACCCCGCTAAGCATTCCTGCAAGAATTACGAAATCGCCGTCGCTGAATTTCGAAGTGTTGATTACCATGCTGTCACCGTCATCACGGCCGGATGTAAACTCTTCACTTCCGGAAGTCAGATCCGCAGTCGATGCAGTCGTGTTCTCTTCTATCAGTTTGCGGTATTCATCCAGCGGGTGCCCCGAGAGATATACGCCCAGCATCTCCTTTTCCATCGCCAGTTTGGTGTCACCCGGGAAGTCTGTAACTCTCGGTAGAGGCGGGCTCTTTATTACTTCTTCCTCAAAGCCGTCAAGCTGGAATATGCTCATCTGGGCTCTGTTACCTGTACGGGCTTTTTTCTGCGCCCTCTGAACAGCATCGTCACATACCGCCATCAGAGCAGCCCGGTTAGTCTCAATATCGTCGAAAGCCCCCGCCTGTATCAGTGATTCGATGGCTTTCCGGTTGAGTTCACCTGCATCTATTGCACTTATGAATTCATAGAAATCATGAGTTCCGTATACTTCTTCTCTTGCCCGGATGATCGCGTCGATTATTCCGGTACCGACATTCTTGACGCTGAGTAGTCCAAAACGGATTTTGCCGTCCCGCGCGGTGAAGTTTCTGCCGCTTTTCATTACGGAAGGCGCCTGAAGCACGATTCCCATTTCTCTGCAGTTACGGACATAATCCGCGGTATGTTTAGCGTCACCTGCCATGCTGCTCATCAGAGCTGCCATGAATTCCGTCGGATAATGGCACTTGAGATAAGCAGTTTCATAGGACAGAACTGCATACGCAGCGGCGTGAGACTTGTTGAATGCGTATGAGGCAAAGCTGACCATGTCCTCAAATATGGTCTCTGCAGCCTGCGCAGGTACTCCGTTTGCGACGCAGCCGGAAATTTCCGCAGATCCGTCATCTGCCGCTTTGCCGTTGATGAAGTATTCCTTCTCCTCGAGCATCACGCTCATTTTCTTCTTACTCATCGCGCGGCGAACAAGGTCTGAGCGACCAAATGAATATCCGCCAAGATCCCGTACTATCTGCATTACCTGCTCCTGATAAATCAGGCAGCCGTAAGTGACATCGAGTATAGGCTTGAGATGAGGATCAACATATCTGATATTATCCGGGTGTTTCTTGTTCTCGATGTATTTCGGTATGGAGTCCATCGGACCCGGACGGTAAAGCGCGATTCCCGCAACTATATCTTCGAAGCATGTCGGCCTGAGATTCTTCATGAAGTCGGTCATTCCGCCGCTCTCAAGCTGGAATACGCCCTTGGTATTGCCGTCTGCAATCAGTTTGTAGACCTCAGGATCGTCATAGCCCATTTTCGCCCAGTCAATAGTAACGCCGTGATTCTGCTCGATCATCCGAAGCGCATCTCTTATGACTGTCAGGTTTCGGAGTCCCAGGAAGTCCATCTTGAGAAGACCGAGTTCCTCGATGGTCGTCATGTTGAACTGTGTTGAAATTCCCTTGTCTGATGAGTAAAGCGGCACATATTCGTCAAGCGGAAGTTTGGAGATTACGATACCTGCAGCGTGTGTCGAAGCGTGGCGCGGAAGTCCTTCGAGTGCCATCGACAGGTCAAGAACCTGTTTGACAAGCGGCTCGTTCTCATATCTCCGGCGCAGTTCAGGATTGACATCCAGTGCCTTGGCGATGGTAATTCCAAGCTCATTAGGGATGGCCTTGGCTATCTCATCACCCTCAGCGTATGACGCGTCGAGAGCCCTCGCAACATCGCGAACTGCCGCTTTGGCCTTGAGCGTACCGAAAGTGATGATCTGTGATACCTTGTCCCTGCCGTACTTGCGGTTGACATATTCAATGACCTCCTGACGTCTCTCGATGCAGAAGTCAACGTCGATATCCGGCATACTGACTCTCTCAGGATTGAGGAAACGCTCGAAAATCAGGTTGTATTTGATTGGATCTATCTCTGTGATATCCAGGCTGTATGCGACAATACTGCCGGCAGCTGAGCCTCTGCCCGGGCCTACAGCGATTTTGTGCGATTTTGCATAGTGGATGAAATCCCAGACTATCAGGAAGTACTCGACATAGCCCATGTTCTCGATGACGGAAAGTTCCATCTCAAGGCGCTTTCTGTACCCTGAATCCGGATTCATAGCTGACTGTCCGTATCTGCCGGCAAGTCCTTCATAACACAGTTTGCGGAGATATTCATCACAGGTCATGCCCTGCGGAGGAACATATTCCGGCAGGTGATACTGGCCGAAAGTGAATTCGACGTTGCATCTCTCCGCTATTTCATGTGTCCGATGAACAGCATCTGGAATATCCGCGAACAGTGCGAGCATCTCTTCTTCGGACTTGATGTAGAACTCGTCATTTTCAAATTTCATGCGGTTCTCATCATTAATATTGGTCTGAGTCTGGATGCACATGAGGACATCCTGGGCAGTCGCGTCGCTGCGGTGAATGTAGTGGGCATCATTAGTTGCCACAAGAGGCGTGCCAATATCCGCTGAAAGTCTCTTGAGTCCTTCAATGACACGCTTATCTTCTTCGAGGTGATGATCCTGTATCTCCAGAAAGAAATTGTTCTCGCCGAAAATCTCTCTGAGCTCGAGAGCTTCTTTCCGGGCACCGGCATAGTCCCCGTTCAGGAGCATTCTCTGAGTATTGCCTGCGAGACATCCCGACAGGCATATTATTCCGTCGCTGAACTGCCTGAGAAGATTCTTGTCTACACGCGGTCTGAAGTAGAAACCATCAACATAGCTCTTCGAAACGATTTTGACAAGATTGCTGTATCCCTGCTGATTCTCAGCGAGAAGTATCAGATGCCCGGAATTCCTGTCTTTGCTGACATCTTTGTCATACATTGTCCTCGCAGCAGTGTACACCTCGCAGCCAATGATCGGCTTGATTCCTGCCTTCTTGCAGGATTTATAGAAATCGACCACACCAAACATGGCGCCATGATCTGTAATGGCGCAGGAATCCATCCCCAGTCCCTTGACATATTCAGGGAGCTCGGATATTCTGCTCATTCCGTCGAGCAGACTGTATTCAGTATGGACGTGTAAATGCGTAAACATGGGACTATTATAACACAAAAAAAGGTGTTCCCGATATATACCATTGCTGCTGCAAGGCATATCAGAAACACCTTAATTCACATGTCAGTCAGAAGTCTTAAGAAGCCTTAGTACCACTTCTGTCCGCGCTCTTTTTTGAGCATTGCTATCTTCAGTTTCTTGATGCACTCTCTTACATCATCCTCTGTGTAGTTGTTCTCGCCTACGATGTTGGACTCAATTCCCTCAGGGTTTTTGTTGAAGTCTACTACGTTGACAAGATACGGACTTTCTACTACAAAGGTGCCTGCTGTGCCGCTCCAGTTAAGTCCGGCAACAGGAATGCCTCTCTCGCCGATCTCGTTGACACAGTTTACATAGTCAACGTCCAGGTTGCCCCATCCGTCTGTCTCAACGATAACGCCGTCAGGACGGCAGCATTCAGCGACTACTGCTGCGGTACGTGAGCATCTGATCTTCTCTTCGTTACCCTCAGGAGAACCGAAAACCAGAACTCCCATCAGGTCGATTCCCTCATCTTCTCCGAGGATTTCAATCAGCGGATCTCTGAAATGATGAAGGCTTGTTTCTTTTGTCGAAGGACCTACTCCCATTTCTATACCTCCTTAGTTCATCGCTTTGATAGCACCGTCTCTGAACTCATTAGGAGTCAGCATGACAGGCATTGCGCCGTAATCAATAAGTGACTTGCCGCCTTCAACGCCGGACGGCTGATCAGGGAAGATCCATGTGTCGAGCATAGCTCCGTGAGCGATCATCTCCTTGATGACGAGGACCTTTCTCTGTCCCGGTCTGATTCTGTCATAGTATTCGTGTCTCTCAGTGCACTTGGTTCCTTCAAACTTCTTGAGCTGTGCTCTGAAAGTATTCATCCACTCTTCTACCATTCTGTATGCGTCTATGACAGCATATCTCTCCTGTCCCATGCCTTTCTTGAAGGTAATGTTGAAGGAAATAATGTAATCATCGTCTGCAGGTGTACCGGCTCTGTTCAGGTACAGCATGTCCTTGAGATTGCCGTCTGAGGAACCGAACTCATGAGCCTGCTCTCCATCTACGTCCACACCTGTAGGCATTACATAGACGCCTGTGATAGTGTGGGTGATACCCTCTCCGCATTTTCCGAGAACCTTAACGGAGATAGGGATTATATCCATGATTGTATTGGTGTGTCTGTCGTGATCGCCCGGTTTGATGATCTCTACATCAATGTGGTCGATTACTTCACTGTACTTTTCAGCCAAAGCAGGAAGACAATCGTTGTTAATCGTCATCCTGCCGCCAGTCGTGATCTTGTTCTCATCGCCCATTTCGACCTCTGTCATGTGGAACGCTTTGATAACAAGTCTTCTCAGTTCAATATCATTTGCAGCCATTGCTATTCTGACCTCTCTTTATAATTAAGAAAATGATACTTTGTGATAACGTCCGCATCAATCATATTTCAAAATGCGGCGTATTTCAATCCCATATAACAGATGAAATTCCATATGGGATGCATGAAACCTATCTGAAACCGGTTCCTGGAAAAAATGGGGCTGATTGCTCAGCCCCATCTTCGATACTAATTGATATCGATGTCCTGTTCAGTTTATGCAGGGATATTATACCCCTGACTATCAGGGCAATCCCAATTAGATAACTGCGTGATACTCGAAAGGCAGTGTAACGATCTTACCCGGAGTCTCGATTGTCTCGAGGAGTTCGAGGGAAGCCTTTACGATAGCTGTCTGCATCTCAACATCATGAGGTGCACCAGCGTTAGCGCCCATAGGTACCATAGGAGCTGCTGCTCTTGGAGTACCAGCCTGTCTTACTACAGGTGGGAGTGCTGCGATGATAACTGTAGGAATACCAATTTCCTCGATTGCTCTCTGCACGATTGTTGCAGAGCGGTGGCAAGTTCCTCATCCAGCGGTGAGCAGACATGCGTCTACTCCTTCTTCTTTAAGCATTTTGGCTACAGCCGGACCTGTCTCATTGGTGAACTTCTCAATGTTTCCGCCGCCGCCCATGAATCCAGCATGGTATGGAGCGCAAGCCTTGATGAATCCCTCTGCTGCGAGTTCCTTAAGTCTTGTGATAGGGAACATGCAGTTGATGTCCTTGTTAACGTCGGAGTTGTCGTAACCACCGTGTGTTACCATCAGCTCTTCCTCTGTGGACTCGTTAGGAATCTTTCTCCATGTGAAGTCTCCAGCCAGGTTGAATCTTTCCTGATCTACTCTGTGAACACCAGCAGCTGTTGCAAGAGCAACTGTCATCTCACTGAGTGGCTTTGTTACAGGAGCCCAAACTGACTTAGGAGTGATAGGTACGAATATCTCAGACTGTAATCCTTTTACAACTGTCATACTCATTTCGAATTAAACCTCCTGTTTGGTTTTACTTTGCATTTCGTCTTGGAGTTTATTGGCATGTTCGATAGTTTCAAGATATCTCTCGTTGATTTCGGCGCTTTCCTGTTCAATGAAACTCATATTCCAGGCAACCTCCTGACCTATTTCTAAGTCATAATCTGAAATGATCATCCTCTTAGGTATTCTGAGATGTCCCAGTCTGCCTTTGAAGTCGATAGCAACGCTTCCGTCATGGACTTCCACGATAACGCCTTCCATTCTGATTATCTTGTCACCGTATTTCATATCTCTGAACTACCTCTTTCCAATATTAGTCGTATTTAGCCTTTCTCTTCTCGCTCATTGGCAGTGACTGCTCGTTCTCAACGAGTTCCATCTTCATGCCGTAAGCCTTTTCGATCAGCTCTACGTTGCTCTCCTTAACTGCGTGTGTGTACTTTCTTTCAGGTGCCTTGATGCTCTCACCAGCCATCTTAGCCTTGAGCATAGCCAGACCTCTGATAGCGTCTTCGTGGCAGAGAGTGTTGCAAGCAAGTACTTCGTTCTCGATACCGGACATTGACT
>JBGUIG010000090.1:0-3964 GCA_045112795.1 Anaerovoracaceae bacterium | reverse complement strand
TATATCAGCATGCAAAAGATATGATCAAAGATGGGGCGATGCCTGACTGGCCTGAAGATGATTTCGGCACAGTGATGTGGTTTACGTGGAATTTCATAACTGACGAGATGCGAGAGACGTTTCCTGCAATCGCAAGAGAGTATCTTGCGAATTACAAGGATGGAGATGAAGACCTTCCTGCATCGAACCATGTATCGAAAGAATGGCAGTTCGAAGATATACCATATCCACGAGAGAGTGAGAAGTCTTGGGATGATGCATACTATTTCCGTATTCTTCTTATGATGTTGTATGCTGCCCGAAGGGGCTCTGCTTACAGCAGAAATTTTCTTGTTTCGTTATATAAAGTTTATTACAAAGCAGAATACAACAAGCTCAAAAAACTAAAAAAATTGACTCTGCTTGATTTGCTAGAGTTTCATGACGAGGATTGTAGACGGAAAGGACTGAAATCAGGCCATACTACCAACGGGAATATAACATATAGAGAAAAGTTCATTGAAAAAAACAAGCATGAGGCGGGATGGACGAACGTATATGGGGACAGGAGAGTTACAACGGTTCCGGAAATCAGGAAAAATAAGGACACTCTCAACTATGAAACTTTAAGCAAAGCGGAAGCTGAGATTCTTGATATACACGACGCACCCGATGAACCGCCTATACAGCCTGCTGCGGCGAGATTGTTTGTCATGTGCAGGCTAATGGGCATCAAAATAGATGCCACATGTAATAATGAAGCCGTTCAAATGAACAGCATGACTGACAGCATGAATAAGCTAGCATACTTGAACAGCGATGATTACCGTATGCTACGGAATGAGTTGGTGGATAGGACAACAGGGATTTTGAAAGCCGATTATCCTGAGATGTTTGATCCATACGAGTATCAGAAGGACGAAAAGTATATTGCACTGCAGATAGCAGAGCAGGTAATGCGTGAGGTGTTCAGAAAATATGACACCAATTCAAGAATCCCATACGACAGCCGCAAGTTCGATCTTCCTTGGTTAGTGGCTGATTTGACTCAAACTATGCAGTCGTATTTTCCAGACCTGAATGTGAGTTTTCGAGAAAAACTGATCCTTTCGATGGTGCAATATCTGTCTGAGTGTCTTTGCGAAATAATGTCAGCAAGAGACAATGAGTTGGAAGCGATCCTTCAATTCAAGAGAAAGCGAGAAGCGGGTGAATGGAATCCGGAGGAGGGTGAAGACGTCGATGCAAATAAAGAAGCGCCTAAGGCAGTGAAGAAATTGAGAGCGAAGAGCTCTGATACCGAAGATATAGAATCGGCTGCAAAAGAACTGCTCGAAGAATCTGAACTGCGAAAAACCATTGTGCAGTTAGAGGATGATCTCCAAAAAAAGACAGCTCTCCTTGCTGAAGAAAAACAGAAAACAATACGACAGCGTGTGCTGTATGAGAAAGAACGCGACAAACGAGAAAAGCTCCAAAAGAAAACAGACGAAGCAGCAATCGAACATGCAGAATTGATTGCTCTCAGAGAATATGTATATGGGCTGCAAAACGATGAAGTAGGATTCTATGCAGGGGAGCTGGATGAAGAAAGTCGGGATCAGATAATCGATCAAATTAGCAACAAGAAGGTGGCTGTGCTTGGCGGCAATGAGAAATGGGTAAAACGCATGAAAAAGCTAATACCGTCCTGGTCATTCATTGGCGCAGATGATGTCAGTGTTGGTGGGTATAATGCTCTCGAAAGAGCAGATTTCATTTACATATATACTAACGCATTAAGGCATCAACAATACTATAAAGCGATGAATTTGATTAATCGCACTGGCAAAATGCTATATTACCTTGGGAGCACAAACATAGATGAGTGCTTGAGAATTTTTAAAACTGATCTCTGTCACTGACAAATGGCATATCATTGGCAGATTGTTGATAGATAAGATCATAATATAAATTCACTAATAGTGGCATCATATACAGACTGTATATGATGCTTTTTTTGTACATAAATTCTTTTCTCACAAGGAATTCCTTCAGGGTGTGCAAAGGGGGTTGCAATATTTCCCTAGTAGTAGAAGGCGATATGCCTTAGGAAGATGCAACTCTTGTTAGTTTTCAAAAAAGGAGGATTATTCTTATGTGTAAAATTTATGAGAGTCTTAAGAACCAAATGGTTGTTCCGGTTGACCCTTACCCTGATGAGGCCAATAAGGCTTGCCCACCAGATCCAGGTTTTCCAATCGGAGGAATCATAACTTCAGAAGAGTTGGCTGCAAAAGCTCTTCTTACGGGAGTGCCGTTGCTTGGCTGCAAAGTATTCAATGGTGCTAGACTGCAGATTGGTGATGTTGAGGTTTTAAGAGGGAACTCGCTTTTGAGTCTTTTTCTTGATCGTTACAGGAATCTTGATCTTGTAAATATCAAGAAAACAAATGGTGATATCGATAAAGATGTCACTAGATTTTTCAACTCGCATGAGCTGGTGATAGCAGATTTGTACGGGCTTATCAAGCTCAGGAACGTGCATTATCCAGAGAACCATTGTCCGCCGGACATTCAGGCTATTCTCAAATAGCCTTCATTGGCGACCTACGGGAGTCCTCGGTACAAAGTACCGTAGTGCCAATCATCATATCGCCTCCCAGATATCTGATGATTGGCGCAGGGGGCTGCGTGCCATCCGGTGGATGGCCGCACCGGGGGATCTCCCCCGGACAGGTCTTATCTGATAGTGAATGATCACTTTCAGATAAGGACTGCCGACTCCAGGGACGGAACCCTGGCAAGGTGAGCGAAGCGAGAAGTTATATGCGTCAGCAGAAAACTTCCACCTTGTAGTTTCAAAGCGTGTCGGATAATTCCTATACGCGAGAAACTGTTTGAGCAACGACTGTATTTCGGTGTGAGTGATATCCATCGACGCAGTCGAATGCTGCTATCCGGCTCTGATTTGGATTTGCAGCAAGGTCTCGCATAGAGACAAATTTCGGATAACACTAATAACGGAAAAAGGAGGAAGCGAATATGGCTTCATGCACGAGTATACACGGTTCCCCGATTGGTGCATTTAAGCACGATTTGAGGGAAAGGAATGTCTATCGAAATGAAGACATCGACCCGTCCAAAAGCTCTCTGAATACTGCCTTGTCTCCGGAAGATCACGGCAGGACAGCAAGAGAGTGCATGGACTATTATGACGGACTTCTTAAAGACATCTACCACCGCGAAGGCAGTACCGTTAATTCTGCTGAATGGTCTATACAGGCTCCGGTTGATCTTGCTCCGGAGAGTGTCGAAGATTTCTTCAAGAGTACGTATGATTTTTTGAATTATTATCACTTCGGTGGAGACCCGACAAGATGTCTCCTTGCAATAATACATAGAGATGAAATAGGGAAGGAGCACCTGCACTATGTTTTTACATTTCCTGAAATAGAAAATGAGAAATATGTGGATATTAAAGACAAATTCATGGATGGTGCTCGCCAAGTTCAGGATCGCTTTGATATTAGATTTTCGAAGCAGCAGATTCAGGACTGCTTTTCGGCAATCCGTAGATACGAAGGACGTTCAGACAAGGCGAGAGAGCGTGAGACTATTCAGGAAATTGGAAGGGTTCTCAATATGAAGAGAGATGATGCTCGTTGGTGCTTCATCAAGATGCGCCGTCTTGAGTCTGAAAGATATGAAAAGAAGTTGATGCCAAAGGATGCTTTTCTTGATAGACGTTTCTTCGAAGGATTTCACCCCGCCTATCAGAAATGGCTGACAGATCATGGGTTTGGCTGCACGGTTTTCAAAGGTGGTGGCGGCATTAATCTCACTATAGAACAGCTTAAAGAAATCACCCGCCAGACAGGAGTGTCCCTGGATCGTGGGCTTTCTACTGATTCTATATCCCACCTGATAAATGACAATTCTCGCTTGAAAGAGCGTGTGATTGAACTTGAACAGCAGGTGGCACATGAACATCGCTGGGGCGATG
>JBGUIG010000089.1:0-17210 GCA_045112795.1 Anaerovoracaceae bacterium | reverse complement strand
CCTTTTCAGACAGTAAAGTTGGGGGTTAACTTTAGGGGACTAAAGTAAAATCGAACAAAATAAGTAAGAGGACAGCACTTTGAGTGTTGCCCTCTTTTTCTCGCTCCTCTTATCATTAGTGTGTCAAATACAAACGTTAAGAGAGGAGAATCACTACGATGGATAATATCATAAAGTATCTGAACTTTGAAGATAATGGCCTTGAGGTCCTGGATCAGATCGTCAGGGACGGCAAACGTATTCTCACTGTTCAGAAAGCACCTGTGCCCCATTTCTGCCCTGTCTGCTTGCATCGCATGCATTCTAAAGGGATCACTCCCAGAACGATCAATCACCCCATTATGCAGGACGGTCTGCAGCTCATCCTCATAGTTAATCAGCGCCGATGGCAGTGCACTAACGCTGCCTGTAAGAACATTGTCACTGATGAATTCAGTTTCGTTGAGAAGTATAAGCGGAATACCAAACTGGCAGACATCCTGATCGTTGATGCCTTTAAGGATCCGAATATGACTGCCGCCCGCATAGCCAGAAAATTCAATGTTTCAGACACCTATGCTCTTACCACCTTTTCTAAATATGTGGACATGCACAGACGTCAGCTCACGGAAGTGATCTGTATAGATGAGGTTCATGTCGACATTTCGAAAGTCTGCAATTATGCTCTTGTTATCCAGGATTTCGTTACGGGTGAGCCGATCGACATGGTGGTCAACAGGCGTAAGGAAAAAACTGAGCCTTACTTTACTTCTATTCCTGCAGCTGAAAGAAACCGCGTAAGATACCTTGTAAGTGACATGTACCGGCCATATATTGCTTATGTAGATAAATACTTTCCTAACGCTATCTCTGTCGTGGATTCCTTTCATGTCGTAAAATTCATCAACCGTCAGATCCAATTGTACATGGCGGCTCTGGCTCGGAGGATCAGGACCCGTGATCTTGAGCGTCATCAGGAGCGCGAACAGGCAGCACACAGATCCCTGAAATTTGTTCCTTCCAGAGAGTACAGACTCGTCAAGCACTATCAGTGGGTCATCCTTAAAAACCAATCTGAGTTGAGATATTCCGATCCCCCATCTTACCAGTATCACCTTGGCTTCTATGCGGATATCCACAAAATCGAATATCTGCTCTTTCAGATCGATCCCAACATCAAAGACTTTCGCAGGCTCAAGGAGCGATATATCCGGTTCAACAATGAATATGGAGATAAACCTCGCAAAGCTCGGCCTTTGCTCAGACAGATCATCCAAGACTATAGATTCTCCGGATACAGGCTTTTCAAAGATATAGCCGACACCCTGGACTATCACTTTGAATCTATTATCAATTCATTCATTGTAATTGAAAGGATGTGTGCAGACGGCACGCACATAAGCAGGCTCTCAAACGGCCCGATCGAATCTCTCAATCGTATAGTAAAGGATATGAAACGGAACGGCCGTGGCTTCAGGAATTTCGAGCATCTGCGAAACAGATTCCTTTTCGCCAACAGAGCAAACGCACATATGCTGTCTGTGCCGCTTCCACCTGAAAGGTATCAGGTAAAAACCGGGATATCCCGTGGTCCTTACAAGAAGAAAAATCGAGGAAATGAAAACGAGGAAACCAGATTTTTTGTGTCTGGTTTCCTCATTTTGTTCTTTTTTTCAGGTAATTTTCAGCCCCCAAGAAACTTTGGAGTTTTTGCTGCAGCCCCCAAGATTCGCCCCCAGAAAACTTTGGAGAAACCCCAGAAAACTTTGATTACCCGAAAAAGGATGCTCTGATAGCTGAAAAAGCTGAGCATCCTTTTTTATCGTTCGTTATTCAGTTAATTCCTCTGATCAATTGCTTCGCTAAGAGCATTGATCATTTTCATTTTTTAGATCTGTTGATTATTCAGATCAGTTGAAGATTCTCTTAACCAGCTTGACTCGGCCGTATGCTCCGCCGCCCATGCCGGTGACTACTACGTGGTTGCCGACTGAGGTTGAGTGGATGATTTTGTTATTGCCGAGGTATATGGCTACATGGATGACTTTGCCTCTGCTGTTGGCGAAGAATATAAGGTCGCCACGCTTGCGGTTTTTGTACTTTACTGTCTGTAATTTGGACATCTTGGCGATGTTGCGGGATTCATATTCGTACTTGGTGAGCCTGTGTCTCCAAGGATTGACCGGCCACAGATCGACTCCCGCTCCGTAGCATGCCTGCATAACAAGACCGGAGCAGTCAAGTCCTTTGCCCGGCGCACCTGATCTGCAAACTACATACCTGTCGCCTTTGTACTTGTAAGCTGTCTTGATCAGTGCTTCGATGTGGTCTTTCTTGGTTGATTTGCTGTTGACAAGTACTGGCGCGGTGTAGTAACTGAGACCGTGCTTGCTGATTTTGTTGGAAATCTGCACATATCTGCTAGGATTCTGATATGCGCGTCCCGGCGCTCTTCCATATCCGGAGCATGGAGAAATGCGGATGCCGTATGTGTCTTTCTTGTAACCGACTACAGTGTAGGCGATTTTCTGCTTTTTCTTGGCTTTCTTGTCGACATATGATCTGGCACCAGGGCCGAGAACTGCGTACTGCTTGTATGCGCCTTTCTTGCCGGTTCTTTTGAGTACGATGAACCCGTCCACTGAACCTGCGTTGCGTGGAGCTTTCCATGTAAGCTTTCTGTTCTTCTTCCTGATTTTGACCTTGAGATCAAGCGGCTCGGAATTCGCATTCAGCGAAGTTTTCTCCAGCACATTGAAAGTCGTGAATTTCAGACTGTGGCTGTACCAGGTAAAGCTTTTGTGTGTTTTGGGCTTGACCGGTGCAGGCTGCGGCTGCGTCGGTTCTTCCGGTTGGGTTGCGGAAGGGTCGACCTGCTCCTGAGTACCCTGCTGTGTCTGGTCGCCTGTCTGAGTTCCTGCCTGGTCCTGCACCTGCGTGTCGGTCTGGCCTGTTGCCGGATTTGAGTCGTCAGCAAAAACGCCAACCGGCATCATCGTAACGCACATCATTACAACAAGCAGTAAGCTCGCAAGTTTCTTTACAATTACTTTATCTTTCATCAGAATCTGCGCTCCTTCCTTGTATACCCCGATTGCAGCATTCAGACTCCAGTCCGCTTTACATGTTATCTGCCAGTATCTACTTTCTACCTATATACCTATATACGTTTATACATTGATATATTGTGATTATATACTGAATCCGGCTGCTTTTTTCTTAAAGTTTAGATAGCTCTATTCTACAAAAAAACGGCAAATAGAAAAAGAGGAATGGCTTTTCGCCACTCCTCTTCATTATTAGCCTAGTTCTGAACTATTACCTTGGTGCCGACGCTGATCATTCCGTAGAGCTTCTTGGCTGCTGATGGTCTCATGTTGACGCATCCGTGGGAGCCGTTATGGATGTATGTCTTGTGGTTGGAGAACTGCGCCGAAGACCGCCAGTTTGCGTCATGCATGCCGTGCGACGATCCTATGAACGCCATCCAGTAATTTACATGAGAGCTCCAGGTTGAACCATTCAGGTAGATGTTTCTTTGCTTGCTTCTGACCTTGAAGGTTCCCGTCGGGGTGTTGTGTTTGCCCTTAGTTCCGGTGACTACATCGGTCTTGAGCTTGAGCGTTCCGCCTTTGTAGTACCAGAGTGTCTGCTCGGAAATATCGATCAGTACAAAGGTCTTGTACTTGTATCTGTAATATGCCAGCCCGCTGATGGCGCCGCTTGAATTCGCCTTATAAGTGTTGCCGTCGCTTGCCTTGAAGGTGCCGTACATAACGGCGCCGTACTTATCCATGTGATACAGCTTGCCTTTGATGAAGTTGAAGCCTGCGCCGACCGGTTTTTTCTTCTTGTTGAAATAGAACTTGTATCCGCCGGCTTTGACCCATTTGTTCTTGGTGTTCTTGCTTATCGACTTGACGTATGCTCCGCCGCGGCTGAAATAGATCCACTTTACCGTCTTGGAGTTGCGCATCTTCATCTTGTGCCAGCTGAGGTACATCTTGCCGTTGCTGCCGAAGTAAGCCCATTTGCCATTGGCGGTGTTCTTGACCCACTTATTCTTGGCAACCAGTTTAGCCACTGTCTGAGTCTGCTTTTCTCCGCAGCTTGTGCAGGTGCGGACCTTGGTGCCTGTCTTGAAACATGTCGGCTTGACCGTTACTGTCCAATCGCCCCAGGTGTGCTCATGCTGTTTGGTCTCTTTGCTGAATGCCGCATAGTAAGTCACATCGCCGCTAACAGCCGGAAGTTCCTGAACCGTTTTGCCCTGCTCGGCGCCATTTTCCTCAGCCCATCCGGAGAAAGTGTAATTGAATTCTGCGTCGGCAGCTTTCGTCGGTGCCTCTCCGTCGAATGATGGCGCTGTTCCCTCAGCAACGTTCTCGTCGCGTTCGATTTCCTGATCGCCGTTCATCCAGATGACAGTGTAGGCCGCCGGCTGTGGGTCGTCTCCGCCGCCCGGTTCGGTTCCTGTTCCCGGGTCTGTGCCGCCCTGGTCTCCGGTGCCGCTGGTCAGGCCGCCTGTTCCTGATTCCTGGCCCGAAGCCTGTCCTGCCTGCTCATTTCCTGCGGTCAAAGCGCCGGTGTCCTGAGGACCGGCTGTCTGTTCTGCGGAGTCAGCGACATCGACGGACTGCTCTTCGGCATCGTCAGTTGTCTGAACTGTTCCCTCATCAGCAGCTGCACTCAGGTCTTCGGTATCAGCGAAAACTGCCATCGCTGAAGTGAGTATCAGAGTCAGAGAAAGCAGCAGAGCTATGATTTTCGAAAGGTTCTTTTTCATTGCAATCCTCTAAATATCAAAATATATCTAAATTTGCAGTTGATATCTGTCAGCAGAAGAATAATAAATGATTCTTTAATAATATATGATTCTGTAATAATGAATTATTCTATCCGCTGAGATAATAAACAATCTGCTCGGTTTCTTTAAGCATATAATTATACCGTAAACTTCCGGATAATAGCAAGAAATCAAGCTCTTCCCAGTGGTTTACGGTATAATATCGCAGTTATTTATAGTTTCTCGGAATCGAGCACGATTGTGAATGGCCCGTCATTCAGAAGTTCGACTTTCATGTGTGCTCCGAACGATCCTTTTTCAACTACAGGAACTCTCTCTTTGCAGCGTTCGATGATGTATTCATAGAGAGCGTTGGCCTTTTCTGGCGAACCGGCTTCAACGAATGATGGTCTGTTGCCCTTCTTACAGTTAGCGTACAGGGTGAACTGCGATATGAGGAGAAGACCTCCGCCAACATCAGCCAGCGACAGATTGGTTTTGCCCTCTGAATCCTCATTGATGCGGAGCTTGATCATCTTGTCTACCATCTTGTCTGCTACTGCTTCATCGTCAGCATCGCATACTCCGATCAGGACCATATAGCCTCTGCCGATCTTACCGATAACTTCATTATCTACTGTTACAGATGCGTGCTGCACCCTCTGGATTACGAATTTCATATAATAATGTTCCTTTTTTTATAAATATATTTTGAAAAAGCGGGAAAAATTCCGTTTTTCTATTTCCCATATCCCTGCGGATTGTGGCTCTGCCAGTTCCATGCATCGCGGCAGATCTCGTCTATGCCGCGCTTTGCTTCCCAGCCGAGGATTTCCTTGGCTTTGTCTGCGTTGGCCCAGCTGTCCTGAACATCACCGGCACGTCTTGGTCCGATCTCATACTTGACCGGATGGCCGCAGGCTTTGCTGAATGCGTTAACCATATCGAGTACGCTGTACGGATTGCCTGTTCCGAGGTTGAAAACTTCGGTTCCTTTGTGCTGTACTGCGTACTCAGCGGCTGCAACGTGTCCTTCTGCGAGGTCCATAACATGGATGTAGTCGCGTCTGCAGGTGCCGTCCGGTGTATTGTAATCGTCGCCGAAAACGGTAAGGTGGTCGCGCCTGCCGACTGCTACCTGAGAGATGTATGGCATCAGGTTGTTAGGGATTCCCTGCGGATCTTCTCCGATCATTCCGCTTTCGTGCGCTCCGACCGGGTTGAAGTATCTGAGGAGAACTACTGAGAGCTCTTTCGGTCTGGCTGCAGGCTGTGCTGCCTGTCCGCCGGTCTGTCCTGCGGAGGCTGGCGCTTCATCGCTGTGTGACTTTGCCCAGTCGATTACTTCCTTCTCACTCGCAAACCATGCGTCTCTCAGGATCTGCTCCTGCATCCACTTAGTCCATCCATAAGGGTTGGTGCATACGCCTTTTGGCATATCCTCGAGGAATGGCGGTACATTGTCTTCTCCATAAACGGTAGCGGAACTTGAGAAAACGAAATTCGTAAGGCCAAGCTCTTTCATGCATTCGAGAAGTGTCAGTGTTGTGTCGATGTTATTTCTGTAATACGCGGTAGGCTTGGCTACGGATTCGCCTACTGCCTTGAGTCCGGCAAAGTGGATGATGCAGTCCGGCATTTCAGCCTTCAGAATTTCCATCATCTTCGCCTTGTCGGAAGCATCCGCATCATAGAGATTTACCGTTTTGCCCGTAATCTGCTCAACTCTGCGAATTGCTTCAGGCGAGCTGTTGTAATAGTTGTCGACTACCGCTACTTCGTGCCCTGCCTCAAGCATTGCGATTGCTGTATGGGAACCTATATATCCGGCACCGCCGGTAAGAAGAGTCTTCATTATATACCTCCTGCTGTTTTTGCTGCTAGTAACAATTAATTATACTTAATCTGGCCACTGCATGCTATAATACTTTTGATATTCATCCCGGAGGTGCACTATGAATCCGTTCACGTCAATTCCGAAACTGCTGCAGTTCTATTTCGAGGCTAAAGCATACGGCAATAATATTCCAGAATTTGAGCGTCTGCGCGCTAGCGGCGATGTCGAGGCTGAGAAGGAGGCCATCCGGCTGGGGCAGAAGTCATTCATAGAGAGAGTTTCGCCTAAACTCAAGCTGACTTATGAGATTATTGGCGAAGAGAATATTCCTGATGATAATATGACTTACATGGTCTATTCCAATCACCAGAGTTATGCTGATATCCTGGCTTTGATCTGGCTGTTCAAGGATCATCGCCAGATGGGATACGTTGCCAAAGAAGAGTGGCGCAAAATCAAAGTTCTCTACAATGCGATAGAATACACCAGGTCGGTATTTCTCAAGAGGGGCGACAGCCGTGAAGCTGTCAAGTCCATCAAGGAAGTTTCCGATCTGCTGAAACAGGGATTTGCTCTTGTTATTTTCCCTGAAGGCACCCGCTCGCAGTGTCACGAGATGGGAGAGTTCAAAGCAGGAGCTTTCAAGTTCGCTGAAAAGGGCAAAGTTCCTATTCTCCCTGTCACACTTGACGGCGGATACAAGCTGTACGAAGAGAAGAAGACTTACCAGCCTGCGCACATCAAAATCACTGTACATCCACTTGTCCATATCGAAGAGATGAGCAAAGCGGAGCAGAAAGAAGCTGCCAAGCAGATCGAGGAGACGATCCGCAGCGCATTAGACTAGTAAGTACTGCTACACTGCTTAGGTGCACAGCTGCTGCTTAGACACTATATATAGTTTTGACCTGAAACATACCCAGCCTGCCTTTCCGGCAGGCTGTTTAATATTCTTTAAGCTAAGCCTTTCCTTAAAAGATCTTCAGATTTTTCATATTTTTTGCATGCTAGAATTTCTTTACTAAGTGATGATAATATCCGCGGCTTCAGGGATGCTGCTGCGGAATATATATTTACCCGTCCCAAAGTGGCGGATATTTCAGTCATTAGAAGGATGTACTAATATGAAAAACAGTAAACACACTATCTCGGAAAAGAATACCGCTTTAACTGCCGGAAACAGCAGATTAATGAAGATTGCAGCCAGAATGCTGCTTTGCCTGATGCTGACATTCGCCATGGTATTACCTATGGCTATGCCTGCTGATGTATTCGCAGCGACTAATACCTCTGCTCAGTCAACATCATCTGTTTCGACCACCAAAAATCTGACTATTTCCGGAATCGATATAGTATTTGCCAAGAAAGTCGTTGAAAAATCCAGACTTTCCTATGCACCGAGCAAACTCAAAGTTGTCGGACAGTGGAAGAGTATGAAGCTGACCTGGACCGGTGTCAGTAAACCTTCGAAAATCGACGGTTATATCATTGTCAGAAGAGATACCTCGGCAAACACCTGGAGAGAAATTGCCAGAGTAGGCGCAAAGCAGACATCTTATACGGACAAAACCGCCAAAACCAAGAACAAGTATTACCGTTACTCTGTCCTGGCATTCAATAAATCCGGAAGCAAGACCAAGGTTTCGACAGCTGCAGGATGGGCAGGCGCTGTAACAACGCGCAGCAAGAAGAAGAACGTTTACAAAGTTGCCGCCTCCAATCTTGCTAACGTCAAAATTCTGATGGCAGGATCATGCGCACAGACTTATCTGACATTCGACAACAAAGCACTTTCCCAGTACATCAGATGGACAAGCAGCAATAAGTCTGTTGCCACAGTTGATGCAAACGGACTTATTACAGGAGTAGCGCCTGGAACAGCAACTATCTACATCAAATCGCACACAGGTACATTCTCTTCATTCAAAATTACTGTCGTTAAGGGCGGAACTGCTGACTCAATGATCAGGGCTTTCGAAGCATGGACCGGATTCAGCAGACTCAACGGCAAGCACAAGGGCATCATCGATATCTACAATTCGATGACTCCATGGCCTAAGGGATACAGAATGAAGTACTCAGATGCATGGTGCGATGCTACTATCACAGCAGCAGCTATCAAGACCGGAAATGTTGACAAGATTGGCAGAGAGTGCAGCGTTCCTAGACACATCACAATCTTCAAGGAACTCGGTATCTGGGAAGAAGATGGAACGATCACTCCAAAGCCAGGCGACATCATCGTATACAGCTGGAGAAAATTCAAGCAGCCGAACAACGCTTCTGCTTCACACATCGGTCTCGTAGTCAAGGTTGAAGGAAACCAGATCACCTGCCTCGAGGGCAACAGGGGAATCGGCATCGTTGCTGAACGTACTATCCCGGTCGGCTGGGGCTGCATCAGAGGATACGCAAGACCACATTACAATAACTAATATATTTCCTTCATAGTTTGCTCATATGCTGAGCGATATTAAGAGCGCAGGTGTCCGGCCTGTGCTCTTTTTCTTTTCGATTCAACCAGTAACATAGCTCCATTAAGCTAGCTTGACTGTAGCTCCCGGCGTCTCTTATTCCGGAAATATGTCCAGGGAAGTGTCTCAGGGATATGCTGAACCCACTATTCCAAAAATGGTGTGTGTTCTGAAGCGATACACAATATGTGGGCACCGCTTATCTGACTGCCGCTCTCCCCTGCCTCAGGGCTGTTTAATATTCTTTAAGCTTTGCCTTTCCTTAAAGGATGTTGAGATTTTTCGATTTTTTTGCATGCTAGAATCTGGCTATGTAAAGCACACTTTACCGCCTTGTTAAACAAAGGGGATGCAAAAATGAACAGTAAGACACGCGAAAGCTCAGTAAACAGAATCCTTCGAAGTGCCGCAAAAGTGGTGCTTTGCCTGATGATAACTGTCGCAGCAACTATACCTGCTGCTTTGCCTGAAGCGGTATACGCAGCGCAATCTGTGCAGCCTGCTGCTGCAGACTCGCAGGCCAACGCAAAGCAGACATCCGCGGCAGACTCGCAGGCCAACGCAAAGCAGACAGTTAACACTTCCAGGACTCAGAGTATGTCCGGAATGACGCTCGTTTTCAAGCGTAACGTCATGAGTGATGAGCGCCTTGAAATGAAGCCCGGCGATCTTGTAGCAAACGGCAAGAGGAAGAGTGTTGAACTTAACTGGAGTCCTGTTGAAAATCCTGCAGGTATCGATGGTTACATACTCCTGAAGAAAGATCCTGACACCGATACATGGCTCAGGATTGCAGGTCTCGAAAAGACTGCTTCTTCTTACACTGACGAGGAAGCCTGCGAACCAAATGTGCTGTATTCATACACTATCGTCGCTTTCAAGCGGACAAACGGCATGACCAAGGTCTCTGAGCCGGCAGACTGGGCAGGTGCTGTTACAACTCGCAGTGATGCCAAGAATGTTTACGAGTGCAAAGTAACAAATCTCGCGAATGTCGTTTCTGTAATGGCCGGATCATGCGCAATGCCTTCTCTGAAGTTCGACAACAAGGCTTTTTCAACCGAAATGAGATGGTTCAGCAGCAACAACGCTGTTGCAACAGTTGACGAAACCGGCCTGATATCAGGCGTTGCTCCGGGATCAGCTGTGATTTATGCGAAAAGCCATACCGGAACCGCTACATCCTTCGACATCCATGTCACAAAGCCGGGTTCAGCTCAGGCAATGATCGATACTTTCTCGGCATGGATGGGATACAACAGAATCAATGGAAACCAGAACGGTATCATTGACATATACAATTCAGTCACCCCATGGCCGCAGGGGTACAAAATGAGATACTCTGACGCATGGTGCGATGCAACGATAAGCGCTGCTGCTATCAAGACTGGCAATGTCGACAAAATCGGCAGAGAATGCAGTGTTCCAAGACACATTGATATATTCCGCAAGCTCGGAATCTGGGAAGAGGACGGCACCATTACACCGAAGCCTGGCGATATCATCGTATACAGCTGGCGCAGATTCAGGCAGCCGAATAACGCTTCTGCTTCACATATCGGGCTGGTTGTTAAAGTTGAGAACGGAGAAATCACCTGCATTGAGGGAAACAGAGGCATCGGAGTTGTTGATACCCGTACGATTCCTGTAGGCTGGGGATGCATCAGAGGTTACGCAAGACCGCATTATGATAATTAAGAAAAGCACTGAAACTTATTCACCCTCCTCAAATTTATCCGAATATAAGAAGTGCAATTGAAGAGCGCAGGCACGGACTGAACTTATCAGCTGAAACCTGCGCTTTTAATTTGGGTAGTTTATCGGATGCGCTTGTCGGATGTGCCTATCAGATGCGCTTGTCGGATGCTTGCTTTTCGCAGCGCCTCTGTATCTGCAGGCACATCTGCGAATTATTATTTTGATTCCTTGATGCTGAATCTGTATGTCGTTCTTGAAATAAATGGCTCTTCGCGTGATACCATGCCTCCCGGGAAGTGAGGTTTGTTGATGGTATCCGGCCAGAACTGTGTTTCAAAGCATGCAGCGCTGCGCTTTGCATATACTGCTCCGTCTTTGCCCGGTTCACCGTCCAGGAAGTTGCTGGTGTACAGCTGCATGCCCGGCAGATCAGTCAGAATCGTCATCTTGATGCCGCTGTCCTTGGAGTACATAAAACCTACTTCACGATAGTCTGTTTTGTCTGAACTCAGCACATAATTGTGATCATATCCGCCAGCGAATTTCAGCGGCTCATAGTCAGCGCCTATATCCTGCCCCAGCGTCTTGGCGGTGCGGAAGTCCATAGGTGTTCTGCTGACTTCGAGCAAAGCTCCTGTCGGGATGAGTTTTCTGTCGGATTCCGTAAACCAGTCGGCGTCAATCTGAACTTCATGCGTCAGCACGGTGCCACTGTTGTGTCCATTAAGGTTAAAGTAGCTGTGGTTGGTCAGATTGAGCGGAACCGCCTGTGGAGAGTCTGCGACATCTGCGCCTAATTCGCCGTAGGTCCGCGTTACATTGTAATCCAGATGCAGCTCGCTTTTGTTTGTAAGTGTGTATGTTACTTCTATATGCAGGCTGCCCGGGAAACCCTGATCTCCGTCCGGACTGTCAAGCATGAACTTGACGCTGTCTCCTACTTCAGGCAGCTTGTCCGGGTCATCAGAATCCAGGTTGCTCTGATCTGCTCCGCCATACAGCTGGGCATCTGTGACCGGGTTGAACCTGCTGGTGTTTCTGCCAAGCGGAACCTTGCTCCAGTCATTCATGCTCTCTGTTGCTGAAGCTGAAAGATCTGCTGTTGAAATAGTGCCGAAAGGAATCACTGCTGACCAGAGCCGGTGAACGAACGGGTCGCGGCCGCCGTGCAGGCAGTTAGGTCCGTCGTTGGCTGTCAGTATGTAGTGTCTGCCGTTCAGGTCAAAGGAGGCATTGCTGATGCGGTTGGCAACTCTGCCGACTGTTCCGCCGAATGAGTTCCCGCCCTTCTCATAGGCGGCCGCATCATCGTAACCAAGTACTACATCTCTCTTGTTCCCGTCTTTGTCAGGCACAATTAATCTTACTAGTGCTGCGCCGTAATCCGTAACATGTGCTTCCATTCCTTTGTTGTTGTGGAGTATGTAAAGTCCGGCGCTTCTGCCGTCTTCGAGTTTTCCGAAAGATCTGGTAATCATTGCTGCACCCCTGCTCATCTTGTCATCAGTTCATAATTTTGTCATCAATACTATATGTGGCTAATTGCTTTTTATTTGCGCTTAGTTCCGGTATTCAAGCATTTCTGCTGCTATTCCGCTATTTGAATCTGGCACATCTGCATTGTCTTCAGTGCTGCTTCGTGGCTTTCCGGGGTGACTCCTGCACAGCAGGCAGGGTCAACGGAAATCCTGACCTCAGGCATTGTTGCTTTGAGAAGCAGGGCATTGGATACCACGCAGATGTCTGTACAGAGGCCGACCAGCTCGATCTCGAGCTCCTCGCGGGCTGCAAGCTCCGCGAGGTCGGCAGCCAGCCTGGTGCTGCCGAAGGTCGGCTTGTCGTAAACCCTTGCCTCCGTCAGCAGTTCAGCGATATCCGCTCTTACCTGCCACCCATCAGTTCCTCTTATACAGTGCTCAACCGGAAGGTACTTTCCCTCCTGAGTATCGAGGTAGTTGACCTCATGAGTATCTCTCGTCGCTATGATATCGTGCGGATCATAGCTTCTGATTTTGGCTTTGACATTCTCAACGATAGCCTCAGCCTCCTCAGTACCGAGCGCACCATCGATAAAATCGTTTTGCATATCTATTACAATAAGAAGCTTTCTCATTCTCTTGCCCCCTCATTCAGATTACTCGTTTATATTTCACGTTTATAATACTCGTTTATATATTGTTGCTGTTTCATTTATGAATGATTAACCAACAATTCAATCTGATTACACTCATATCATACTACATATCCCGCATCTGTTTATTTGCATTTTCATTTTCTTTCACAGTAATTGCATGAACAATCTATACGGGAAACCGTCATTAACTTTGCTGAAAAACAATGAATATCAGGGTATCTGTGAAGTTAAATCAGCCAGCCCTGAATCAGTCCATCTATAAGCTTTTCGTTAATGCCATAATCCGATTGACTGAAAGAAACAATCAGATTATCCCAAGGCACAATTCCGTATCGCTCATAAAAGTCGAATTTATGCTTATTATAATCCAGATAACTTTGATCATTTACATTACCCAGATGTTCCCAATAGATAACCTTGTTGTCTCGAGGTCTGATGATCGTAAAGTCAGGAACAAATGAGATGTCAGGGTGGTCAATCGGTGCCTCGTACCTGTATGGAATGCCGTAATGATCCAACTTGGAAGCAATAATAAGTTCACCAAGGGAACGTTTTTTAGTGCCATCCGAAGACGTGGACTTCAGATTCTCGGGATGATACCCGTCAGCAGTCTCGAACTTGTCAGCCCACTCATCGTAACTCATCAATCCGTAGTAAATTCCCCCTGTCAGCTCCGGGTGCTTCTTAAGAAAGCCCTCCATGACAGAATTCTCATCCGTAGGCTTGTATCTCCTCATAAGAGAATCCAAAGCGGCTAAATCTTTTTCCAGCAAGCCAATTGCTTTTGTCACATATTCTTTACGAACCAATTTATACAAACGATCCTTGTCTTTCTTAATACCAACTTTTCGTTCTTTCTTATTATTTCCCTTTGCAGGAAAACGTTCGGAATAGCACTTGGTGCCATGGGAATTATAACAATACAATTCTCCTTTCGGTAACTGGGATAATTCTGCCTTAAGTAAATCAATCCTTTCTGCTAACTCTCTATGAATACGTTCGAATTCATCGTAATAAAACATATAGTGCCTCACAAAGTTATAACTTGTATCGCCCCGCACAGGACTAACTCCCATCTAAGGTATGACTTGTATCGCCCCGCACAGATATAACCTGTATCGCTTCGAAAAAATATGTATTCTTCAGCTGATAAGGAATCAATACTACGCGAAAGCCTATCAGATAATATATAATGATCTCTCAAATTGCAGTTTTGAGACTTTCTGAATAATTATTCACGGATACGATAGTTAATGCTGACTTTTTTCTGTTCCCTTTCTATGGGCGGAGGAGTTTGAAAACTTTTCCGGTAATTTCGTAGTCTAAAAAGTATATATGCAGGAAATTTACAACTGCAAGATGCTTTCATCTCACAGCAACATGAAGAATCTGTTTGCGAAAAAGCGGGACCCCACCTAGGCTAAGCAAAGATGCTTATTTTTCAAGGTTTCTGCAATCAATATTTCCTGTTGCTCAACCATTACTACATTCTTCCAAAGATGAATATTGATGAATAATAATCTGCGAAGCCAGTTTCCTGCATATACAATAAGTTTTATATAAATTTACCGGAAATCCGAAAAAACTCCTCTTTTTTATTGGCTTCCTTTCTGCTCCGTAGTTCTCATAAGATCCACACTGTCTACCCAGTACGAATTTTTCTTTCACACCATACACTACACCATACACTACACCATACACTCCCGGACTTCCGCTATCTCCTGCCTGTAGCCTTCGTCCTCATTCGGGGTCTCAAGGATAAACGGTTTTCCCTGCAGAAGCGGGTGCTGCACGACTCGCTTAAGTGCCTCAGCTCCGATCATTCCCTGCCCGAGTTTCTCGTGCCTGTCTTTGCGCGCACCACATGCATTCTTGCTGTCATTCAGGTGAATTGCATACAGCCTGTCAAGTCCAATCACTCGGTCGAATTCCGCCAGCACTCCATCAAGGTCATTAACAATATCATAGCCGGCATCCCACACATGGCAAGTGTCCAGACAGATACCCATCTTAGAAGTGATAGTTTCTTCGGCCTGATGCGAGCATCTTACACTATTCTGCACACTACCCGCTGCAACACTATTCTGCACACTACCCGCTGCAGCACACCAGATTTCAGCGGTTTTATCCAGAATGGCTCTCAGTTCCTCAAAAGAGCCGCCCATCTCACTGCCTTTGCCGGTCATAGTCTCCAGCAGAATAATATTAGCAAGTTCACAACCTGTCCGCTCTTCCGTCATCCTGATTGCATTCACCAGAGCATCAGCAATCTGTTCAATGCCGGTCTCCGCGCCCTGCCCGGTGTGGCTGCCCGGGTGAAAATTGTAGAAGTGCCCCGGCAGCTGCTGCAGCTTGACAAGATCATCAGTGATCATTTCGAGAGAATTCGCCCGGACCTCTTCCTTGGCTGAACACAGATTCATAGTGTAGGCTCCGTGCACAACGAGGGGGCCAAAGCATTCTTTGTTCAGAAGTTCGCGAAGTGCCGACATGTCTTCAGGTGTTACCGGCTTTGACTTTCCACCGCGCGGATTGCGGGGAAAGAACGCAAAAGTGTTGCCTCCGAGCTTTACTTCGTGCCTTCCCATAGCCTCATATCCGTCAGATACCGATACATGATTTCCGATATATATCATTTTTGCTCATTCTCCATCGATCTCAGCACGCATCTCTGCATTCTGGTCATCAGATCGCGGTGCTCAGTAATCAGATCGTATACTGCATCTTCAGACAAAACGCCTCTTTTCAGGTCATCCGGCAGTTTTCCGGCTTCGTCGTCTTCGAAGTCGCTCATCCAAAGCGTACTGCTGTAATAATCCTCGAGTTCAAAGTATTGATTCTGAATAGCCTCGAACTCATCCAGTGCAGACGCAAATTTTTCAATCGCTTCCCTGGAACGGTCCAAGGTCTCCTCCATTTTCTGTATTCTTTCAATCTGTTCGCTGCTCATTGTTTCTTCCTTATATAATATATAAATTCTCTTTTTTTAATTTGCCGTATTGATTATCCGGCATTTCTAATTAAATAAAAATCGAAATCCAGCTAATTCTTAAGCTTCGCTTAAGTTCCATACCTTATCCTATCATTGTCAACAGAAATGACAACAAATTTCTTCATAATTAACTTCCATAATATACCTTACATAAACCTTTCAATCCCCAAAACGCGCCTTCAGGACTTCAGCAATCCCACAGGCGCGGTTTTTATTGTTTTAGATTGACAAGGTAATAGAATAGGGTAAATAATTGGATTGATACCGGGCAGCAATCTGCTTTACGTTCAACAATCCTATTTACAGGCAGCAATCTGCTTTACGTTCAACAATCTTATTTACAAGCAGCAATCTGCTCTACGCACAGCAAACTGCTTCCCGGACAATATTCTTCTTTCATATATTATGAACTCACCGGACGCACAGTAAGTGACAGGAGCAAACAAATGATCAAGGTAATAAGAGACGCTTCATTAGCTGACGATGGCCGTCATATAGGAATAGTAGAGGTAAGTTATCCGGATAAAACTGACTGGGATATTCCCGGATTTGAGTCATATAAAAATTCAGAACTCGAAGCAATTCGTTCAGAGGGTACTTCGTATGACCGCGAAACCGTGTTCCGTCAGGATCCTTATTTCAGATATTTCCGCAAATTCAAGAAGAGTTATCCTGTCATGATGCAGGTTGAATCTTTCCTGCTCAAGGGCCGTCCTTTCCCGGAAGGCTCATATATTAACGCTGTCGCCTTCCTTACTGAGCTCAAGACTCACATCCTGCTAGGCACACATGACGTTGATTGCATCCGCGGCGACCTGGTTCTCTACAATGAGTCTGCCAAAACGCCGTTTACCGGCATGTTCAATCCGGACTCTCACAGCTATCCGAATGATATTACCGGCCGTGATGATGAAGGCATAATCATCAGCATGATAGCCGGAGCCGATGACCGCACATGCATCCACGAGAATACTACGCATGTCATTTATCTCATTTTCGGACTGCCGGATATGTCAATGAGCATCGAAGACGTTGCGGATCAGATCAAAGCCAATGCACTCAGACTGGCACCAACTGCAGAGGTTGATTTCGCTGTTTATTGATAATATTTGCAACTAACTGACAAGATTTCACACTTTGCTGTTAATCATAATCACTTTCAAGCAAAACTAATCTGAATGATTTCTATTTCCAAGCATAACAAAACCCCTTTCGCTGGATTCTGTCTGGCGAAAGGGGTTCACTTCATTATTGGAGTTATAGGACAAAACGTGTTGGTCGTCAGTCCCAATGAGAAGGATATTCAGACG
>JBGUIG010000088.1:0-42674 GCA_045112795.1 Anaerovoracaceae bacterium | reverse complement strand
TTATGAGAAAGAAATTGCTGGCACTGTTTATAGTCATGACCATGTGTATGGCCGCGTTCGCAGGTTGCGGATCTTCTGGATCTGATTCATCGGGAGATGCAGCTAAGGGAGAAGGCGCTATCATGTTCTGTGGATCAACTTCGTTGTATCCGATAATGTCATCACTTGCATCGTCATTCACAGACGAGTATGAGACATGGAACAATGTTGATTCTTCGCTTCCTGAGGCAAATATTTCTATCTACGTTGCTCCGGGCGGATCTGGTGTTGGAGTAAGTGCTGTAGAAGAAGGCACAGCTGACTTCGGAATGGTAGCTCGTGAAGTCAAGGATGAGGAGAAAGAAGCACTCGGTGATGGATATCAGGAATTCGTAGTAGCAAGAGATGCTCTGACTGTTTCTGTAAATGCGGAGAACCCGATCGCAGCAAAAATCGACGATCTTGATTCTGAGACTATCCGCAAGATCTTCTCCGGCGAGATCACAAAGTGGAATGAGATAGATGCATCCCTTCCTGACGCGGCAATCAACGTATATATCAGAGACCTTTCCGGAGGCGCGTATGAAGTATTCCAAAAGGCTATCATGGGAGACAGCGAGATTACTGCATCTGCTACTCAGTCGGCTTCTATGACAGAGCTCGCAACAAACGTTGCAGGAGACCCTAACGGTATCGGTTATGTAGGCTTTGGCGCATATAACAAGGCTAATGCTGACAAGCAGGTACTTGTCGCTATGAAGGTCGACGGTGTCGCGGCTGATGAAGAGACGATACTCAGCGGAGAATACAAGGTCCAGAGACCTGTACTCTTCTGCACAGGAAAAGAGATCACACCTATCCAGCAGGCATTCATAGACTATATATTCTCCGAGACAGGATATAAGGTAGTAGAGGAAAACGGATACATTCCGGCATTCACTGTACAGTAGTAGCTGACAGGCTGAACGGTATATATTTGATATCCCGGGTGTTATAATACACCCGGGAGATTTTTTACCATAAAGATGAGAAACATTACAAATCATATTTTAAAGATATTGTTATATATGCTCACAGGAGTCACGCTCGTTGCGCTGGCTTTCGTGATCATCTTTATTGTTAAAGAAGCCTTGCCAACTTTTCAGGATGTACCACTGCGTGAGTTTTTGTTTACAAGTGAATGGATGCCTGTTGAAGGAATCGGCAAAGGTGCCCGTTTTGGGATCTTCAATTTCATTGCGGCAACGGTATATGTCTCATTCCTCGCAATGATGATTGCTATTGTCATAGGTATCGGGGCTGCCCTGTACCTCTCATGCGCGGCATCTGAAAGGATGCGTGGGTTCATGTATCCGATTATCGATCTTCTGGCAGGGATACCGTCGGTAGTTTACGGATTCATAGGAATGACGGTGATAGTCAGGATATTTCTTAAGGCAGGAGTGCATACCGGTGTCTGCGTGCTTGCAGCGGCGATACTTCTGGCGATAATGTTGCTGCCTTACCTTGTTTCATCATGCTGTGAGACACTTCTCAGGAACAAGGAGGCTTATCTGAATGTAGGTAATGCTCTGGGCGTAGATAAATGGTATACTGTCGCCGCGGTAATACTCCCGGCTTCGTGGAAAAATATAATGGCCGCGATGATACTTGCTATCGGAAGAGCAATGGGCGAAACGATGGCTGTTATGATGGTCATCGGCAATGCCAATCTGTTCCCGACTATTCTAGGCAAAAGCGAGTCCATAGCCGCTGTCATCGCGCTTGAAATGGGGACGGCTGTAAACGGAAGTACGCATTTCCATGCTCTTTACGCGGCAGGTCTGGTTTTGATCGTGCTTCTGTTCCTGATCAACTTAGGAATTAATCTGATCAGAAAGAAATTATTGTGAGGAATATTATGCGATTAAGAGGACTTATGACTAAGATCTGGGCATATGTGGGGATCATCATCGTTGCGGCGGTGATAATCTTTCTGTTCGCATTTATATTCTGGAAGGGCGGATCAACTATAAGCTGGGAATTTCTGTCGACACCGCCGTCCGGAATGGTCCTGGGATCAGAAGGCGGGATCCTTCCTGCCATTACAGGCAGTCTTGCATTTACACTTACGGCAGTCGTAATAGGAACAATACCTGCAGTCTCAACTGCGCTTTATCTTGTCTTCTTCTGCAAAAGCAGGAAGCTCGAAAACCTTATGCATCTTGTAATCCAGTGTATCGCAGGCATCCCCTCAATCGTACTGGGCCTGTTCTCATACAGCCTGTTCGTGCGGGATCTCAATTTTGGGAGGTGCATACTCTCAAGCGGCATAGCTCTTGGCATTATGGTTTTGCCGTTTATAGAAGTGAGGGCTGAGAAGACGTTCAGAGAACTGGAACCAGCAATGATTCAATCAGCATATGCTCTTGGATGCAATAAGATGCACACGATCTTCACTGTCGTGCTGCCGGCATGCAGAGGAGAGCTGTTCTCAGGTATCATACTTGGAGGCTGCTACGCTATGGGGGCGACCGCACCGATGATTTTTACAGGTGCTGTTGCTTTTGCATCTAATCCGACAAGCCTGTTCAAACCGGCAATGGCACTTCCTTTGCACTTGTATTTGCTGGTAGCGCAGGGACATACTTCACTGGATATGGCGTATGGGACTGCATTCGTCATGATGGCTGTGATACTTATCAGTAATACGCTGGTAACTGTGTACGCGAGAAGGAGACAGCGCGCATGGAAACAATAACAAAAACTACATCTGCAATGAGTGTCAGGGACCTTGTGGTCTCATATGACGATAAGGAGGTTCTTCACGGGATCACGGCAGAATTCTCGAAGCACCGCATAACATCCGTAATTGGTCCTTCAGGCTGCGGAAAGACAACTTTGCTGCTGACACTGAATCATCTTATCAAAGAAACTCAGGGCGTGAGGGTGACGGGCGAGGTGTTGCTGGAGGGCAAGAGCACAGACGCGATACCACAGGAAGAACTTCGGAGACGTGTCGGGCTGGTATTCCAGACACCAATGCCTTTTCCTTTCTCGGTATATAAGAACCTTACATACGCGCCCAAATACTACGGGATCCACAGCAAGAAGGAACTTGACAGGATCGTGAGGGAAAAGCTTGAGATGGTTGGCCTATATGAAGAGATCCGCGAAGATCTCAACAAGAGTGCGCTGAAATTCTCCGGTGGGCAGCAGCAGAGGATCTGCATTGCAAGGGCACTGACGGCTGAACCAGATGTTTTGCTCCTTGATGAGCCATGCTCGGCACTTGATGTACGCAGTATATCAGTAATTGAAGAAACACTTTTCAAACTGAAAGAAAAATACACTATAATAATCGTTACACATAATATCGCGCAGGCGAGAAGACTGTCAGACAGAGTTATTTTCCTCAAGGACGGACATCTTATCGAGGAAGATGAAGCGGAGAATCTGTTCAGAGCGCCTCAGCAGGCAGAGACAAGAGAATTTCTGAGAGGTATATACGGATGATACAAATAGAGATTCCGGGAAGAGATTTGATCACCATCGAGCACCTTGTGCTTGACTATAACGGAACGGTAGCAGAAGACGGGCATCTTATTCCGGGGGTCGCTGAGAGACTCAAAGTGCTCAGGAATAATGTTGAGATCCACGTTCTTACAGCGGATACCTATGGAACTGTGCGCGCTCAGTGTGAGCCGACAGGAGTTCATGTCGAGACATTCCCGAGAGCCGGTGCTGCTGAATGTAAGCTTGAGATAGTAGAGAAGCTGGGTGATAATGTCATGTGCATCGGAAACGGTTATAATGATGTGCTTATGTTCGGTCCTGCCGCTCTGTCTGTGGCGGTGATCGAAAGGGAAGGCACATACGCCGGCCTGATAGCGCATGCGGATGTTCTGACTGTAAGTATTCTCGACGCGCTTGACCTTCTGATTAAAACAGACAGACTCAAAGCGACATTGAGATCATAAATAATAATGGTTTTCCTTTTTACACAGTAATATAATAGATGAAATAAACGGATAATATTATAACTTCGGTTATTTGCTGAGGTTGTAAATATATATAAGCAAAAGAAATGTTAAAGGAGGACACTAATTATGAAAGGATGGGAATTCACAGGAACACATCAACCGCTTAAGATCGTAGAGAAACCGGATCCGACTGCAAAGCCTGGCTACGTAGTTCTTAAGACTCTGGCAGGCGGACTCTGCCACTCAGATGTATCCGCTCTGGACATCGAATCCTGGATGCCGCAGTTCAACGTACCTGTTATCATGGGTCACGAAGTATGCGGAGAGATTGTTGAGATCGGTGAAGGCGTAGAAGGATTCGAGCTTGGAGATATCGTAGCGGTTTGTCCTCTGTACGCTAAGGATGGAACAACTCCTGGATATACAAGAGACGGCGGATACGGAACTATGACAACTGCTCCTGTTGAGCAGCTCGTAAAGGTTCCTGCAGGAGTTTCTCCGGCTCAGGCTGCGGCAGCTACAGACGCAGGAGCTACTTCATATCATGCACTCTGCGCGGTAGGCGGAGCCAAAGAAGGCACTAAAGTCGGAATCATCGGCGTCGGCGGACTCGGACAGTTCGCGGTCAGCATCGCTGTAGCAAAGGGCTGCGAAGTTTATGTAGCGACAAGAAAACCATCTGCTCAGGAGCTGGCTCTCAAGCTTGGCGCTACGGAAGTCAAGGCGAACATCTTGGAGTTCGCAGACAAGGAACTCGACGTCATCGTTGACTTTGCAGGCGCTGGAAAGACCACGGATGATGCTCTGAAGGCAGTCAAGCCTCACGGCAAAGTCGTTCTTGTCGGTATGGCAACCGATACGGCAACGATCTACTCATACTCGATGATCTTCAAAGAACTGACATTCCAGGGTTCAATGGGCAGCACGACAGATGACCTGAAGGACGTTCTGGATCTCCTCGCAAGTGGCAAACTCGATCCTGAGCTCCATACATGTAAGTTCGAAGATATCGCGGACGGAATTGACCTGCTCCGTGACGGCAAGGTAAGCGGCCGTCTTGCGTGTGTATACGAGGACTAATCAACTGATTTGACCGTGATTATGAATATGGCCCCATCGCAAATCGGCGATGGGGCTGTTTAGTCGGTGCGGAATAAAACCAGGCGGAGATAATAATGAAAGAAATCGACACCAGACTTGTGTACGGATTCCTTGATGCGGGGAAGACGACACACATACAAGAAAACATCCGGGACGACAGGTTCTATAAACGCGGAACGACACTCATCATCTGCTTTGAACAGGGTGTTGAGAAATACGACAGGGAAGCACTTGTGGAAAAGCGCGCTGATGTCGTATATTACAGAAGAGGCAACAGCGGAAATGAAGAAGGTGATATCACAAGGTTCTGTCTGGAAAGCATAGAAAAGCACCAGCCTGACCGCATTTACGTGGAGATGAACTCGATGATACAGGGACTAAGAGGTGTATTTCCTGACTGTATGCGAGTGACTTTTGCCGAGTCACTGATCGACTGGGCAACGATGCCCGTCTACTATGCCAATTTCCTGCAGATGATAAAGCAGATGGTCTCCGAGTCGAATCAGGTCACTTTTCGCGGATGCCCGTCGAGCGACCTACTCGAGCCGTACGGCCAGTCTTTCCGCCTTATGAATCCGAAGGCAACCTATCTGAGGCGTGATCCGTTGGGTTACCACGAAAAGGCATTCGGGTTGTTTCTGCCGTTCCGCCTTGAAGAGAGTGAGATCACTATAACCGACAGAACCTATCTCCCTCTCTGGCTGGACGCGCTTGACCACCCGGAGCATTACGAGGGTAAGATCATACATTTCGCAGATCCCGTAGAGCTCCGGAGAACAGACGAAAACAATATCTGGACATGCGGCAGAGTCGTGATGACGTGCTGTATGGCGGATCTTCAGTTTATGTCATTTGGTCTGGAAGCTGCGGAACCGGCAGGCGCAGGATGGGCCGTGCTCGACGCTTCCGCGAGAGTTAGCAGAGACAGCTACGGACAGAGAAAACTCATCCTGGCACCGCATAAGTTAACTAAGGCAGATCCGCCAGAAGATCTTATCCTGGACGGAAGACGGTCTGCAGACACAGGTATGGAGGTTTAAAATGATCAAAGAAGACTTCTTCAAAAACTGGAATTATAAAAAACACGCGAAATTCTGCACTGCGGTCTACCTTGTGCTGTATACTTTTGACATGACTGCTTCATACTTCATAGTAAAAAAACTCCTGAAGAAGTATGATGTGTAAGACGAAGATCTGTATCTTCAGTCATAGAAGACAATTAATATAACTGATTTCTGATAATTAAGGGGAAGCACTATGGATAATGAAGAAAGGATCGTCAGTCTGGCAAAACCGGTCAGAAAAGGAATCATGCGCCTACTGTTCAGCAGGTTTTTTGTGATAGGTCTGCTTCTTGTTCTTCAGGTAGCCATTATGGTTATGGTTTATCTTCAGTTCACCGAGAAACTGCCGGTGCTACTGAACTTGCAGTGGGTATTCAGCTTTCTTATGATAATTTATCTGTTCAACAGCAGAATGGATTCCTCTGCAAAGCTCACATGGATGCTTATAATTGCCATACTTCCGCTCCCGGGAACTGCTATGCTGCTTTGGACACAATCAAATTTCGGACACCGCATGGAGATGGATCTCGTAAAAAAGCAGATTGACATTACCCGCACGATGCTGAATCAGCCGGAGAACGTTATCAAAGAAATCGAGCATGATGGTTCAGGAACAGATGACCTGAGCAGATATCTGAACCTGACAGGATGCTTTCCTGTATATGACAAAACAGAAGCAACTTTTTTCCCGCTTGGCGAAAAGAAGTTTGCGGCTATGCTCGGAGAGCTTGAAAAGGCTGAAAAATACATCTTCATGGAGTACTTCATAGTTGAAGAAGGATATATGTGGGGACGTATTCTTGATATCCTGACACGAAAGGCACAGGCCGGAGTTGAAGTGCGTGTGATGTACGACGGTATGTGTGAAATGTCGACACTGCCGGCAAATTACTGGAAACTGCTCGAAGCAGAGGGAATACATGCCAAAGCATTCTCGCCTATAAAGCCTGTTGTTTCTTCACATTATAACTACCGTGATCACCGCAAGATCCTTGTAATAGACGGCAAAGTCGCGTTCACAGGCGGCGTTAACCTTGCTGACGAATATATCAACCGCATTGAAAGATTCGGCCACTGGAAAGATACTGCAGTAATGCTTAAGGGGCCTGCTGCAAAGAGCTTTGCCCTTATGTTCCTGCAGATGTGGAATATAAAACCGGCATCCGGAGACTACGAGAAATGGCTTTCGCTTCCTGGCTGTGAAGTGGCGGATGCGAGCGGCTACGTTATGCCATATTGCGACAGTCCGCTCGACGATTATAAGGCGGGAGAATCCTTATATATTGATATTCTGTACCGTGCGACAGATTATGTGCATATTATGTCTCCGTATCTGATTCTTGACGGAGAGCTGGAGACAGCTCTGTGTTTTGCGGCGCAGAGAGGCGTTGACGTCAAACTGATACTTCCGGGAATTCCTGACAAGAAGATTGCATATTCGCTTGCCAAGACTCACTACAAAGCGCTGCATAATGCAGGTGTTAAGATTTATGAATATACTCCGGGCTTTGTGCACGCTAAAGTGTTCGTAAGTGACGATATCAAGGCAATCGTAGGCACGATTAATCTTGACTACCGGAGCCTCTACCATCACTTTGAATGCGCTGCTTATATGTATAAAACTGACTGCATAGCTGACATTGAGAAAGATTTTCAGGAAACTCTCGCAAAATGCAGACAGGTTACTGATGAGAGCATCAAAAATGAGAAGTTGTCATATAAGATCATCGGAGAACTGACAAAAATGATATCTCCGCTGATGTAAAACAGAAACCGGTTTCTGATCCGGCGGCACATTTCAAAGGCATGACTTGCGTACAAACAGCGGACCATGCCTTTTTTCATGTCTGTTTTTAAATACTTCAAAATTTTTAATTAAAAATATTGAAATAAAGTTCACAAAGGATTATACTATCCCCTCGTAAAGTCTAAAAATTTAAGAAAACAATTATTGGGACAACGATTCGAAAGGGAAATAGTAATGAGTGAAAATATACAAGTAAAACAGCTAAAACCTGTGTATACTGCAGAGGAGCATGAAAATGTAAGGGCATTGCTCGAATTTGCTGCCGGGAAATATGGAGAGAATAATGCATTCATATTGAAAGAGAAGAAAGCAGGAAGAAGAGAAGCACCGGCATACAGAAACATAACTTATACAGACCTGAGAGAGGATGTACGCAGACTCGGCGCAGGCATGATGGCAAAAGGCATTATCAATGCCAGGATTGCAATCATCGGAGAAAACTCTTATCACTGGCAGCTTGCCTATCTGGCAGCCATGAGCGGACTAGGTATCTGTGTACCTCTTGACAAGGGGCTTCCATATACCGAGCTCAAGACTTCCATACAGAAGAGCGGAAGCAATGTGCTTATATTCGACAAAAAACACGAATCACTTGCCGACCGTCTCCGCGAAGAGGCAGCAGATCCCATGTCTGCACCTACAGCAGTATCGGTATATATATGTATGGATGACGATGAAAACTATCTCACATTCCGTGAACTTCTGGAAAAAGGAGGCGAACTGATCGCGGCAGGCAATATAGCATTTGACTCACTGAACGTCAACAGAGAAGCGCTTTCAAATCTCATTTTTACCTCAGGAACGACAAGCGCTGCCAAAGCTGTAATGCTGAATCAGAGAAACATCATGTTCAATGTGTTCAGTCTCAAGCAGGTTGAAGACATAAGGAGGGGAGATGTGAACATCGCTCTTCTGCCTTATCATCACACATTCGGTGCAACAGGACAGCTCCTTATGTATGCATGCGGAGCGACTACTGTTTTCTGCGACGGACTCAAATACCTGCAGAAGAATTTTGTAGAATATCATGTCTCTGTATTCATCGGAGTTCCGCTCCTGATGGAGGCTATGTATAAGAAGATAATGGCAGGTATCCGTAAACAGGGCAAAGAGAAAACTTTTGAAAGAGGCGTCAGAATATCCCGCCTGCTCAGAAAGGTCAGAATCGATGTAAGAAGAAAGCTTTTCAAAGAGGTGCTGGATGAACTTGGAGGCAGCCTGAGAATGGTAGTCAGCGGCGCTTCCGCACTTGACAGTGCGGTCATACGCGGATATGAGGATCTGGGAGTATCTGTAGTCCAGGGATATGGCATGACAGAGTCTGCCCCTGTCATAGCAGCTGAGAATCTGTTCAACCGTTCGCCTGGTTCAATCGGACTTGGAACTCCGGGAATGAATGTGCAGATCGCAGAGCCGAATGAAGAGGGCGTAGGAGAAATAATCGTACAGTCACCAAGCGTTATGATGGGATACTATCAGGATGAGGAAGAGACCGCCAAAGTGCTCAAAGACGGCTGGCTGCATACAGGAGACCTGGCTTTTCTTGACGGCAAAGGATACATACATATCACGGGCAGATCCAAGAACGTCATAGTTCTGAAGAACGGCAAAAATGTCTATCCGGAGGAAATAGAGACAATAATAGATGAACTCCCTTATGTCAATGAGAATATAGTGTTCGGTGAGGTCAGACGTGAAGGCGCTGATGACAGAGATGAGGTTCTGGTCGCTAAAATCGTTTATGATGCAGACATAATGAAGGATAAGTATGGTGCTGTTACTGATGAACAGATACACGAAATTGTCGAGAGGGATATTGACCGTATAAACAGTAATATGCCAAAATACAAGCATGTACACAGACTGATTCTGCAGACAGAGGAGATGTCTAAGACTACTACGGGAAAGGTCAAGAGGTACGAAGAAAAGGTGAGCAATCTGTAGATAACCGCAAAACTACAGAACAGAGGCGCATTATGAAAGATCTGGAAAGACATTTCAATACCATGTATGACAAATTCAAGCTGATGCTGTATGACCGTGCGCTGAAAGAGCGCGGACGCAGCATGCCGGGAGACCTGAGCCTTCAGGAAGTAATATACATGGAGATAATAATTGCTCTCGGAACGCCGACTGTAGCTGAGTTTTCAAGATATGCCAAGCTTTCTGCTTCCAATACAGCATACCGTCTGAACAAACTTGAGGAAAGAGGGTACATCAAGCGTACGCGAAGCGACAAGGATAAGAGAGAATACCGCGTAGAAGCGACTAACAGATACCGTGAGGAGTACGGAGTAATTTTCGATTATATACATCTAGTATGCGACAGAATAGAAGAACGCTTCCGGCCCGAAGATGTAGATAAATTCCGGGAGATGCTTGGAATAATAAGCGAAGAACTGATGCCGGAAGCCGGAAATCAGCTTGTTGAACGCAGCGGGATAATCAATAAATAAACAGTCAGCAATTGTCTTGTAAACAATGTTGATTTACACGAAAAATGTGATAGAATCCTATAGCAAACAGCCGTGCAAACGGCTGTATTTAATAGTGTAAAGAAATCATACAGTCCCTTGCTGATCAAGAAAAGGGGACGGCATACATACGAAAAGAGATTAATATATATATGTGGAAGAAATTATTTGAACCTGTTGATATGACGGTAGGCGATCCCGTCAGACAGATTGTCAAATTCATGATACCGATGCTGATCGGAAATGTATTCCAGCAGCTGTACAACACAGTTGACAGCATTGTTGTAGGCAAATATGTAGGAGACAATGCACTGGCTTCTGTAGGAAGCGCAGGCCCTATTGTCAATCTGCTGCTGGTTCTGTTTATAGGTATTTCAGTCGGCGCCGGAATCATGGTTTCTCAGTATTTCGGGGCAAGACAGAGACTCGCATTGTCGAAAGCTATCGGATGCTGCATTACGATGACTTTTGCCGCATCAGTAATTGTTATGATCATTGCGCCGCTTGTCACCATGCCGCTTCTCAGACTGCTGAATACTCCGGATGAGATTATCATGTGGTGCAATGAATATCTGAGAATACTTTTCATAGGAATTGCAGGATGTGCTTTCTATAATATACTGACGGGAGTACTCAGAGGTCTGGGAGACTCGGTATCCGCTCTGGTCTATCTGATTATTGCTACATTCCTTAACATAGCGCTGGATATAGTATTTGTAGCATATGTCGGAATGGGCGTACCGGGGGTTGCTCTGGCTACAGTACTTGCACAGGGATTCTCTGCTGTTCTTGCATTCTTCAGGCTCCGCAAGATGACAGACAAGTTTGATATGGAGGCCCGTTATCTCAAGCCGGACAGGAAATACCTGCGCGAGCTGCTGCGTCTCGGACTGCCTTCGGGTATCACTCAGGCTATCTTCTCTATGGCAATAGTCGTTGTTCAGTCGCTGACCAACAGTTTCGGACCGATGTGCATCGCGACTAACGTAATCGTAATGAGAATCGACGGATTTGTTATGATGCCGGCTTTCTCATTCGGCGGTGCGATGACTACATTTGCCGGACAGAATATCGGTGCGGGCAGACTTGACCGTGTTCAGGACGGCACAAAGAGGGGTACTCTCGTGGCTATGGCTACATCAGCGGTTATCACTGCTCTGATTCTGCTGTTCGGAAGATATCTGATGGCACTCTTCACTAACACTGAGGAGCTGATCGAACAGAGCTACCACATGATGATGATCATGGGCGGCGGATATATAGTAATGGAAGTTACGCAGTGCCTTCAGGGTGTAATGAGAGGCGCAGGCGACACAATGTCGCCGATGTGGCTTTCCATAATTACAACAGTAGGTATCCGTGTCCCGCTCGCTTACCTGATGACATGGATGACAAGATCTCCGGAGCATCCACAGGGCCAGTTCTACATGATGTTCGTATCCATGCTGATTTCCTGGGTTATGGGAGCGCTGCTTACTACACTCGTGTACAGAGCAGGCAAATGGAAGCGCAAAGCACTCGTATTCGACGCGGCGTAAAGCCGCGTTTTTTAGTGAAAACAGCGCTTACCGGCGGCGCCGTTTCATGTATGTCAGATAGGACAAAATACTTCTTTACATCACCACTTTAGCGTGCTAAAATACAACAGTATCGCGCCAGGCGCACTAAGGTATTATTTATAACAAAGGGGACATAAATATGAAGAAGTATTTAGCACTTATTCTTTCACTGATGATGGTTGTAACTGTGTTTGCTGCATGCGGCGGCGGCTCTTCAGAGGAGGAGCCTGCAGCAGACGATTCTGCAGCAGCTGAATCCCAGTATGGTGAAGGATTTGAATTCAAGCACGGATATGACAAGGACTTCCCGCCATATTCATATATCGGAGATGACGGAGAGACCACAGGATTTGACGTAGAGCTGGCTCAGGCTGTATGCGATTATTACGGATGGAATTACGTTGGTGTTCCTATCAACTGGGATGCCAAGGATGCTGAGCTCGAATCAGGCAGCATTGACTGCATCTGGTCAGGATTCACCAAGAGCCCGGACAGAGAGCCGAAGTTCGCATGGAGTGAGCCTTACTCAATCAACACCATTAAGATCATGGTTCTTGAAAGTTCAGACATCACAAGCAAAGCTGATCTGGCAGGCAAGAAGGTAGGCGTTCAGGGCAGCACATCCGCACAGGAAATGTGTGAGACACCTGAGGCTGAAGGCGGATGCCAGGAACTCGCTGCAACATTTGACGGCGGCGCACCTTCCGCATATGACACATACACTGTCGCTATCAACGACCTTCAGGCAGGAGCTATCGATGCTATCGCTATCGACGTTACTACAGGTAACTATCAGATGACCAAAGTTGAAGGACTGAAGTATCTCGACGAGGATATCTGCGATGAGATCTATGCGATTGGATTCCGTACAGGCGATACAGAGCTCCGTGACAAGGTTAACGAAGCACTCACCGCACTTGCCGCAGACGGAACTATGGACACAATCGGCAAGAAGTACGAAGAAATCTATGACAACCTGTCAATGATCAACGGTGAGAAATCTGAATAAGAGTTTTCAGATACAACAGATTACCGACGGATCGTTCTGACCGGAATACAATACTATCAGCTAATAAGCCGGTGCCGGCGGACATATAACAGTCCTGCCGGCACGGTCTTTGCTCAGACAAACAAGAAAGAAGCTAACAGATGACATTTGAAACAATGCTGACAACAATGGCGTCCGGTATGACCAAGACGCTGGGAATATTCATTCTCACTCTTATCGGATCGCTTCCGCTGGGCATGCTTGTCGCTTTGCTCAGAAAATCAAGATTCGGAATCGTCCGTGGCATCATCGGAGCATACATATCTATCATGAGAGGAACCCCTCTGATGCTGCAGCTGCTCGCATGGTACTTCGGACCGTTTTACCTGTTCGGCCTTAATATAGGTAACTGGAGATTTCCTGCGCTTATCATAGGATTCGTGGTAAATTATGCGGCATATTTTGCCGAGATCTACCGCGGAGGAATCGAATCGATTCCGGTAGGGCAGTATGAGGCTGCTGAGGTTCTCGGTTATACCAAGACCCAGACATTTATGCGGATCATCCTCCCGCAGGTCGTTAAAATCATCATGCCTTCCGTGACCAACGAAGTTATCACCCTGGTCAAGGACACTTCGCTGGCTTTCACGCTTGCTTATCAGGAAGTATTCTCACTGGCTAAGCAGATTTCGGCTTCGCAGACATCCTTCATGCCGTTTCTTATCGCGGGCGTTTTCTATTTCGTGGCTAACTACGTTGTAGAGAGGTTAATGCTCGGAATCGAGAAATCGATGGATTACTACAAGTAGGAGGTGCTGCAATGATTCTGGAAATGAACAACATTGAGAAACACTTCGGTGAACTCGAAGTGCTCAAGGACATAAGCTTTAACGTTGACAGCGGCGAGGTTGTCAGCATAATCGGACCGTCCGGTTCAGGCAAATCGACACTTCTCAGGTGCGCGACTTTCCTCGAGACCATCGACGGAGGCGAGATCATCTACATGGGAGAGAAAGCGGCTCATACTGACGCGAACGGAAATGCTGTATACGTTCCTCAGCATGAGATGCGTAAATTCCGCAATTACTGCGGACTTGTTTTCCAGCAGTTCAATCTCTTCCCTCACTACAGCATACTCAAGAATATCATCGATGCTCCGATGCATGTTCAGGGCAAAAGCAAAGAAGAAGCAGAAGAAAATGCGATGGAACTTCTCCGCAAGATGGGGATTGACGACAAGGCGAATGCGTATCCGTATCAGCTTTCCGGCGGTCAGCAGCAGAGAGTTGCGATCGCAAGGGCTCTGGCTATGAAACCTGAGATTCTGTTCTTCGACGAGCCGACTTCGGCTCTTGATCCGGAGCTGACAGGTGAGGTTCTCAAGGTTATCCGCCAGCTGGCTGAGGAGAAGATGACAATGGTAGTCGTTACCCATGAGATGCCTTTTGCTAAGGCGGTCAGCAACAGGGTGCTATTCATGGCGGGCGGCGTGGTCGTCGAGCAGGGTGACCCTAAGGACGTATTTGACAATCCTCAGGAAGAGAGAACCAAGCAGTTCCTGAGAGTATTTGAGAGATAGCTGCTTCGGACTGAATAATTGAATACTCAGTAAAATGAAAAGGCATGAAGTGCATTGAATATGCAGATCATGCCTTTTTTAAAAGAGAGTGAATATCTATTTAAGTCCGCCTGCCCGGCAGATGCTATTCGTTTATTGTGCGGTAAAGCGCAGGTGTTACAATCGGCGCCTGTTCATCAAGTACAAACGTTGCGAACTCGCGGGCTTCTTCAAGCGTATCGCAGACTGCCGTGTACATCTGGTTGCCCATGGCTGCGGAGAAAATGTCCGGCATGCGCTCACAGAGAACGATACGGCTGCCGTACTTGTCGAGAATCTCGTTGTGAGTGTGGGTGTGCTCAAAAGCCTCCTTGCGGCTTGCAAATACACAGTAGCGGTCAATGCCTTCGTCTGTAAGTGAGCGTCCGTCTGTGCAGACCATATCAGCCCACAGTTTGAATACATCGGTGGAATGAGCAAAGTTGATCATATCCGGGGTGTAGCCGCCTGCCGGCCGCATGTTGACTTCGAGACCGACGAAATCACCCGCTTTGCCCAGACCTTTACGGTCTTCGGTCAGACGGAAGAACTCAAAGTGTGTAAAGCGGTTTCTGACCTTGAATGCCTTGATTGCCTTGCGCCCGAGTTCACGGAGCTGCTGAGGAACCTCAGCAGTTACATAATAGAGTACTTCAGTTCCGTTATTGACTGATTCTGCAACATTCGGGCAGATGAATGAAGACTCGAACAGCGGATCACCATTTGAATCGGAAATCGCATCGTACGAATAGACATCGCCTGTTACAAATTCTTCAATGACATAAGGGTAGTCTGCTTTTTCAACGAAGAACGCTTCAAGCTGAGCGTCGTTCTCGATTTTCCATGTGTCATCAGCTCCGACGCCGGTATCAGGCTTGGCGAAGAGCGGGTATCCGCCGACTTCATCAAGAAACTCGCGGGCAGCCTCAAGTGTGGTGACTTTGTGGTTGCGTGCTGAAGGAATGCCGGCAGATTTGTAAACAGGCTTCATTGCGGATTTGCTCTGCCACAGGGCGAGTTCATCAGGCTGAACACCGGTAGTAATGTTGAAATCACGCCGGAGCTGCGCGTCTTTGGAGAGCCAGTGCTCGTTGTTTGATTCTAGCCAGTCAATTTTGCCGTATTTAAATGAGAAGAATGCGACAGCCCGGAATACAGCGTCGTAATCTTCGAGGGTGTCTACTTTGTAGTATTCTGTCAGAGCGGCCTTCAGTTCATCAGTCAACTCATCATATGGAGCGTCACCTACACCAAGCACTGTTACCCCATTGTGAGCAAGTCTGTCACAGAACTGCCAGTAGTTCTGCGGGAAATTAGGTGAGATAAAAACAAAATTCATAATATGCTCCCTTCGGCACCGCCAGCGTGGATATGATGGCGCTCTATGTGAAATAGTCCGTTTGGCTTCTCATTCGCGATACATCATACACTAGCTTGTTGTGAAAATCCACAATTTTTACGCACAAATTATAGTACAATATACAAAATATGGAGAAAAAAGCAAGCAATCTGTAAGATAGGGGGCGGGAGAATGCAACTACAGCTGGCGTTTTCGGAATCTTAGTATATAATTAATGAGGTAATAAACAGATGACAATAGGAAAGGGGACTGTAATATGCTGGTACTTAATGTAACTTTTAAATGCAAACCTGGCACAAGAGAAGAATTCATGAGCAAGATCATCGAGGAAGGGATCGATGAAGGATCAAGAAACGAAGAGTTCAATTACAAGTATGATTTCTACTTCCCTGTAAGTGAAGATGCCAAAGATGATCTGTTCCTGCTGGAGTGGTGGAAGGATAAGGATGCTCATCTTGCACACAGAGAAGAGCCTCATTACAAGAGACTCGATGAACTCAAAGAAGTATATGTAGTAAGCACAGTCGTTGACAGACTGCGTGAAGAGTAGTTTTTACTTATTACACAGGAGAATCAGGTATGGACAGAAGATCACTTGACATTCCGGCGCTGATTTCATATTTAAGCTGGCCGGGCTGGATTATAGCGGTACTGATCCGTGACAAGACTGATCTGTTTGCAACACATCATATCAATCAGTCGCTCATACTTAATATACTCAGCGTCATTGCCGGATTTGCCGGTAGACTGCCGGTTGTCGGCGGACTGATTTCACTGGTCCTGTCATTTGCCGTTCTGGTGCTGTGGATAATGGGAATTATCCGTGCAGTTATGTGGGATGACAGACCGCTTCCGCTGATAGGCGACATACACATTTTCGGATAGACGAAGGTATCAGAAGACGCACCGTGAAGGTGCGTCTTTTTAAGTTTTTTTAATAGTTTATTTGTGTTTACTTTGTTGCTGACGGATTTACTGTTGTGATAGAATGACTTCTGCGGAAAGCTGTCACAGCAACCGTCATTTACAACTGAATACAGGAGTGATATCAATGGAAAACAGAGTTGCTGTTATCAGCATTATTGTCACTAAAGCCGACCAGGTCGATGTGCTGAATGATCTTCTGCATGAGTACTCCGAATACATCCTCGGAAGGATGGGAATACCTTACAGAGAGAAAAATCTCAGCATCATCAGTGTTGCAATCGATGCGCCTATGGACAGGATCAATTCTCTGTCAGGTGCGCTTGGAAGGCTTGACGGCATCAATGCGAAAGTAACTTACGCCAAAGTCTGATATCTCATTGATGTGCCGCAGGCAATACATGCGGTATATCCGGTCATCCCCTGAAGCGGAAATTAATCCTGCAGCCTGTCTGCAAGTGGTTACTGAAGCTGAAGCACGGTGCTCGAGTTCCACATAAATAAGCACGTACTGCCGTGCTGATGTTTTTGCGTACTGCGCCTTGCACCCGCTTACAGGGGAGCAGGGCGTTTTTTGTGAAAAAGGTGAGGTATGAGGCGAGACGGAAAGCTGCCGGTTATATGGAAATTAATACTGATTATATTGCCGTTTGCTGCGGCGCTGATTGCCCTCGGGATAGGAAGGATGAGTATATCCCCGGGTGAGGTTTTTAGCGTACTTTCGGCCAGGCTGTCCGGAGGACATGCGGCGAGCCAGCTCGTTGAAAAAACGGTAATGCAGCTGAGGCTGCCGAGAATCGTGCTGGCGGCGCTGGCGGGCGCGGGCCTGTCGGTGTCGGGGTGTGCTTTTCAGAGCCTGTTTGCGAATCCGCTGGCGACACCGGACACGCTCGGCGTGGCGAGCGGAGCGAGCTTCGGGGCCGCGCTCGGCATACTGCTGGGGTTTAACCTTGTAGGTGTACAGATTGTCGGCCTCATAATGGGAGGAGCAGCAGTTACTCTGACATGGCTTGCAGGATCAGGCAAAGACCGCGGCGGACTCAGTTACATTGTCCTTTCCGGAATAATGATAGGTTCGCTGTTTTCGGCCCTGGTATCACTCATTAAATATGTTGCGGACGAAGAATCCCAGCTGCCTGCCATCACTTACTGGCTGATGGGAGGACTTGACAAAGCGAGCTTCCGTACGCTTTCACTGGGAGCACCGGTTATCTTAGCCGGAATCATAGTATTTTTCCTGATCCGCTGGAGGATGAACCTGCTGCCGCTTTCGGACGATGAGGCCAGGTCATCCGGAGTAAACATCAAAGCTTTGCGCACGGTAACTGTAGTGTCAGCTACAGCTATTACAGCTTCCTGCGTATCCATGTGCGGCCAGGTCGGCTGGGTCGGCCTGCTGATTCCTCACATGTGCAGGATGAAATTCGGAAGCAATCACCTCGCGCTGATCCCTGCATCGATCAGTTTCGGCGCGGTATTTATGATAGCTGTCGATACACTGGCAAGAAGCATATCTGCCGCAGAAATTCCGGTATCCATATTCACTGCGATAATCGGAGCGCCATTCTTCATTATGCTGATGAGAAGAAGCGGAGGGTGGCGTATATGAAAGACATACTGAGGGTAGAGCACGGATCGTTCGCGTACAGGAACGGGCCGCAGATTCTTAAAGACATTAATTTTGAGGTAAAACCGGGCGAGATTCTTGCGGTGCTCGGACCTAACGGTGCGGGCAAAACGACATTGCTCAGGTGCATGATGGATATGCTCCGGTGGAGCAGCGGAAAGAGCCTTCTTGACGGTGAGGATATACACAGCATGCCTGCCCGCAGACTGTGGAGCAGGATGGCGTATGTTCCGCAGGCAAAATCAGCGGCGTCCTCTTATACGGCATTTCAGACAGTTCTGCTGGGCAGAAGCAGCCGCATCGGCACTTTCTCGGCTCCATCTGACAGAGATATGGAGATAACCGAGCGTGTGATGAAGCAGCTTGGCATAATGGATCTTGCCGACAAACAATGTTACGCAGTCAGCGGCGGAGAACTGCAGATGGTCCTGATAGCCAGAGCCATGGCATCCGAACCGGAGGTGCTCGTGCTGGACGAGCCGGAATCAAACCTGGATTTCAAGAATCAGCTGGTGGTGCTTGATACTATTTCCTCGCTGGCGTCTGACGGGGTTGCCTGTGTTTTCAATACACACTATCCGGCACATGCCCTGCAGCGCGCAGGCAAATCGCTGATACTAGCCAAAGGCGGGGACTGCACTTTCGGCAGCACCCCTGAAGTTGTTACAGAAGACAATATAAGAAAGGCTTTCGGAGTTAATGCTGTCATCGGGGAGATTGAAACCCGGGAGAATATTCTGAAGAATGTCATGCCGCTGAGCATAGCGCAGAGCGGGGAAGACTCAGAATCAGAGTATTCAGGAAGCGCTGACGATAGTGCGGGCAGCAGCAGGGAGAACTTAATTGCGACAATTTCGATAATAATGCAGGACAATAAAACTGCTGATAAAGTCAACCGGCTTCTGCATGAATATAATCACCTGGTGATCGGAAGAATGGGTCTGCCGCACAGGAGCAGCGGGCTTCACATTATAAATCTTACGCTTGACGGCGCCGGATCAGAGATCGGCGCGCTCAGCCACAGGCTGAGCCTGATCCCGGGGATCAGCGTCAAGACCACATACGCTAAATAGAAACCCGGTTCACACACAGGGCAACCGGAGAACAACAGGAGTTAAGAACTAACCATGGTTAAAATAGCAGTTTACGGCAAGGGCGGAATAGGAAAATCAACAACAGTATCCAATTTATCCGCAGCGCTTGCAGACATGGGATACAAAGTTATGCAGATCGGATGCGATCCCAAAGCAGATTCAACCTCGAGCCTGCATACAGACAGAGCCGGACAGTCAGGTGCGGAAGACACCATCCTGAACAAATACGGCAAGGGAGGAATGCCTACAGTACTGGATCTTGTGCGTGAACGCAAGAATGATTTCACTCTGGAAGATATGGTCCGTGTAGGTTACGGCGGAGTTATTTGCGTTGAAGCAGGCGGCCCGACACCAGGGCTTGGCTGCGCGGGACGCGGAATAATTGCTGCCCTTGAGAAACTGAAAGAAAAAGGAGCTTACAGCCAATACCGGCCGGATGTTGTCATCTACGATGTCCTCGGAGATGTCGTATGCGGCGGCTTCTCGATGCCGATGAGAGGCGGATATGCCGACAAGGTTTTCGTAATTACTTCAGGAGAAAACATGGCAATTCACGCCGCCGCAAACATCGCGGTAGCACTCGACGGATTCAAAGACAGAGGATATGCTGCACTGGGCGGCATCATCCTGAACCGCAGAAATGTCAAAGACGAAGATGCCAAAGTGGCAGAACTTGCTGAAGACATCAACTCAGAAATCATCGGCGAACTGACAAGAAGCGACACCGTAACTGATGCAGAGGATATCGGCAAAACAGTAATAGAAGCTTTCCCTGAAAGCGAAATGGCACAGGAATACAGAACACTCGCAGAAAAAATCATAGAAATCTGCGGAATAGAGCAAAGCGGCAGATAAATAGCAAGGCGGCAGATAAAAATCCGCGCGACAGATAAAGACCCACGCGGCAGATAAAAATCCGCGCCGCCTCAGAAATATACAAAATGCTTAAAAGAATTAACGATCAAAGTAAAACAGTAACTATCCCGGGCGTCCGCATTGCTGACGCGGCTTTTCCTGCGCCGTTCAGATCGGGGCTCGAATACTCGTCGCCGGCGCGTGGCACCTGGAATATAGTTCACACCGGAATGCTCATTCCGGAAGCACACGAAATATTTGTGTGCGCGGCAGGGTGCCTCAGAGGCGTAATCCTTACTGCGGCTGAGATGGGACTGACTGACAGATTCTCGACAGTTGCGGTCCGTGAGCACAATCTCCTGGACGGAGATATGGAGGACCTTGTCATAGAGGGCGTTTCAGATATTATCGGGAAGCTCCCGAAGAGACCTCCGGCAGTTCTCGTGTACACAAGCTGTGTCCACCACTTTGCGGGAGTCGATCTGGATATGATCTACTCAAGACTAAGAGAGCGCTTCCCGGATATCGACTTTACTGACTGCTACATGAATCCTATCATGCGCAAAAGCGGCCTTACTCCGGACCAGCTGATGAGATCCAGACTGTACATGCTGCTCCACGAGAGAGAAATAAACACTGATGCAGTCGCAATCATAGGCAATGATCTGCCGACTCAGACTGACAGCGACCTTACAAGACTGCTGAATGCAGCCGGGCTGAAAGTGCATGAGATAACATCCTGCAGGGATTACACAGAATACCAGCAGATGGCAGAAAGCTCGGTCTACATTTCATACAATCCTGATGCGGCTCCGGGCGGAGACATGCTGGAGGAGCGCCTCGGCGGCAGACATCATTATCTGAAGCTGAGCTTTGACTTTGATGAGATCGATGCAGAATTCAGGAAACTGGCGGAGACACTGACCGCCGTAACCTGCCGGGATCCGGATGCAGATGAGTCAACCGGCAGCAGGAAAGCCGCAATAGAAAAATGCCTTGAGGATATGAAAGAGCAGGGAAGGGCTGACTGCCGCAAGGCGCTTGACGAAACACTTGCGCTTGTCGGAAACACTCCGGTTGCAATCGATTATACGTTTTGCCCGCGTCCGCTCGGACTGGCAAGACTGCTTCTGGACAACGGATTCAATGTCACAAAGGTATACCTTGACGGCATTCCGGGTGCTGACAGACCGGACTATGAAATCCTGAAGGATAAATATCCTGAGCTGATGCTGCACCCGACAGTGCATGCCGCAATGAGATTTGCTGCATCTGAGAATGCAGAATCAGAGTGCAAAGTGCTGGCAATGGGGCAGAAAGCGGCATATTTCGAGAATACGGATAATTTCGTCAACGTCGTCGAGGGCGGCGGAATGATCGGATACGAAGCTGTTACACATACGCTTGAACTGATGCGCGAGGCGTATTCTGAAAAAAAGAATATGCGCGAGCTGGTACAGGTCAAGGGTCTTGGCTGCGAGGTCTGCTTGAGATAGATAATCCCGGCTGCGGGATATACATGAAACTGACTGCCTTTGCTGCAGTTCATATAAGAGGGGCAAAAGCATATAAATTTTAGTCGGGCACTTAGAGAAACAGGTGAAAGAAATGAAACAGACTGCAAGGATAATATCGACATACTCAGCTGATGTAATGGGAGTATGTTCAGCACTTTTCGAGCTTGGCGGAATGACAGTAATGCATGACGCTTCAGGCTGCAACTCTACTTACACGACTCATGATGAGCCGCGCTGGTACGATATGGACAGCATGGTGTACATTTCCGGTATCAGCGAGATGGAGGCCATTATGGGCGATGATGAAAAACTCATCGGGGATATCTGTGATGCGGCGGCGGAAATGCATCCGAAATTTATAGCGATTGCCGGTACACCTATTCCGGCGATGACCGGATTTGACTTTGAAGCGGTTGCGGAGGTTATTGAGCAGAGAACCGGGATTCCTGCTTTCGGATTCCCTACAACCGGCATGAATACCTATATTCATGGCGCGTCAATGGCGCTGGAAGGAATTGTTAAGAGACTCATTGATGATCCGAGTGATGAATGGATCGCTGACATAATGCACAAGGTTGCGACTTCTGATGATGAGGTTCCTTTCAAAGTGAATATTCTCGGGCTTACTCCGCTGGATTTTTCTGTCAACAGCGAGGTTCGCTCGCTTGAGAAATGGCTGACGGACCGGGGATTTGAGGTCGGAGCCAAATTCGCTATGGGCAGCAGCCTTGAGGATCTCGGCAGGGCTTCCGAAGCGGAAGTCAATCTGATAGTATCTGCAGCCGGTCTCGGTGCGGGCAAAGCGATGTACAGAAAGTTCGCGATTCCGAGCGTTATCGGTCTTCCGATCGGACAGAAGCAGAGTGACCTTCTGGAGGATGCGCTTCTGAAATCCGCAAGAGAATACCGCAGGTTCAGAACATCTGCCAATGTCATCGAGAGATCCGGCCTGACCAGAGTCAAGATTCATCCGAATGATCTCGATCCAGTAGTCAAGAATGAAATGATCGTCATTATCGGCGAAGGCATAACAAGCTTCTCTCTTGCGAATGCAATCAGATTTGAGACAGGGCACAAAACCAAGGTTCTGTGCGCTACTGAGTGCCCGGACGGCATACTGAGAGAGTGGGACAAGATGACACCTGACGAGGATGATATCATCCCTGAGCTTGAGGAAGCTTACGCAATAATTGCAGATCCGCTTTACAAACCGATCTGCCCGGACAGCGCAAAGTTCATTCCGCTGCCGTCAGAGGCTTTCTCCGGAAGAATTTACAGAGACAGCATCCCGGATCTTATAGCCGATCCGGATGCAATACTCAGTCAGCTCTGATCCCATAAATACGTGCAAAGTCACTTCGCGTATACTTTCATGAGGTGATTTTCTATACTACTATCTACATCTACTTATCAGTTATAACCTGGGATGACTGTCAGCGGCTGGTGCGATTCAGTGCCGGACTTCTGAGAGCCGAATAACGAATCATAACAAGGAGGTTTCTGACTATGAAGAAAGCGAGCTTTCTGAGTAAGAAGACAACAAAACTATTAGTACTGATGCTGGCTGTTGCTATGACAGTGATGTCATTTGCTGCATGCGGATCTTCCGGAGATTCCGGAGAAGCAGCTGCACCTGATGTCATCACTGTGACTGACCATGCAGACAACCAGGTAGAAGTTCCGGCGGAAATCAACAGAATCGCTGTATGCGACATATTCCCGCTGCCGAGCGTTCTCGCTGTATTCTTTGATTCAGCAGATAAGATCGTAGGAATGCCGGCAGCAAGTATGACAGCCGCAGAAAACGGACTTCTCGGACAGCTGTATCCTGAGATTCTGAATGCAGAAACAGGATACATTGACGGATCTAACGTCAATATGGAAGAACTTGCAAAGCTTGAACCGGATGTAGTATTCTACAGCGCTTCAAGTGCTGAACTCGGCGACCAGCTGAGAGATGCAGGTTTTGCAGCTGTTGCCATCTCTGTTAACAAGTGGGATTACAACTGCATTGAGACACTGAATAACTGGATCGATCTTCTGAGCCAGATGTTCCCGGACAATGACAAGGCAGAAATTTGCAGAACTAAGTCCGAGGAGATGTACAGCATGGTTCAGGAAAGAGTCAAGGATATTCCTGATGAAGAGAGAGCTAATGCCTTCTTCCTCTTCCAGTACAGTGACACAACACTTCTGACTTCAGGACAGCAGTTCTTCGGTCAGTGGTGGGCTGATGCGATCGGAGCTAAGAATGTGGCTCAGGAGCTCAGCAAGGACAATTCCGTAGCAGTAAACATGGAGCAGGTATACACATGGAATCCTGACCTGATCTTCATGACCAACTTTAATACATATTATCCTGATGACCTGTACAACAACACAGTAGAGGGCTATGACTGGAGCCCTGTCAAGGCAGTACAGGACAAGAACGTATTCAAGATGCCTCTTGGAATGTACAGAAGCTACACTCCTGGCGTAGACTGCCCGGTTACACTTCTCTGGATGGCCAAGACTGCTTATCCTGAAAAATTCGGAGACGTTGATGTAATAAGTGAGGCAAAGACTTATTACAAGGATGTATTCGGAATTGACCTGACAGATGAGCAGGCACAGTCCATTTTCGAACCTGTTCAGAGCGCAGGCGGTGGATTCTCTTACCAGTAGGAATACAATAAACAGCCACAATGCTGCATGCATTACGCGGCAGTAAAAAAGTGTAAAACGGTTCCGGTTTCGGAGCCGTTTTTAATTGACAGAGGTTTTTATAATATATAGAATTCTTTATGATTGTGATGCATTTTCCATGCAGATTTATAAGGAGTGTACTATGAAATCTATAGTTTCAATAAAGAAAACACTTGCAGAAGGCAGTTATGACAGGGTTCTGTCGCGTCTGTACTGCAGACCGGCTGAGAAGCTTCAGCCATATCATGACAGGATCGTCAGAGTCATGGATGGGTACATGGCTGAATTCGGTAGAAATGAAGACTCTGAAGTGGCGATTTATTCGGCGCCTGGACGTACTGAAATCGGTGGAAATCACACAGATCATCAACGGGGCAAGGTTCTGACCGGATCAGTTGATTTGGATGCGATAGCATGCTCAGCTCCGAACGGAACAGGTCTCGTACGCATATACTCAGAGGGATACGGACTGACATCTATTGACATTTCTGATCTTGATCCTGTACCTGAAGAGGAAAATACAACTCAGGCAATAATCCGCGGAACTCTCGCCGCTATCTCTGAAAAGGGATTCGAAGTTGGCGGGTTTGATGCATATGTCATATCCGATGTCCCGGGAGGTTCAGGACTGTCTTCATCTGCATGCTTTGAAGTGCTTATCGGAGTTGCTGTCAATGGAATGTTCTGCAGCAACAGGATATCACTGCCTGAGATAGCAAAAATCGGCCAGTATGCTGAAAATGTTTATTTCGGAAAGCCGTCAGGACTGCTCGATCAGATGGGCTGCGCTCTCGGCGGCATTGTAGCAATAGATTTTCAGGAAAAAGATAATCCGAAGTACTACTCTGTTGACTTCGACTTTGCTTCAGCAGGATATGCGCTTTGCATAATAGATACCGGAGCAGACCACGCAGATCTTACCGGAGATTATGCTGCAGTACCGGCAGAGATGAAGTCTGTTGCAGAGGCCTTCGGCAAAGAGGTTCTGTGCGAGGTTGATGAGGATGAATTCTACAGGAGCGTTCCTCAGCTGAGAAAGCAGCTTGGAGACCGTGCTGTTATGCGTGCAATTCATTATTATACCGACTGCCACAGGGTAGAACAGCAGGTTCAGGCACTTGAAATGCATGACTTCAATTTCTTCCTGAGGCTTGTCAGCAGCTCAGGCCACTCTTCATATATGTATCTGCAGAATGTTGATACGTACAGAGACCCTGCTCATCAGCCGGTAGCTCTTGCGCTTGCAATGGCCGGATATTATCTCAGAAACCGCGGCGCCAGAAGAGTTCACGGCGGAGGTTTTGCAGGAACCATTCAGGCCTTTGTGCCGCTGGATATGGTTGAGGAATTCAGAGCAGGCATGGACTCTGTCCTCGGAGAGGGTGCCTGCAGAATCACATATATCCGTCCGGTCGGAGGCTGCACACTTATACAATAATAGTGTTAATTCAGGTGCGGATACTATCAGCATCAAAAAGGAGCATAGAATATGAGCATTCTCTTTAACGAAGAAAACAGGACAATTACAATCCATACATTAAATACAAGTTATCAGATGCGTATTGATGAGCACGGATTTCTCCAGCACACTTATTACGGCGGCCGTGTCAGGGAGGAAGACCTCAGCTATCTGCATCTGAATTATGACAGAGCGTGTGCCGGCAACCCGGATGATGCTTTCCCGAGCAGAAGGATATCCTTTGATACGATGCCGCAGGAATTCCCGGGTTACGGAGTCGGAGACTACAGAATCAATGCTCTGGCTGTGCGTAATGCCGACGGCAGCTACGGTGCGGACTTCAGGTATGTAAGTCACGAAATAACCAAGGGGAAATACTCGATTGAGGGACTTCCGTCTTCATATGACAGTGACGGAAGCGCAGAGACTCTCACAGTTACGGTTGCAGATAAAGTTACAGGTCTTACTTTGCAGCTTCTGTACGGAGTATTCGAAAAAACAGATGTTATCACAAGAGCCGTCAGGATCATCAACGGCGGAAGCAGTGAAATCACTCTGGACAGAGCGTTTTCGATGTCTCTTGACATACCTTTCGGAAGGTGGGATCTTATTCACTTCTCAGGCAAGCACGCTCTTGAGAGACAGACAGAAAGGGAAAAACTAACTCACCTTGTGAAATCGGTCGAGTCCAGACGTGGAACATCCAGTCATCAGGAAAATCCTTTTGTCATTATCGCTGACCGCAGGGCAGACGAAGACCATGGGGCATGTTACGGAATGATGCTGGTATATTCAGGAGGCTTCAGAGCTCAGGCGGAAGTTGATCAGTTTGACAGCACCAGAGTGATTATGGGAATTCAGGACGATCAGTTCGACTGGCCGCTCAGACCGGGAGAATCATTCAGCACACCTGAGGTTTTAATGACTTATTCGGGCGAAGGACTAACAAGGCTGTCCCATAATTATCACAAATTCATCCGCTGCAATATCTGCAGGGGAAAATATCAGTTTGCAAGACGCCCGATTCTTCTCAACAGCTGGGAAGCATCTTACTTTGACTTTACCGACGAGACTATTCTGAATCTGGCCGATGAAGCCGCATCACTCGGCATTGAGATGCTGGTTATGGATGACGGATGGTTCGGAAAGAGAAATAATGACGATGCCGGTCTCGGTGACTGGTATGTCAACGAAGACAAGATAAAATGCGGTCTCAGCAGTCTGGTTGAGCAGATCAATGCCAAAGGACTTAAATTCGGCATATGGATGGAACCGGAGATGGTTAATGAGGATTCTGATCTGTTCAGAAAACATCCTGACTGGGCTCTTGCTATGCCGGGCAGAAAACCTGTAAGAGGCAGAAACCAGCTCACTTTGGATATGGGAAGACCTGAGGTAATTGATTATCTCTTTGACTGCATTTCACAGACACTGAATGCAGGAAACATTGAGTATCTGAAGTGGGATATGAACAGATCACTGTCAGATGTTTATTCTTCCGCGCTGCCGCCAGACAGACAGGGAGAGGTAATGCACAGATATGTGCTGGGTCTGTATGACCTGATGGACCGTGTCGCTGAGGCGTTCCCGGATGTTATGATTGAAGGATGTTCCGGAGGAGGCGCACGCTTTGACGCAGGAATCTTATGCTATTCACCGCAGATCTGGTGCTCGGATGACACTGATCCGATTCACCGCCTTAATATCCAGTACGGCACATCGTTCGGATATCCTGTAAGCACGGTCGGAGCGCATGTTTCCGCTTCACCTAATCATCAGACAGGAAGGACAACACCTTTACACACAAGAGGCGTAACAGCAATGTCCGGCACTTTCGGTTATGAACTCGATCCTGCCAGACTAAGCAAAGAAGAAAAAGACGAAATAAGAGATCAGATAAGGATTTTCACCAAGTACTACGATCTGATTCAGGGAGGACTGTATTACAGACTTACTGAACTGAAAGAATATACATATGAGGCATGGGAATTTGCCGCAGAGGACAGAAGTGAAGCGCTTCTGAATGTGGTTGTTACAGATACCCAGCCTAATCAGACCCTGATCAATATTAAGCTCAAGGGACTTGATCCCGATGGCATGTATGAACTGACAGACGAGTCGGCACAATATCTCGTGCATGTTCCGCCATTCACACCGGAAGGCGACGGCCCGTCGGTTGTTGCCGGTGACGCGCTGATGAATGCCGGATTTACATTCCCGTGGGTATCCGGTGACTACGCGGCTATGCAGATTCATTTCCGCAAGGTAAACTGACCGGGACTGTGCCGGAACCGACCGCAAATCAATGACAAACAATAACTTATAAGGAGAACAGGATAATGTTGTGTGAAAAGTACCGCGACTTTACACGCTGGACTATATACCAGATCTATCCGCGCAGCTTCATGGACAGCAATGGCGACGGAATAGGAGATCTGCAGGGAATAATAAGCAAACTCGACTATATACAGGGGATGGGAGCCAATGCTGTCTGGCTTTGCCCGTGCTTCAAGAGCCCTAACGATGACAACGGATATGATATCTCCGATTACAGGGATATTATGGGTGAATTCGGAACAATGGCTGATATGGAAGAGCTGATTGAAGAAGTGCATTCGCGCGGAATGAAACTGATTCTTGACCTGGTTCCGAACCACACTTCCACTGAGCACAAGTGGTTTCAGGAGTCGAGAAAAGGCAAAGACAATCCGTACAGCGACTACTACGTCTGGTTCGATACACCGCCTAATGACTGGAAGGCGGCATTCGGCGGCAGCGCGTGGGAATATGATGATGTGCGCGGGCAGTATTATCTCCACTCTTTTGCCGTAAGCCAGGCAGATCTCAACTGGGATAACCCGGCTGTAGTCAAAGAGATACGGGATATTATTGACTTCTGGGTGGACAAAGGCGCTGATGGATTCAGAATTGATGTAGTTGATTCAATTTCCAAGGATTACAACAATCCGAACCGGGGCAAATTCGGGCCTCACCTGCATGAATATATTAAAGCAATGTTCGGCAGAGAGAAGACAGAAAAGATCTTCACTGTCGGAGAAAGCAATGTCAAAGACATTGATGAGCTTGTAAGGCACTGCGGTGAAGACCGCCAGGAACTGACTTCGCTGTTTGTATTCGATCATATTGATGTAGGCCGCTCAGACAAGTTTACACCGAAAGAGGACAGCCTTAAATCCCTCAGAGACATTCTTGTTTACTGGCAGAAAGAAACAGACAGAAACAACATACTCTACACTCTGTTCACAGACAATCACGACCAGCCTGCAATGATTTCCCGCATCGGGAATGACAGAGAACTCAGATATGAGTCGGCAACAGATATCGCCGTCATGCTGTATTTCCTCAAGGGGGTGCCTTTCGTATATCAGGGTCAGGAAATCGGTATGGCTTCTGCACACTATGATGATATTGCTGTATTCGATGATGTCGAGAGCCTGGGCCACTACAAGGAAATGCTCGAGAAATACAGTCCTGAAGAGGCACTTGAAAAAGTGAATTTCGGCAGCCGCGACAATGCCCGTCATCCTATGTCTTGGGACGGCAGTGAGAAATGCGGCTTTACTACGGGTGAACCATGGCTCATCAGGCATTCACGTGCAGATGAGATCAATGTTGAGAACGACCTCAGCGCGGACAAGTCTGTTTACAGATTCTACGGTGATCTGTTCAGGATGAGAGCAGCTAACGAGGCGTTCCTTGACGGCGATCTCGAGGTTATATCGAAACCTGAAGACGACTTCTTTGTATACACACGTACACTCGGAAGTGAAAAATGGGTTGTAGTGTGCAACTTCGAAAAAACGAGTACAATAGAGCTGCCGTTTGAGTGCGATAAGCCTGCGCTTGCTAATCTCGGCAGAACGACTGCAGCCGGCGCATATTCACCATATGAATGTGCAGTTTCAAAGTTAATCTGAGATTTCAGTGCTGGCAATTATACAGGGGGAGACCGAAATGAAAGAGTTTTATATCAATGATGACGGCATTAAGCTGCATGCCAAACTGGATATGCCTGCAGGCTATGAAGAAGGAACAAAGTGCCCGCTGGTGATTGTTATCCACGGAATTACAGGCCATATGGAAGAACCACATATCATCGCAGTTTCTGAGCTCTTTAATGATATGGGGTTTGCTACACTGCGTGCTGAAATGTATGGACATGGCAAGAGCGAAGGAGCGTTTGAGAATCATAATCTCTTCAAATGGCTCAACAATGCTATGACTGTTACAGACTATGCAAAGTCGCTGGATTTTGTAACGGATCTGTATTTCTGCGGCCATTCACAGGGCGGAGTGACCACTATGATGATCGGCGGTATGGAACCGGATGTTTTCAAGGCTATTCTGCCGCTTTCCCCGGGTGTAATGATTACAGAAGGCGCGAGAAAAGGCGAAATACTGGGAGCAAAGTTTGACCCGAAGCATTTGCCTGACAGCTTTGTGATGGGCGCAGGTATGAGCATAAGCGGTAATTATGTCAGAGCTGCTCAGATGCTTGATCTCGACTGGGCAATTAAGCAGTACACAGGTCCGGTGTTCATCGTTCATGGGGACGAGGATGAGGCTATTCCGGTGCATTTTTCTGAAGAGGCTGCTGCAAAATATGAGAATGCTGAGCTTGTAATCATTCATGGAGATGACCACTGCTACAACTACCATCTCGATCAGGTGCTGGATGCAGTAAGAGACTTCGTTTGCAGGTTAGCTTAATTGAACCTCGTTGAACTGAATCAGCGGTATTATTATTTGCCAGTCGTTAAAAACTGATAATATGTCACAAATAGCTGCACTTATACAGCTCCATCACAGATGGGGCTGTTTTGTTGCGCAAAACTGTCATCTGGTAAACATGTATTATTTTAAGTCAAAACGTGATATGCGTTGACATACAACGCTTAAAGCTGATAAAATCTGTGCGTTACAATTACATATTAATAATCAGACTTAAGACAAGACAGGACAGACGCAAAATGACCGAAACAAGGTTTGCGATTCGCACAAACGGTACCGCAGTAATATGCACAGACGGTATAGAATTGAAAGGAATTTTACCATTCGTTAACGATGCGCCCATCCTGCCTTTTTCTATATCATTCGAATCTGATGAAATACGCTTCGTTACTGACAAAGGGACGATTACGTATTCGTTCAGACAGGAAGAGGATGAACTGATTCTCAGGACTGTCGCAGAAGGCTTTGATCATGTGCATGATATCGAACCAATCGGTGCTGCCGAACTGTATGGCGCAGATCATGTGTATGTTCAGGGCTTCGGAATGGAGGGGCCTTCAGGCTATCACCTTATTGATGATAAGCTCAGAAGATCGCACGGCATTATAGGCTTTGCGTGTGATGAATCTGCCATGGCGGTATTCACGACTGATCACACCGGATACGCAGCACAGTTTTCCGTCAGAAATGCTGAGCAACTGTACACAGACCGCAAACTGTTCACAGCAGGTATCAATCTCGAGGGAACTGCATCAGGCAGAATAGAGTTACCTGAACTGCACTTCATTTCAGGCACTGATATCACTGAGTGCATGAAGAGGGCTGCAGAGAAGATCGCCTCCGCAATGCACGCAAGAACCTCGGCGCCTCCGGCATTCCACTGGTGCAGCTGGTATTACCACTATGAGAACATGAGTCAGCATATTCTCGACGGATTCCTCGCTGACCTTGATTCAGACAGGACTGACTTCAGATACATTCAGCTTGACGCAGGATACACGGCCCATATCGGAGACTGGCTGACATTCAACCACCGTTACCCTGAAGGCCTTAAGAAAGCCGCTGCATCAATCCTTGATGCAGGATATGCTGCAGGAATATGGATCGCTCCTTTCATGGTCGGTGACAGCTCGGAAGTATTCAGTGAACATCCGGACTGGGTGCTGAGAAATCCTGACGGAACCCCGTTTGTAAGATTCCGCAGTTACACTGAGCCTAAGATCTGGGGCAACACAGACAATGACTATTATGTCCTGGATATGACTCATCCGGGGGCATATGAATATCTGAAGACAGTATTTGAGAAATACAGGGAATGGGGATTCACCCTGTTCAAAACAGACTTCATGCTGTGGGGCATGCAGGACTCTTCAGAGGTAGTCAGATATGACAACTCGAAGACTTCGGTAATGGTCATGCGTGATACCCTCAGAATGATCAGAAATGCCATTGGCGAAGACAGCTATCTTCTCGGAAGCATTGCTCCGTTCATGTCTTTCATCGGTTATGCGGATGGAATGAGAATAGCTTCCGATATGGGAGCACAGTGGACAGAGGGTGCATTCGGCCCTGCTAATCTGCTGCAGGAACTCCCATATGACAATTACATCAACAATGTGTTCTGGCAGAACGATCCCGATTCAGTGATACTCAGGGATTTTGCCACACACATGACTGCATCCGAGACAAGGAGTATAGCTCTGATGCAGGCTCTTTCAGGGGGAGTCATAACAACTTCGGATCCTGTACCTGCCCTTCCGCAGGACAGGAAGGATCTCCTCAGGCTAATAAAGCCGTCACAGCCTGTTAAGGCCGAAATGCCTTACATCACGGATGACCGCAAAGAACTCGTGATTATCCACCGATTACACGATTGGAACCTGTTTTACGTTCTGAACCCGACAGGTCATTTGCTCAGGATCCATTATGACCTGGCAGAACTGTTCGGAATGGAAACAGTTTTTCAATACCGATTCGACTGGAAAGATGACCAGATCGTATCGGAGAAAAGCAGCTGCTTCTCCGAAACACTGTCACCGCACGAGTCGGCACTTCTATTCATAACAGAAGAGCCGATGACTGCAAAGCCATCGAACCTTTGGGGTCGGAGCAGAAGTTATTGTTAAGGTTTTTTAGGAGGAAAAATAATGAAGAAAAGCTATTTTAAGAAGATGCTGGTTCTCGTGCTGTCCTTTGCTATGGTACTGGCATTCACAGCTTGCGGCGGCGGCAGCAGCAGTGATGAAGGATCTTCATCTGGCGGCGGCTCCGGAGACGGAACATCCATCACACTGTTCAACTCCAAGAACGAGATCCAGGAAGACTTAGAGAACCTGGCAAAGGTTTATGAAGAGCAGACCGGTGTTCATGTAGAAGTTTATTATTCACAGGACACAGTATCAGCTCACCTTGCTACTAAGTATGCTTCCAAGGCTCCTTATACTATCAACATGGTAGATGCTAAGGATATTTACTCACTTGGTAAGCAGTACGGTGCTGACATGTCAGCATGTGACTGGGTAGGCGACACTGACTATTCTATCTCTGTAGATAACAAAGTTCTCGGATTCCCTACATGCATTGAGTGCAGAGGTATTCTGTACAACGCAGCTGCAATCAAGGGTGCTCTCGGAGAGGATTTCGATCCTGCTAGCATCAAGACTCTCGACGACTTCAAGGCAATGTGCGATAAGCTCGTAGCAGCTGGTATGGAAGCTCCTACAGCTATCCTCGGACCTGACTGGTCACTCGCTGCTCACTATCTGCAGCAGGTATACGAGGAAAGAGAAGATCCTGAAGCATTTGTTCAGTCCCTGTATGCAGGTGAGGCTGACCTCATGAAGGACGAGAAGTTCAACGCTCTTATGGACACATTCGATGTCCTCAAGGAGTACAACAAGTTCAAGGCTCAGGGCAGCAATGCTGAAGACGAACTCGTACATCAGGCAATGTCTGAAGGTACAGATGCATTCCAGTTCGGCGGATGCTGGGAGTGGAATGACCTGCTGACATATGACTACAATGGTCCTGTTGGCATCATGCCTGTTCCTCAGAATGTTCAGGATGACTACAGTGGCAAGCTCGTAGGCGGCGGCTCCAAGTACTTCTACGTTGATGGAAGTGAGTACACATCAGAAGCTGATCAGGCTGCTGGTATCGCATTCCTCGAATGGCTCGCTGCATCTGACGAAGGAAAGACATTCGTTTCCGACACATGCGGAATGGTTTCCCCATTCAAGAGCAATACTGTTCCATGCACAAACGATATCGGAAAAGTTGTTAAGGAGTACGTAGATGCTGGACTGCTCGTTCCTAACTACGATTATGACCCTGATGACCACTATTCAAAGCTCGGTATCGAGATGAAGAAGTATCTTGACAGCGCTTGCTCTCGTGAAGAGCTTGCAACCGCTATTCAGAACTACTGGGCAAGCACAACACCTGTAGAACACTAATTTCTTACTTTTAAAGTAATAGTCGGAATTTAATCATGGTAAGAGGCAGCTCTTCTGACAGGCTGCCTCTTACGTGGTATCTGAAAGCCGGCTTTTACGTATTGTGACTAACAAGGGGACAATAATGAAAAGGAACACATTTAGCTATAAGGTCAAACAGTATCTGATGTTTGGCGGTGTCGGAACGGCTCTGTTCTGTGCCGTCGTGATCGTTCCGTTCATCTATGGTATCTACCTGACATTCACCAGCTGGGATGGCGTATCTCCACATAAGCCATTTGTAGGAGTCGCCAATTACATTGCAGCTTTTGCTGACCACGACTACTGGCTGGCAATGGGCAGAACAGTCATCTACTCTGTATTTGCAGTAGTACTTATCAACGTTCTGGCCTTTGCTATGGCATATCTCGTAACAAGCGGTGTTAAGGGACAGAACTTCTTCCGCGCAGGATTCTTCATTCCGAATCTGATCGGCGGAATCGTACTTGGTTATGTATGGAAGTTCGTTTTCAACAGAGCATTTGTAGCAATCGGTACAGCAATGGCCGGACATGATGTTCCGTCACTGCTCGCTTCACCTAATGGTGCTATGTTCTGTCTGATACTGGCTTCGGTATGGCAGTATGCAGGTTATATGATGCTGATTTATGTTGCGGGCTTCATGAGTGTATCTGACTCACTCAAGGAAGCAGCAATGATCGACGGATGCACACCTTCACAGGCAATGCGTAACGTAACGATTCCACTGATGCGCTCATCATTCGTACAGTGCATCTTCCTGAGCATCACAAGATGCTTCGTAGTATACGATGTCAACCTGTCATTGACAAAGGGTGATCCGTATGGACAGTCAATCATGGCAGCTATGCACGTATACAACACAGCCTTCACATACAAGAACTATGGTATGGGTCAGGCTGAAGCGCTCATACTCTTCGTAGTCTGCGCTGTAATCGGTATCACTCAGGTAATGGTTGGTAAGAAAGGAGAGGTAGAAGCATAATGACTCAGAATGAAAAAGCTGCAGCAGCTAAGAAAAGAAATCATGTGATTATGATTATCGTGCTGATTCTGCTCTTCCTCTTCTTCATCATGCCGTTCCTGCTGGTATTGATAAATGTATTTAAGGATAAAGCAGATATCGTAACAAGCCCGCTTGCTCTTATCGGAGCACACGGATTTACGCTGAAGAACTTCCCTGAAGCTATGGCTAAGATGGACTTCTTCAACGTATTCAAGAACTCACTCATTATCACAATCAGTTCGACTGTTCTTACTATCCTGATTTCCGCAATGACCTCCTTTGTTATCGTTCGTAACGGTAAATGGAAAATGTGCGCAGCAGTATTTGCACTGATGGTCGCATCAATGGTCATTCCGTTCCAGGTACTGATGGTTCCTCTGGTATCCGTTTACGGAGGAATTTTCGGAGTTCTCAACAGCCGTATTACCTTGATATTCATGCATGTGGGTTTCTCGGTTTCCATGGCAACATTCATGTTCCACGGAGCAATTCATACCAATATACCTCTTGAGCTTGAAGAAGCCGCTCTCATCGATGGATGCTCCAGATGGCAGACATTCTGGAAGATCGTCTTCCCACTGCTCAAGCCTACAATCGCAACCGTAGCTATCATTGACGCTATGGCATTCTGGAACGACTACCTCCTGCCAAGCTTGGTGCTGACAGATAAGGCAATCTACACAATTCCAATTGCCACACAGCAGTTCTATGGTACATATTCAACAGACATTGGTCTGGTAATGGCAGCCCTTGTTCTGGCTATGCTGCCGATTCTTATCCTGTATCTCTTCCTGCAGAAATACATTGTTGCAGGAGTTACTTCAGGAGCTGTTAAGGGCTAAGTTGTATCAGGTCAGGGCTTTATAGATAACGAATGGACAAATTCTTTGATTCTAACAATCCGGTAATGAGATTCCTCTCAACGCTGGTGGATCTGGTGATACTCAATGTCATCACCATATTATATTCACTGCCGTTGATAACTGCAGGCGGAGCGCTCACAGCAATGAACTATGTGATGCTTCACATGTACAGAGGGGATGAGTCATATATCACAGGGATGTTCAGAAAATCCTTCAGGGCAAATTTTAAACAGGGCATACCTGAAGGACTGCTGGCACTGGCAGCAGCTGCCATCACAGCAGTAGACCTCATGGCTCTGCATGGTTCAGAGTCCAGGATCGCAACATTGATGATGATGGTAATCACCATTATCGCTGTTATGATTTTCGTAACGTGTGTCTACATGTTCGCCCTTCAGTCAAGATATGAGAATACAGTAAGCGGAACGATACTTAACGCAGTCAGACTCGCAATAAGCAATCTGCCAAGATCGGCAGGAATGGCTGTAATCTGGCTCATATGGATTTTGATACTTGTGTATCTCTATAAGGCAGCATCGTTATTTTTCCTTATATTCGGACTGACGCTTCCGGGATATATGTGTACGATACTGTATAACAGGATTTTCGAAGATCTGGAATCAGAAGAATAATCTATACAGATCTGACCTATTATGTGTGTATATTGGAATAAAGGAGAATAAAACATGGCAAGTTTATCATTGAAACATATCGAGAAGGTTTACGAGAATGGCTTCCATGCTGTTCACGATTTTAACCTCGAAGTAGAAGATAAAGAATTCATTATCTTCGTAGGACCTTCCGGCTGCGGAAAGTCCACAACTCTGCGTATGATCGCAGGTCTTGAAGATATCTCCTCCGGAGAATTCAAGATTGACGGCGTTCTCATGAACGACGTAGAACCTAAGGACAGAGACATCGCGATGGTATTCCAGAGCTACGCTCTCTATCCGCATATGACAGTAAGAGACAACATGGGATTTGCTCTCAAACTGAGAAACGTTCCTAAGGACGAGATCGATGCAAAGGTTAACGAAGTAGCTAAGATCCTCGACCTTGAAAAACTGCTCGACAGAAAGCCAAAGGCTCTCTCCGGCGGACAGAGACAGCGTGTAGCTATGGGCCGTGCTATCGTAAGAAGCCCTAAGGTATTCCTCATGGACGAGCCTCTGTCAAACCTCGATGCTAAGCTGAGAGTTCAGATGAGAACTGAGATTGCTAAGCTCCACGAGAGACTGGGAACAACCATCATTTACGTAACACACGACCAGACTGAGGCTATGACACTCGGTACAAGAATCGTTGTTATGAAGGACGGTATCGTACAGCAGATCAACTCACCTGAGCACCTCTACAACAAGCCATATAACCTCTTCGTTGCTGGATTCATCGGATCACCTCAGATGAACTTCCTCGATGCTCTTGTTGAGAAGAGGGGCGCTGACACATTCCTCAACGTTGCAGGATTTGATATCAAGCTCCCAGCTGACAAGGCAGAAGCTGTTAAGGATTATGTAGGCAAGACTGTTGTTATGGGTATCAGACCTGAGCACCTCCTCGACGGAAGAGGCAAGGAAAAGGATTTCTGCACAATCAAGGCTCCAATCGAAGTTCGTGAGCTCCTCGGTGCAGAAGCATATCTGTACTTCACACTTGGCGGCAAGCAGTGCACAGCAAGAGTTGCTTCCGACGTTGACCTCTATGTCGGCATGGAAGGAACAATGGCACTTGATCTTAACAAACTCCAGCTCTTCGACAAGGAGACAGAGCAGAGCCTTCTCTGGAAAGAGTGGTAAGATAATATTATCTGAACATGAGGGGAGATCTTCGGATCTCCTCTTTTATTGTGTTGTTTTTCGTGTGGCTTTTTGCGAGGTATCAGTATGCATTGAACAGCGATTGTGTTAAAATTTAATAGAATGTTTTTTAATGAATGGAGATCAGAAAGTGATTAGTGAAGAACTCAAAAAAGCAAGAGAATTTGAAGCTCTACACGGCTCAGAAGTCTCAGAGAAGGAGAGACCTGTATATCATTTTTCGCCTCGGATAGGATGGCTTAATGACCCTAACGGTTTGTCATATTATGAAGGCAAATATCATCTGTTTTACCAGTACCATCCATACAGTACTTACTGGGGACCAATGTACTGGGGACATGCCGTCAGTGATGACCTGATTACCTGGGAGTATCTGCCTGCTGCGCTTGCACCGGATACTCCGTATGATCATTCCGGATGTTTTTCAGGTTCAGCAATCACACTTGACGACGGAAGCCATATGCTCATGTACACAAGCTGCGGAGACAGTGAAGGCGACCCTACAGGCAAAGGCAGATGGATTCAGCTTCAGAGTATCGCAATCAAAAAACCTGGTGAAACCGAGTATGTTAAATATGAACACAATCCGGTAATCACCGAAGCGAATCTCCCTGAAGGAGGGGACGCTTATGAGTTCCGGGATCCATTCATGTGGCGCGCCACAGACGGCACATACAGGGCTCTTGTTGCTAACGGCAGAACTTCTGAAGATGACGGAACCAGACTTCTTCTGTTCAGAAGTGAAGATGGTCTGCACTGGAGTGACGGGAAGGACTTGTTCGAGGATGAACGCAGGATCGGTGTCATGTGGGAGTGTCCGAACTTTTTCCCGCTCGGGGGCAGATACATTCTGATTGCAAGTCCGATGGACATGCAGGCAGAAGAAGGTGAAGCTATTGGTTCAATCAGATTTCCTCAGGGAAACAACGTATGTTACATCACAGGAACATTCGATGAAGAAACTGAAGTATTTACACCTGATTCGGATGATTCAGATGCCGGATATTATCTGTATTCTCCAGTTGACGGCGGGCTGGATTTCTATGCTCCTCAGGTTCTTGAGACAACAGATGGCAGACGTGTAATGATCGGCTGGATGCAGGACCCGAGTATGGGAAATCTGCATGATGAAAATGAATTCAGAATATTCGGACAGATGACAGTTCCAAGAGAACTCAGCATCAGAGACGGAAAACTCATTCAGTGGCCGATCAGAGAACTGGAGTCATACAGAAAAGACTCCGTTAAAGTCAGCAATGCTGAAGTCGGCTGGGAGGACATAAGAATACCGGGACTGTACGGCCGTGCCATCGATCTTGAGCTGGAGATCAGACCGGCAGATGCAGCACAGTCATACCGGAACTTCTCAATCAGATGGGCTTACGACCGTGAGCATTATATGGAATTCAGCTATGATCCAGAGAGCTCAATCGTAACGATCGACAGGAGCCATTCAGGACAGAAGGATAACATCACAAGAAAAAGAAGCATCCGGGTCAGAGACCGCAGAGGTTCAATCAGCCTGAGACTGCTGATTGACAGGTGGAGTACCGAGGTGTTCATCAACGGCGGAGAGCAGGCAATTTCAATTACTTATTACACTGAGCTGGCTGCTTCAGACATAACATTCAGATCTGAAGGCAAAGCGCTGGCAGATATATGCGCATGGCAGATGCAATAATTCAGATGGGAGACAGGTAAACATGAAAGACATAGTAACTCTTGGAGAACTTCTTATAGATCTTACACAGAACGGACACGATGAGATGGGCAATGGCAAATTCGTTGCTTATCCTGGCGGTGCCCCTGCCAATGTGGCCGTAGCAGCAGCCAGACTCGGAGCAGATACCGGGTTTATTGGTAAAGTCGGAAACGATTCCTTTGGACGCAGTCTTGCAGAGACACTTTCCAAAGAAGGCGTCAATACAGATGGACTGCTGGTATCTGATGATGTTCCGACAACACTGGCAATAGTATCCGTTGACGCAACAGGCGAGAGGGAATTCTCTTTCTACAGGAACCCGGGAGCAGATACTCAGATCACAGCAGCTGAGGCTGTTGAAGTCCTCTCCGGTGAAAGAGCTAAGATCCTGCATGTAGGATCACTGTCCATGACAACATCTCCGGCCAGAGAGGCATGCACAGTAGCAGTCACCCAGGCCAGAAACAAAGGCGTTCTGATCAGCTATGACCCTAACTACCGTGCGGCTCTGTGGGATTCAGAGGAACACGCTATCGAGATGATGAAAGTACTGCTGCCGCTTGCTGACATACTCAAAGTATCCGATGAAGAGATGGTTATGCTGACAGGAACTGATGATTTTGAAAAAGGCAGCCGCATTCTCGCAGAGTATGGACCAAGACTTGTTCTTGTTACACTCGGATCCGAGGGAGTATTCGTAAGACACGGAGAGTACACCGAGGTTGTACCTGGTTTCAAAGTCAATGTAGCAGATACAAACGGTGCAGGAGATACATTCCTCGGAGCTATGCTCCGCAAGATTTCATCCCGCAAACCTGAGGGAGATCTTCTGGAGGGACTCGGAGAAGACGAACTTCGTGAATATGTAGTATACGCAAACAAAGCAGCGTCACTTACCTGCTCGAGGCACGGAGCTATTCCGGCAATGCCGACAGCTGATGAGGTGGAATAGAAGGAAGAGATATGGCAAAGAGAAAAAGTTTATTTGATACCAGGCTTGAAGAACACATCGATGAGCTTCGCGGGCTTTATCTTGACATATATCATGATGAGAACTCGTTTGAATACTTTCTCAGTATGCTGAGACGCTGCTTCAAAGAGCGCAAAGCCACTTTGCGTGCAGTCGATGAGAGGCGCAAAGCCAATCCTATGATTCATCACTCCAACAAAATGATGGGAATGATGATGTATACAGAGAAATTTGCCGGCAATCTGCAGGGCGTCAAAGAAAAGCTCCCTTACCTCAAGGAATGCGGAGTAAAGTACCTGCATCTGATGCCGCTTCTCGATTCACCGGATGATGAGAGAAGCGACGGCGGCTATGCTGTATCCGATTTCCGCAAAGTAAGGCCTGATCTCGGAACAATGGATGATCTGGAAGATCTTGCAGCAGCTTGCCACAAAAGAGGCATCAGAATCTGCCTCGATTTTGTCATGAACCACACAAGTGAGGATCATGCATGGGCGAAGGCTGCAAGGGCAGGAGACCCTGCTGCGCAGAACAGATACTTCTTCTATGACAATTGGGATATTCCTAATGAGTTTGAGAAGACTATGCCGCAGGTATTCCCTGAGACAGCTCCTGGAAGCTTTACTTATCTCGGCGACATGAACAAGATCGTCATGACTTCGTTCTATCCATTCCAGTGGGATCTCAATTACGCGAACCCTATGGTATTTAATGATATGACCGAAAACATGCTGTATCTTGCCAACCGCGGCGTTGACATTGTCAGACTTGACGCTGTTCCGTATATCTGGAAGCAGCTGGGTACAAACTGCCGTAACCTGCCTCAGGTTCACTCTCTTGTAAGAATGATGAACCTCGCGTGCAGAGTTGTATGCCCAAGCGTTCTTCTCCTCGGAGAAGTCGTTATGGAGCCTAAGGAAGTCGTACCGTATTTCGGTTCTTCTGACAAACCTGAATGTGACATGCTCTACAATGTTACGACAATGTGCACTATCTGGCATACGCTGGCAACACGTGATGTCAAACTCCTGAGACATCAGCTTGAGGTAATGGAGACACTGCCTGACCACTGCATGTTCCAGAATTACCTGAGATGTCACGATGATATAGGCTGGGGCCTTGACTACAAGTATCTCGGATGGTTCGGAGTACAGCAGACACCACATAAGAAATATCTCAATGACTGGTTTACCGGTGTATGGCCTGGCAGCCCGGGAAGAGGCGAACTGTACAACAACTCCGAAAAGCTTGCCGACGCAAGACTCTGCGGAACAACAGCTTCGCTCTGCGGAGTAGAATCTGCACTTCAGTCCGGAAATGAAGGTGCTCTGGAGATTGCTCTTGCTGCAGATGCTATGCTTCACGCCTGCATGCTGACGCTTAAGGGAATTCCTGTGCTTTACAGCGGAGATGAGATCGGTATGCTTAATGATCTCAGCTACCATGATGATCCGGATAAACTGGCAGACAGCAGAAACCTTCACAGAGGCGATTTCCGCTGGGATCTCGCAGAACAGAGGCACGATCTGAATACAGTTACCGGAAGAGTATTCAGCACAATTACTTCACTGATGTTTATCAGAAAAGAAAACCAGATATTCCATTCAGATGCCAAAATGTACCCTGTAATTGTCGGTGACGACAGAGTTCTGGGCATTGTAAGGGAATATGCCGGACAGAAGATGCTCGGCCTCTTCAACTTCTCTGAATTCCACTGCAGAACTGAAATAGAAACAGCTGACTGGCATGATATTGCTCTGCCGGAAAGAGCATTCATTCCGGGTGAAGGCAGGAGCATGGAATACTGGATCGAGCCATACGGATTCAGATGGTTTGTTACAGAAACCAAATAACTTCATTTTACATAGACAATAATTTGTATAAACAATAATCTTAAGCGGATCTTCTGACACAGACTAAGCGGGAATGTGTCAGACAGGTCCGTTTTCCTTGTGACATACTCCCACCACTTTCGCTTTGCTAAGAAGTGGGGGCTTCTCGCTCAACAGTCCTTACGAACTGAGTATCGTCGTTATAAG
>JBGUIG010000087.1:0-3714 GCA_045112795.1 Anaerovoracaceae bacterium | reverse complement strand
ATGATTATCTGATCCATATTATTTACGTTATCATAACGCAATAATCTGAACAAGGTATTGAAAAAATCTATACCTTTGTGATAGCCTATTTTTTGTGCAATTTTGAAGAATAAACAAGGGAGTTTTTATTGTGGACTATAAACAGATTCTTAAGGTAATCCTGGATATCGGCGAAGGGATGATCAACAGCGGAGCTGAAATCGGCCGTGTCGAGGACAGCATGTACAGACTATGCCGCAGCTATGGATTCATCAAAGTCAACTGCTGGGTCATTTCATCAAATATACAGGCTACTGTTGAGACGCCGGATGGTGATATCTTCACTCAGATTCGCCACGTCCCGGGCGGAGAAATGAACTTTGACAGGCTTGATTATCTGAATAACCTGTCGCGTAAGGTATGTGCTCAGACACCTGATGCGCCTGAGCTGAGGCGCAGACTTGACGAAGTTCTCGCAAGACCTGCGCAGCCAAAATGGATGCACTATATGGCCGGCGTGCTGGGAGGAACAGGATTTGCCGTCTTTTTCAACTGCGATCTTGCCGACAGCATAGTTGCTGTTTTTGCGTCTCTGATTATCGTTGCGCTTGGCGATTATCTGGGAAAAATTGAGAACAATCCTCTCATCTTCAACGCCATTATTTCATTCATTGTTGAAATATTTATTATACTGGCAGTCAGCTTCGGAATAGGTCATCATTCCGGCAATATTACCGTCGGAGTAGTAATGCTGATGATCTCGGGTATAGGATTCACCAACGGTATCAGCAACCTGCTTCACAGAGATACACTGTCCGGTATCATCAATATATCCAAAGCTTTGCTGGGCGCCACCGGAATAGCGATAGGGATAGCACTCCCTATCCTTCTCATGAAGGGGGTGATGTAGCATGATGGAACTCACTCCGAGTCTGCTGGTTCAGCTCATATCATGTACAGCCGCCTGTGTAGGTTTTGCTTACTGGTTCAATGTCAAAGGAATTCAGGTCATGTACGCCGGAATAGGCGCTTTTTTCACATGGCTTGTATATGCTCTGCTGTATAATGCAGGGTACAGCAATTTTCTCGCGACACTCGTCGGTTCAATATTCGTAGGCATTTATGCACTGGTTATGGCCAGAGTCAACAAAGCTCCGGCCACCATATTCCAGACAATTTGTGTTTTTCCTCTTGTGCCGGGACCGAACCTGTATTACATGATGTACTGCATCGTCATGGAAGAGCATGAAATGGCTGTATCTGAAGCAGTCACGCTCGTCGTTACATGCCTCGGAATTGCTCTCGGATTTATCGTAGTAGAGATTCTGAACAAGTACATTTTCCGCTTTATAGTTAAAGCAAAAGCATAGACCTGCTACTTGGACTCAAAAATCTCAACTATTGTCTTCTCAGTTCCGACCATACCCGGTGAAGCGATTAGTCCCATATTGCGCATGGTGTCTTCAGGGGTTTTGCCGTTGATTCCGTGCTCATTGAAGATATATACACCGTTCATTGCCAGATCAACTGACTGATATGCAGCATCAACTGCAGCTATACCTTTCATGGTGCAACCCTGGTTTCCGCCGTCGCATATCATACCCGTAATGCTGCTGGCCATGTTGTTAAGCGTATGGGCCATCATTTCTGCTGTTCCGCCTCTGAGGTACACAAGCGCACATGCCATACCTGACCCTGCGGCAATCGCGCATCCGCAGAAAGCCGACAGTTTTCCGGAGTATTCTTTAATATAAGTGCAGACAAGATAACTCAGGGCTGTAGCACGCAGCAGCTTTTCCATCGGATAGTGATTGACACAATATGCCGCATAGAGAGGCATTGTTGCAATAATGCCGTGTGCTCCCGAACCGGTAATACTCATCGCAGGCTTATCAAGCCCTATTACACGTGCCTCAATAGCACCGTTACACATCAGGGAAGCAGTTTTCTGCTCGTCATCGGATACCAGCTTATTCCCGTTTTTCTTCTTCAGCATCGGACCGAAAGTCGTTCTGTCACTCTCAAGACCTGCCATCAGAAGTTCAAGGTTTGTTACATAGGCCTCTCCGATAAACGTTATCTCGCTGAGGTCTACTGTGTCAGCATATTCAACCAGCTCGGCCAGTGTGTATCTGTGTATAAGCTTGTCTTCTGAAGAACTCTTTGCGACAGCATCACTGATCGGACCTGTAACGACATCTCCCCCTGCGGCCGCGGCATCTTCTTCAGGCTCTTCTTCGCCGGAAACGACCGCATCGTTTACCTTAATGCAAACTATATTGGTATGCGAGTCTCTGATGGTAACGACCGCCTTGTCTTCAGTTGTCTCAACTGTTGCTTCGATAAAAATGCGGCTTGTTATCCCGCTGAGCGATACTTCTACTTTGCCCTCTTTCATCAGGCGCTCCGCTTCTTCATTGTCCTCAGGGGTTACACCTTCAAGTGACTGAAGACCGAGTTCAGGGTTGCCTGCTGCATACCCCAGTGCGGCTGCATACATGCTGCCTACTCTGCTGCTGCCGGGTATACCGCATGTAAAAGCATTTTTGTACATGCCGCTGTTCATAGCTACATGCACCCTGACCAGTTCTCCTGAAGTGTATGATTTTGCCTTGGCAACTGAGAAAGCTATAGCCCCCGGCTCAGTTACACCAAGTGCAGGTTTCATGTCGTTTTTAAGAAGTGTTGTGAGTTCGTGCATGCCAGTCCCTCCCGTATATTGCAATATCATGTTGCCTATCTCTGTTTTTAAATCCGTTTTCCTGATTATGTTATACCACACAGTCATTATAACTGTATATTTGAATGTCCGGATGTTTTCTGTACTGCGTGTTGTGCATCAGATACATGCATCTGTCTTAAGTCCAACGAAAAAACCGCTGAAACCTAAGTCCCAACGGCTTTCCGGTAGTATTTAGAAGATCGAATTATCCTGTTTCTGAATCAATCAGCTAAGCTGAACCTTTTCTGCATCAGCAGGCATAAAGTAAGCTTTCAGATCATGTATGTTATGAGACGTATATTCACTCAGCACGCGCCCTTCCAGCTGATATGTTCTGATGAATCTTTTGCCGTCAACAGTACTCCACTGCTCCATATCCCATGTAAGATAACCAATGTCATCACTCTTTTTCTCTTTTAAAATGAGATCTACCTGACGGCCATCCTTCATTTTCTGAATCAGTTCATCTCTGTCTAATTCCAGTTCCACGTTATTAACAATGTCTGTGACTTTCATTTATGTACCTCCTTATGTTAATAAGATACGTTACTTAACTGGCGGGAGTACGTGGGAATCGAACCCACCCGGGAGGCTCCTAACCCCCTGCAAACGGTTTTGAAGACCGCGAGGCACACCAGCACCTATTTACCCCCATGAAAAGCAGCAGACAATATTTGTCACATACTCTCAGAAAAGTATGTGACAAATAAGGCTGCCATAACATATATGGGAGACTAAGTTATTTTGCTGAAAGATATTTGTCTATGGAAGCTGCGGCGAGTTTGCCTGCGCCCATAGCCGAGATAACCGTAGCTGCTCCTGTAACTGCGTCTCCGCCGGCATATACTGCCTCGCGGCTTGTCAGTCCGTCCTCGTCGACCACAAAGCCGCCCTTGCGGTTGACTTCGAGTCCCTTGGTCGTGTTCTTGATCAGCGGGTTAGGTCTTGTGCCGAGTGCCATGATGACTGCGTCTACATCCAGTTCGAACTCGCTTCCCTCGACAGGGATAGGT
>JBGUIG010000086.1:0-3144 GCA_045112795.1 Anaerovoracaceae bacterium | reverse complement strand
CAGGCTGAGAGCGACGGATTCATCGATTGCCTGACGCGCCACATTGTACCTTGTCGGCATGCCGGCTTTCTCCATCTTGTAAACATATATAGCTGGTCTCTGCTAGTCTTTATACACAGCTTTCCCTCGGCAGATTCTCTGCCACATTTTTCGCAGCATTTTGCGGACTTGAAACTGCTCCGAAAAGATAGGAGTAATTCTTGTTCCATGCCCGTGTTAGGGCTCAGTTAATTCAGCCAATTCGAGCCCAGTTAAATTAGCCAATCAAAGTTCAACTAAAAAAGCCATTACCAATCATTCTTGTATTCCTTTAAACTAGGATTTGACCAACCACCCTAGGAAAGGAGACATATGAATGAACGTATTGGCAATGACTTGTGCAATGAAATAATAACACAAGCCATCAACGAAATGAAAGAAGCCCAAGGCGAGGCCTTCTCACTGGAGAACATCAACCTCGCAGAGCTTGAACGACGAACAGGGATCACAAGATCCAGACTTCGCCGCCTTCAGCAGAATGGTTTTAAATCTACTCCACATGGTCGAATCGGACAGAAGTCCGACAGCACAGTGATCAGTGGATACACTGCGGTTCTGGATAATCTGCTTCGGCAGGGAATAACCAATTCAACAGTCTGTTTTGAAAGACTGAACGAACTTGGCTATGCAGGCAGCTTGTCTACCGTAAAGCGATACATCGCTAAGCATAAGGATCTGGTTCCTGCAAAGAGGCAGCTCTATGATCCGCAGGGAAACCGCGGGATCCGCTACAAGTCTCTTCCTGCCGAGTCATACCAGATGGATTGGGGTTTCACCCATGTGATCGACCCATACGGTAAGGAATCGACCGTTGCATGCTTTGCAATGGTCTGTCATCACTGCGGAAAGATGTATGTTGAGTTCTTTCCCAATGCCAAGCAGGAGAACCTGTTCATAGGTATGCTTCATGCTTTTGCATATATGGGAGTACCGAAGTATGTGCTGACCGACAACATGAAAAGTGTCGTCATCAAGCGGGACTTCGAGAACCATCCAATATGGCAGCCGGACTATGAGAACTTCATGAACACAGTAGGCTTCAATACCAGACTGTGTAAGCCTCGGCATCCATATACCAAAGGTAAAGTCGAGCGACTGATCAGATTCATCAAAGATAACTTCCTTGCAGGAAGATGTTTCTGGAACCTGAATGACCTCAATGATCAGGTAATGGAATGGTGCGAAAAGCAGAATTCCAAATACCACAGAGAGATCGAAGATATACCGGATTACCTGCATGCGTCTGAAAAGACTTCCAGACTTCAGGAATCTCCAAATCTCATGTACTATCTGTGCCCTCTAAGGCAGATATCCTTTGACGGATTCATCAACTATGAAGGCCGCAGATTCGGAGTTCCTTACAGATACACAGGACGATCAGTCCGTGCCTGCCGCAAGGGAGATACATTGTTTATCTACACTCCGGACATGAAGGAACTTCTGGTCACTCACGAGATCACATGGAGCCGCAAGGACCGCTACTGCAAAGATCAGTTCCCGGATGCACCTGCTCTGGAAGAGTTTCCGACAGCTCCGGTAAAGACAAGCATCAGACAACTTGCTGAGCCTGACTATCTCAAAGCAGGATTTGAAAAATTCAATTTCGAAGAGGAGGACAGCGATGAATAGCCTCAGCCTCTACGACTTTGAAAAAGACCTCAAGACCCTTCATCTGGATCTTAATGTATCTGAGTTCTATGAATTGACGGAGTACCATGCTCTTACTCAGGAACAGATCGAAGCCATAAGCATAATCTTCCACTTCCTTGGAGAGAAGAAAAAGCAGGCGACGATCGACATGTACATGAAAACCAGCAGGCTGCCTCGTAAGGAGCCTAAGACTTTCGACAATTTCGACTTTTCCGTTATTAAAGGAAAAGATGTCGAGAGGCTCAGGACTCTGCCATCGCTGAGTGCGATCCAGGCTCACAAGAATCTGGCTTTTATTGGACCTCCGGGTACAGGCAAAACACATCTAGCTCAGGCTTATGGGTATGAATGCTGCCATAATGGCATGAAAGCATACTTCATAAAGATGTCCGAGCTGCGTGACAGATTCACTAAAGCAAGAAGATCCGGAAAGGAAGCATCCTGCCTGAACGGGCTGGTAAGACCTGCCTGCCTGATCATCGACGAGGTCGGTCATTGTGAATTCGACAAGGAAAACACCAGGCTTTTCTTTGACCTCATTGACCGCAGATACAACCGTCAGGGCTGCAACAACATCATATTCACCAGCAACAAGAACCCTGTCTTGTGGAGAGAAAACTTCAATGATGACGATGATCTTTTGTGTGCACTGGATCGGATATTTGATGATGCAACCGTATTCAACATTAAAGGTGACAGTTTCAGAGGCAAGAAGCTGGAGACAGTATCTCTGAAAACCAGCAGAGTGAAGACTCCGAATTCCACTGAATCACCTAATATCTAATAGTTATTTCATCTGGGTGGTTGGTTATTTTAAATGACCCAGAATTGGTTAATTTAACTGAGCCAGTAGTGGCTAATTTAAGTGAGCGCTAACACCCGAAAGAATTATCCTATCTCGAGGAAAAGCAGTGTAACCCACTACACCTATGAATAGGTTGTGGGCCAGCCGTTCCCTCTGGACTCCCTTTGGAAGAAGCAACACCGCAAAGTGAACAGGGGATACCCCTGTCACTATGTGTAATGTTGCGTTCTTCCCGCTAAGACAGCGGGAGCTTCCAAAACCAATGCGTTCCGCACTTTTCTGAAAGCACTCCCAGGTCTGCCTTAGCGTTCTCAGCAGTTCGTCTGCCGATACCAAGCTCACGCATTTTGTCCATGACTTCCTGCTGACTCTTCGCTCCATCGCTCAGAAAAGTAAGCAAACATTCTCTGGCTCTGTCGCCTTTACTGTTTGCTTTATTACCCGCTGAGCAAGAAAAAGAACCCAGAAGTTCATCTGCTGAAAGCTCAATTACATCAAGAAATTCCACTCTACCATCGGATATTTCAAACTGAATTGAAGCTCCTTTCTCAGCAAGATTGCACTGTTAGGGTCGGGCGATTTTAACCACTCCGAGTCGGGCGAAAATCGCCAATAGGAGTCGGATGAAAAGAACCAATCACCCAGACCTG
>JBGUIG010000085.1:0-8170 GCA_045112795.1 Anaerovoracaceae bacterium | reverse complement strand
ATGTACTGTACGAAAGGCGATCCCTTGTACTTATCTGATGTGTCCCCTGTCATCCATATGTTCGTGCCGTCAAAAGCTATTCCTCCGGCATGATACCTGTTAGGAAGCGTCAGGGTAGATACGAGTTCATTCGTTTCAGTATCTACTGCATAGATAACTGTGTTTAATTGTTTTTTCACATCATAGGCTGTCACCAGCATGTATTTCCCTGCCTGACAAAGCCCCTGAGGTACATATGCGCCTGACTCTGTAATACTTGAACCGGTTCTGGTGACTGTTGATACGACTCCCGGAATCGGTATAGTCTTCTCTTCGTCTATCCTCTCGTTTACTATTTCATAAACGCTATTCATCTTCCTTCTGAGGATTTTGAGATAATCTTCATTGCTCTCATATTGTTTGTATTCAAATGAAGACTGAGGACTCTTCGCATATGCACTGCTGTCAGAGAATAATGCAGGAGAGATAAAAAACGCTGCTGCGAAAACTGTTATTAATAATGAATGAAACAAAAGCTTAAATGCGTCTTTCATTTTGTGTATGATCACCTTTTCCGAATTGTCTGAAGCTGAGCAATACCATGGAAACTGACATGATAAAGGCCAGCGTGTCCGATATAGGGCTGGCGGCGAGAATTCCGCTGATTCCCATGAATTTCGGCAGTATTATCAGCAGAGGTATCAGAAAAAGCCCCTGCCTTGACAGTGAGACCAGCAGTCCCTGTCTGTGGTTTCCTGTCGCCGAGAAGTAATTGATTGATACAGGCTGGATGTTCTGGAAAAACACCAGCATCATGAATATCCTGAGATATTTTTCTGCAAATTCATAATACAGGTCACTGCCTGTTCCGAAAATCGAAATAATCTGTCTCGGGAAGAACTGAAAGGCAAAAAAGAATATGACGCCAATCATGAATGCAGCTGTAAAGGCTCTCCAGTAAGCTCCTTTAACCCTGTCGTATTTTCCGGCTCCCAGATTAAATCCCCAGACAGGCTGGCATCCCTGCGCTATTCCGACAGCAAAAGATACCATGATCATGCTGGTCTTCTGAGCAACACCGGACACCGCAAGCGGAATATCGGCGCCGTATACTGACATTGCTCCGTATGTGGAAAGCATATTGTTCAGTACGATGTTAGTCATCATCATCAGCATGTGGTTACAGAAGTTCGGTATTCCGGCCTCCATGTTTCCTTTCAGATGAAGCTTGCTCACTCTGAGATCTTTAATACTGATGCTGAATGCCCTGAAGTGAGGATAATACCTTGCTGCAATACAGAAACTTATGATCTGCGCAGTTACTGTCGCAAGTGCGGCTCCTCTGATACCCATTCCAAGAGGATACATGAACAGCCAGTCAAGGCCGACATTAATTACTGCGCCTGTAACGGTGCACATCATGGAATACCTCGGACTTCCGTCTGCCCTGATTATCGTAGACGACGTGTGCGTGAACATCTGAAAAGGCAGTCCGAATGCTGTAATCGACAGATATGATACCGCATAAGGGAAAACATTCCCGTCAGCACTGGCTCCGCACAGGACGACTATCTGCTCTCTTAGCAGGAATACCAGTATGCCCGTGACAATTCCGGCAATTATAACTCCTGCAATTCCTGTATGCACATATTTACGGGCCTCTTCTTCATCACCGGCACCTAAATTGATGCTGAAATTAGCAGCGGTTCCTATGCCGAACAGCATGCTTATTCCGGTAGTCAGCGTTACTGTCGGGAAAGCTACATTTGTCGCAGCATTTCCGAGCATGCCAACAACATGTCCTATGAATATCTGATCAGTGATGTTGTAAGCCGCTCCAACCAGCATGCTTATTACTGATGGAATTGCATAGGCCGCAATAAGCGGGATCAGCGGCGCTGATCCCAGTGGATTCTGTGATGTATTACCATATCGCTGTTCATTACTCATTACAACTGAATTATAGCACAAAAAAGGCACGGTGCTTCCCGTGCCTGATATAAGTAAAATCACTCAGTCAGTTACTGACATATTGCCAGTTCTGTGTCTTTGTCGAAAACATGCACTTTTTCCGGATCGATCGCGAGTCTGATATACTCGTCTGCTTTCTTGGCATATCTTGCAGGTACTCTGGTTACGAGCTTCTGATCTGCATAGTTGAGATACAGATATGATTCAGAGCCCATCATCTCATCAAGATCCACATATGCATCGATAGCATTTCCGGTTCCGAAGAACTGTTTTTCAGCGTGGAAGTCCTCAGGTCTTACTCCGCAGATTACAGTCTTCCCGACGTATGGTTCAAGTGCCTTGTTGTCTATTCTGATTCTGGCTTCGCCGAAGTGAAGTACAAAGCCGTCTCCGTCCTTTTCAACTTCAGCATCAATGAAGTTCATCTGAGGAGAACCTATGAATCCTGCCACGAACAGATTGCAAGGATAGTCATACAGGTTCTGCGGTGTATCGAACTGCTGGATGATTCCGTCCTTCATGACACAGATTCTGTCGCCCATTGTCATAGCCTCTGTCTGGTCATGAGTTACATATACGAATGTTGTGCCGAGCCTTTTGTGCAGTTTGCTGATCTGCGATCTCATCTCAGTTCTCAGCTTTGCGTCCAGGTTTGAAAGAGGTTCATCCAGAAGGAATACCTCAGGATTACGGACCATAGCTCTTCCGAGCGCTACTCTCTGCCTCTGTCCGCCTGACAGAGCCTTAGGCTTTCTGTCAAGGTAAGGCTCAAGCCCGAGGATCTCAGCTGCCGCATGAACTTTCTTATTAATCTCATCCTTAGGTGTCTTGGCAAGTTCAAGTGCAAAAGCCATGTTTTTGTATACGCTCATATGTGGATACAATGCGTAGCTCTGAAATACCATCGCAATATTCCTTGATTTCGGAGGAACAGCATTCATACGCTGCTCTCCTATGTACAGATCTCCGGACGAAATAGATTCAAGTCCCGCTATCATTCTCAGTGTTGTCGATTTGCCGCATCCTGACGGACCGACGAGTACGACAAACTCTTTGTCCTTGATCTCGAGGTTAAGATCAGGAATAACGGTAACACCGTTATCATATGTTTTCACTACATTTTTGAAAGTGATGCCTGCCATTTCCATGACCTCCTACTCTTTGACACCGCCAAGCGCTACACCTGCTACGATGTACTTGGACAAAGCTATATAAACGATAATGATTGGAACGATTGCGATAGTGATCAGCATGTATACTTTGCCCATGTCGAACTTGAGGAAGTCCGCGCTTCTGAGTGAAGCGATCAGGATAGGCAGAGTCTTCTTGCTGTTATCCGAAATAACCAGAGCCGGAATGAAGTAGTTGTTCCAGCTGGATACGAAAGCGAATATCGCCTGTACGGCCAGCGCCGGCTTCATGATCGGAATTACGATTCTGTTGAATGTCATGAATTCGCTGCTGCCGTCAACTCTTGCTGCTTCTACCAGTTCCAGCGGCAGACTTGACTGCATGTAGCTGTACATGAAGTAGAACACTGCAGGTGCCGCAATCGATGGCAGGAACAGAGGATACAATGTGTTCAGCATTCCCATCTTAGTGATGAGATTGATGAATCCGAGTGCGGAAACCTGTGTAGGCATTACCAGGATCAGCATTATGAACACAAACGCAGCCTTTTTGAGTTTAAAGTTGTATGCATACAGCCCGTAAGCAGTAAGTGCTGAAAAGTATGTTGCCAGTATAGCTGACAGTGATGATACTATCAGGCTGTTTTTGATGCCGGACAGAACCGGTATATTAGCATCATTCAGAACACTTTTCAGGTTCCTCATGAATGAGTGGCCCGGGATGAAAGAGAACCCCTTCTGAATCTCCGGATGGCTTCTGGTTGAATTTACAATCAGAATATAGAAGAAGAACAGACACAGGAATGTCAGTATTATAAGGACTATGTATGCTATTACCGTCCTTGCGTGTGAAGGCTTCTTATCCATTCTGCACCTCCTTCCTTGGTTTGAACCTGTCTCTCTTTTTCACCTTGCCGCTGTCATCGGCATTAAGAGTGAAGTAGACTGCAAGACACAGAATCGCGCATATGATAAACAGTATGACAGATACCGCGCCGGCCATTCCGTAGTTCTTGCTGAACAGGTGATTGTTCAGGTACATAATCAGTGTCATAGCTGATCTGTCCGGAGTTCCTTTTCCGTTGGTCAGAATCTGAGGTACATCGAACATCTGCAGTCCGCCGATCATCGAAGTAATCAGTACGTATATCAGAATCGGTCTGATCATCGGAAGTGTTATTCTGAAGAATGTCTGTCTCGGAGAGCATCCGTCAAGCTCCGCAGCCTCAAACAGTGCAGGATTGATTCCCATAACAGCCGCCATCAGCAGTATAGTGGTATTGCCGAACCACATGAGGAAATTCATAAGTCCGACAAGGCCTCTTGTTCCCCAGATTGATGACAGGAATCTGAACGGATGTGAGATCAGTCCCATGGACATAAGCGCGCTGTTTACAGGTCCATTGTCAGAGAACAAAGCGAAGAACAGCATCGCAAACGCCGAAGCCATGATCAGGTTAGGCATGTAGATAACAACTTTGAAGAATTGCTTCCCCTTGATCTTAAGACGGATGTCCGTAAACCATGCCGCAAGCAGCAGAGATATCAGGATCTGCGGAACGAATCCCAGCAGCCACATGATGATTGTGTTTCCTGCATATTTGCCGAAATCGCTTGCAAACAGAGTCTGGTAGTTTTCCAAGCCTACCGGATTTGGCCCGATTACCTTTAGCCCGCTGCGGTAATACTCAAAGAAACTGTAGTATATCGTCTGTATCAGCGGTATGAACTGGAAGATCAGAAATGCTATGAAGAACGGAGCTATGAATAAGTATCCGTACTTTGCATAGCTGACTTCTTTTTCTTTGTCCTTTTTCATTAATCCTCCTCCTGTTTGAGATAGTCATTAGCGGATCAGATCAGTGCCCCTGTCATGATTATACTCTGACCGGACACGACCGGGTACTGATATCATCTGCCAGTATTTCTAAAAAATATGGGGTGACCGAAGCCACCCCATTTAATGTTACGGAGAGATTATTCCGGCCAGTTGACTGACTTGATTTCTGGATATTTCTCCATGATGGTCTTCTCAAAGTTAGCCTTTGCGCCATCCATGTCTACGTTGCCGTCGAAGTAATCCTTGAATGCTCCCTGGATACCTTCGTTGCAGCCCTGATCGTAAGGACCTGCGTTGCTCATGTCGATGTTCTTAGCAGCCTCTACGAAGAGTGCGATGTGGTTCTGTCCACCGAGGAATGCTGAACCGAAATCAGGGTCATCAGCGATTTCCTGCATTGCAGACTGGCTGTTAGTGTAATCCTGTGTATCAAGAGTGATCTGCTTCATGATTTCCGGATTGCATGTGAGCTGCTTCATTACGTCAGCTACGAGTGTAGGGTTGTCTGAACCTGCTGCTCCGCAAATCCATGTGCCGCCCCAGTAATATGGTTCAGGACCATAGCATACTGCGTAGTCACCATAGATTCCGTTTCCGACTTCTTCCTTACCGCCATCTGCTACCTGAGTCTCAAGTGAGTTGCCGAGAAGTGTGAAGTTGATTCCCCATGTTGAGTAGAAGAATCCGAATACCTTTCCTGCAGGACCCTGGTCAGCTGCCCATTCAGGAGCCCAGAGTGATGTCTTGTTGTTGTATCCCTTGTCAGTGAATTCCTTAGTCTGCTCAACCCACTTCATGATGTTGGCATCAACAGTTACTGTGTCTCCGTCAACCCAAGGTGCGGATACGTTATTTGAGAATGTACGATATGAATCATCATATCCTGAGAGCATCTTGTAGCCCTTTGCAGCAGCCTGCTCAGCTACAGCGTTGAACTTATCCCAATCTGAGAGAGCTTCCTGAACCTGCTCAGGATCATCGGTGCCGAGAACGTCCTTGGCGATTGATCTTCTGTAAGCGAAGAGTCCTGGGGTAGCCTGCCATGTTGTTCCCTTGATAGCTCCGTTGGAGTCAGTTACGATGTCCTTAGTGTACTGGTACTGATCAGCCATATCCTCATCAGTAAGTCCGAGATCTTTGACGTCAACTGTGTACTCAGAATCTACATACTTAAGAGCGTAGTCTGCCTCAACCAGGAAGATGTCGATCTTGTCATCAGCTGCTGCGTCAGCCTGTGCGAGCAGACCTGCATCCAGCTTGTCCTGATAGTTGTTTCCTTCGTTAGGGTTGATGGTCCACTTAACTACAGTGCCATCTTCGAGTGTTGTTGTGGACTTGTCTTCAGCAATTTCTTTTACTCCTGGATAATAGTCGTTGAAACGGCTCTGGAATTCGTCATTCCAGCACCAGATGTTGAGGACTTTGCCCTCTTCAGTTGTGGCTTCCTCACCACCGCCGCTGCTGCTGCCGCCGCAAGCTGCCAGTCCGAAAATCATTGCTCCGGCAAGAACGATGCTCAGGAATGCCTTGAGTCCCTTCTTCATAATAATCCTCCTTAAACAATCTGTGCTAAGCATTCAGCTTTTTAACACTGTTTCCGGTTAGAAACTTACCTGACACCATGATTTGCTCGGCTGCTCTTCCTGCTCCTTCTCCTTCAATTGATTCGACGAGCTTGCGAACCGATTCTCTTCCGATCCTGTCAGCATCCTGATACCAGGTTGTCAGCTGCGGATTCAGTATGCGAGAGAGATTGATTCCGTCGTATCCGCAAACGCTGATATCATCGGGAATACTGAGACCTCTCTCTGCGATTTCTGTCTGCCCGCCAATGAAGGAAAAGTCATCAGGATAAAGTATCGCTGTAGGTGGCTCCGCCAGATCCAAAAGCTCTGCAGTAGCTTTTCTGACTGTGTCGGCGTTATGGTATCTGGCATCTTTGACGTATTCAGGACGAACACTGAGTCCCCTGTCAGCCATGGCTTTGTTAAACCCTCTGAGACGCCTCTGCGTTACCAGCGTGCCTTCGCCGTGTATAAATGCGATTCTCTCGTGTCCCTGATCTGCCAGATAAGAAGTCAGATAATAGCATCCTTCTTCATTGTCAGATACTACAGAACTGGAATTGTCAAAAGAATAGTCGATGGTAACTACCGGGACTTCGCTTCTGACGAGTTCCAGAACTTCAGGGTTCTGAAAGTCTACACTTGCGATCACGACTCCGTCACAGTTCCTGTAGCGGCAGTGCTGAAGAAACGACATTTTCTGCTTTCCTATATTATTACTGATGAAAGTAATGTCGTATCCGTTCCTTTCTGCCTCTTCCTTAACACTGTTCAGTATGCGGGAGAAGTATTCATGTGTCAGACCACTCATGGTGTCGTCGACAAACAGGACTCCGATATTGTGAGAAATGTTTGTCTTGAGCAGTCTGGCAGCCGCGTTTGGCAGGTAATTGAGTTCCCTGGCCGTACGCTTGACTAGTTCGACTGTTTCTTCGCTGATCTCGGCATAGCCGTTAAGGGCTTTGGATACAGTCGCAGGTGAAACACCGCAGGCTTTAGAGATGTCCTTGATAGTAACCATTTGTCCCCTCCTTTGGTATTTCGGAAATCGTTAACGAACACGATTTCGTAGCTACATTGTAGTTTACTAAATCGTTTTCGTCAATACATTTTCCGAAAAATTTATGAAAAATTATTGTTTTTTATTGTTTTTGTTGTATTTTTAAACTTTTTTCTGATTTTGTCTTTACAAATCAGGTTAGATGCCTCTATAATACAGTCAAGTTTACGAAAACGTATTCGCTGAGAGGTTTATCATGAAATACGGTTATTTTGACGATATTAATAGAGAATACGTGATCAGCACACCGAAGACTCCCCTTCCGTGGATCAACTATCTCGGATCACAGGATTTCTTCCGGCTTATCTCTAATACATCAGGAGGCTACTGCTTCTATAAGGATGCCAAGCTCCTGAGACTGACACGCTACCGCTACAATAATACCCCTGCCGACTGCAACGGTCATTACTATTATATTAAGGATGGCGATACAGTCTGGAATCCGGGCTGGCAGCCTGTCAGAGCTGATCTTGATTCATATGAATGCAGGCACGGTCTTGGTTATTCTGTATTCAACAGTACGAAAAACGGAATTCGCGCTGTTCAGGAGGTATTTGTTCCTATTGGTGAGAACTGTGAAGTAACAAGAATCAGCCTCACCAATGAATCCGGATGTGTTCACAGT
>JBGUIG010000084.1:0-7565 GCA_045112795.1 Anaerovoracaceae bacterium | reverse complement strand
GATGCTGTCGTTTGGAGCGAGCTTCATACATCGTCTGAATATCCTTCTCATTGGGACTGACGACCAACACGTTTTGTCCTATAACTCATAAAAGATTTTAAGTAGCATAAAAAAATTGCGGATAACATTTATGTTATCCGCAACTTTTTGTTGAAATAAACTGCGTTAAATCATTGCTATCAAATAAACCGCAAATGATACGATCCAAGCCACTACACATTGCCAGATGACTACCAGGAATGCCCATCTGCCGCCCATCTCTCTCTTGATCGAGGCGATAGCAGCTACACATGGGGTGTAGAGCAGTGAGAATACCAGCAGAGATGCAGCGGAAGCCGACGAAATAGCTGTGGCTACACTCTTGCCGAAGAGAATCTTCAGAGTTGCGACCACACTCTCCTTGGCCATGAATCCGGAAATCAGCGATGTACATATACGCCAGTCTCCGAGGCCGATCGGCGCCAGAAGCGGTGCCAGATAACCGGCAACTGCGGCAAGCATGCTGCTCTGCTGATCGGTAACCAGATTCATTCTGAAGTCGAAACTCTGCAGAAACCATATGACAACCGTTGCAATCAGGATTACAGAAAATGCCCTCTGCAGGAAATCCTTGGCTTTGTCCCACAGAAGACGCAGGACATTCTTGGCACCCGGCAGTCTGTAGTTCGGCAATTCCATGACGAACGGTACAGCTTCGCCTTTGAACAAAGTGCCGCGATACAGAATCGCAACCAGTACACCGATAAGCATTCCAAGCACATACAGACCGATCATTATCAGACCGCCGCGCTTTGGGAAGAACGCATTTACAAAGAAACCATAAATCGGCAGTTTGGCTGAGCAGCTCATGAACGGCGTCAGAAGTATTGTCATCCTGCGGTCACGCTCACTCGGCAGAGTTCTCGTTGCCATTACGGCGGGAACCGTACAGCCGAATCCGATCAGCATCGGAACAATACTGCGCCCCGACAGTCCGATCTTTCTCAGCATCCTGTCCATAACGAACGCTACTCTCGCAATATATCCGGAGTCTTCCAGCATAGACAGGAAGAAGAACAGTACTACGATAATCGGCAGAAAACTGAGGACACTTCCGACACCTTCGAATATACCGTTGATAATAAGACCATGAAGAGCTTCATTGGCATTGCCTGCGGTCAGTGCTGCATCGACTGCATCTGACAGCGCACCGATACCGGTTTCGAGAAGGCTCTGAAGCCATGCACCGATCACATTGAATGTCAGGAAGAAGACAATACCCATGATGCCGATGAACGCAGGAATCGCAGTCCATTTTCCTGTAAGGAAGCGGTCAAGCTTCTCACTCCGCAGACGCTCTTTGCTTTCGTGCGGCTTGCGTACCGTCTGCTCACATACTTTCTGTATGAAGGCAAAACGCATGTCGGCTATTGCGGCACTGCGGTCGAGACCTCGCTCTTCCTCCATCTGCAGAACGATATGCTCAATTGTTTCTTTCTCGTTCTGATCAAGTCCGAGGCTCCTGATTACGATAGGGTCGCCTTCGATGACCTTAGTTGCAGAGAATCTGAGAGGCAAATCAGCATTCAGCGCATGATCCTCAATAAGGTGAGAGGCAGCATGAATGCACCTGTGGACAGCTCCGCCATGATCATTCTGATCGCAGAAGTCAATCCTGGCCGGAAGCTCCTGATACTTTGCAATGTGGATCGCATGATCAACAAGCTCATCAATACCCTGATTCTTAGCCGCAGAAATCGGAACGACCGGAGTGCCCAGAATACTTTCCATCTGATTTACATCAATAGTTCCGCCATTAGCATGCAGCTCGTCCATCATGTTCAGAGCGACAACAACAGGAACTCCCATTTCGAGCAGCTGCATTGTCAGATACATATTACGCTCGATATTCGTCGCATCAACAATATTGATAATTGCCTTAGGCTTATCCTGCAGCACGAAATTTCTGGAAACTATTTCTTCACTGCTGTAAGGAGACATCGAATAGATGCCCGGAAGATCGGTTACAAGAGTATCCGGATGACCTTTGATAGGACCATCCTTGCGGTCTACAGTAACACCCGGGAAATTGCCCACATGCTGATTTGAGCCTGTCAGCTGGTTGAAAAGGGTAGTCTTGCCGCTGTTCTGGTTGCCTACAAGGGCAAAGGTCAGAACAGTACCGTCCGGGAGAGGATTTCCGGTTCCCTTAGGATGAAATCGTCCGCCTTCACCCAGACCAGGGTGCTCTGTTCTTGACAATCCATTTACTTCATCAGCGGTCAGAAGACGCGACGATGAAGCCTCTTCAGAAACACCTGCTTCATACGCAGCAACTTCAGAGGCCGAAAGCTTTTCAACTTCAATCTTCTTAGCATCATCAAGTCTGAGAGTCAGCTCGTACCCATGTATTTTCAGCTCCACCGGGTCACCAAGAGGAGCGTATTTTATAACAGTGACTTCTGCGCCGGGAATAACACCCATATCAAGGAAATGCTGGCGGAGAGCACCTTCGCCCCCGACAGTCCTGATAATCGCAGATTCACCGATACCAAGTTCTTTTAATGTCATTATTACCATCCAATTGTTAATATCTGAAAGGATTTAATCAGTTATTCATCACTGATTGATAATATCACATTTGGAACCTTTTGTGTTATTACAAGGAGATATATGTTAACATATTTGGCCGGTCGTTCACTATTCATCTGGCAATGGAATCACTGCAAAAATGGCCGTACAATCACATGCAGAAATATAAGTAATTATTCTCTTGCAATTACCAGGTTCTTGTGTTAATATAATCGGGCTGAGCAGAGCAAGCCGATCTGCCCGGTAATTGAATATTTATTAATTACTTGCAGTGGAGGATTGACCGAGCGGCTAAGGAGCCTGATTGGAAATCAGGTAAGGTGTAACAGCCCCGTGGGTTCGAGTCCCATGTCCTCCGCCAGAAAAGCCTTGGAAATACTAAGTTCCAGGGCTTTTTTCATGGCTTCGGTTTTGGGTACAGCTGGGTACAGCTTATGCTGCCCCGGTGAAAGAGATCTGAACACGAGCATTTTCAAGCTGTTTAGCTCTTTCTTCCCGTGCAGACCTGTCATAACAGTAATTATTAAGAGTTGTTCTGGCATCATTGTGACCAACATAGTTTTGTATGGTCCTGATGTTCACGTTCGCATCAATAAGCGACGAAATGAACGTTCTCCGGCCAGAATACGGAGTGTTTTGCGGTATCCCTATGCTTTTACAGATGACAGGGAATGTCTTGCGGAGCCGGTCGTAGAAACTCTTGAACTGCTCGTTCATCATGAAAATATACTCCGGGTTTTCTATTCCTTCTTCCAGCTGCCTTTGCTTTGCGGCTTCTATAATCTCTTTGGCAAGCGAAGTCAGGATGATACGCCTGAAGCCGTGACCTGCTTTGGTACGGTTTTCCTTTATCTCATTTGCTTTGTCTGAGTAATACCTTCTGATGATAATCTCGTCACCATCAACGTCGGAATAACGCAGAGTTACGAGCTCGCTTGGCCTGAGACCTGCCTGAAAGAGCATTATGATACCAAGCGGCAGAAGCTGATGAACAGGGTAGTACTTGTTTTCGAAGTGTTCCCAGCATTTCCTGTACAGCGCGAGTTCCATATCAGGCGAGAGAACTTTGTTCTCATCCGACTTGATCTCCGGCTGACGGAATACATTACGGTTGGTTATCTTGAGCATCGTGTAAGGGTTCCTGTCAATGATCTCCTCCATGGCGGCATATTCAAACATCTGCTTCATCCATGTGGCGACATTTCCGAATTCCTTTTGAGTCAGGTCATGCTTTTCAATCAGACCATAAGCCCATTCCTGAAGAAGCTTAAGCCTTATCTTCCTGATGGGAACATGGATGATATCAGTATCTTTGTAGTGATTCTTCCATACTGACAGATTCCTTTTGGCAGTGGACTCGCTCCATGTCGTTTTCTTCTTGTATTCAAGAAACTCGGGGAAAATGCTGGCAAGTGTAGGCTCTTTGATCTTTTCAACGTTCTCAAGATGCCACAGAAACACTTTCTCAAGCAGTTCTTCTTCGGTAGGTGCCTTGATGGTATATCTGCCGTCACTGCGGCTGCTATCCTTTAACTTGATATAGTATCGCTGGTCCTTGCCGTTAAGCTTTTTTATCTGTCCTCTGTAATTGTCAAGGATCTTGTTCTTGCGTGCTTTTCTCATATATTCTTTCACGCCGTCCAGACTTATACTACCATCATCATTTCTGAATTGTAAACATTCGTCCGGGCAACTAGTGATGAATTCCAGTACTTCAGCGTCAGAAGGTGCTGATGCCTTCAGCAGGAATTCTTTCTTGCTGTCAGTCATCTAACCACCTCCTGTCGTATTCATAATTACAGCAAAAAAATAAAGTGATGAACTTAGTTATCACCTCCCGTCTCGATCTCTGTGGTTCCTGCTGCGGGTCATTCCGCAGGCATTGAGTTCTATTTCTATGTCGTTTTGTATCTGCTGACTTCTTTCAAGTGTGAATTCAGCAATCTTGATATCTTTGCGCAGTTTACCGATCTCTGCAGTAAGTCCGTCTCTTTCAGCCTTCAATTGTTCTATCTGCTCAGGCTCTGAAGCTCGCCTCAGCTTATTTCTTACCTTGTTTCTGGCTTCGGAAAGCACTTCTTTTTTATGTTCTGAATCAGATATGAAAGCGTTCACATCTTCATCCGTTCTGAGATTTTCCCGTGCCATAAGCCTGGCGCAGGCGGAGTATTTATCACACATCCTGCCGGCCTCGCGCATCTCTGGTGACAACGGTCTGTGCTTTTTCTTCGGGCGATATCCGAGCAAATACAGATAATGAAGATAAAGTCCGTAAAGTCCGCCAACCTTTCGTGCTGTTTTCTTCGTCCCGTTGACATGGATGCGTGTATGCTTCGGAGGCTTCATGGTCATGAGATGCTTTTCACGATTGACTGCAACGATCTCGTAATCATTAGCATTGACCCTCTGGACGATTCTGTCGAGTTCATAATCCTCGCCAAGCCGGTAGAGCCTTACGGCCTTCTTAGAATTTACAGACCTGATTGTCGGATACTTCCTTGAATAACTGTAGCTGATGATATATCCCTGCTGCTTCATCAGACTTATGAATGTTGGGAAATTGGTACTGAGTGAAACAGCATTATCTATGGCTTCGCGCATCAGATTGTATCTTGTAGGCTCGCCGTTCTTCTCGGCAAAGTGGATCTGCCGAGGGGTTTTTCCGCGAGGCTTTTCTATAACAGAAAGGCCTTCCTCACGGCATATCTCATCAGATAATCTACGGAGCCTGCTATAGGCAGCCTTATTGTCATTGAATTTCTTTCCGTCGATGAATGAAACAGAACAACATACCAGGTGGTTGTGCAGGTGATCACGATCCAGATGGGTAGCGACCAGCACCTGGTATCTGTCTCCCCACATCCTGCGTGCGAGTTCTACTCCAAGCTGATGACATTGCTCAGGTGTTACTTCGCCCGGTTTGAATGACTGATAACAGTGATAGGCGACATTGCCGCCGGCCTTGCCGAAGAGCTTTTGAGTATTGATCATCTCGTCAAGCGCTGTATCAGCAGAGCAATTCACACCTGTGACATAACATGCCTTTTCAGTTTCTCCTGCATTATCTGCGGCAGTTTTGTCTCCATTCATTGCGTACCTGATGACAGAAGCGAGGTCAGCTTCAGATGTTTTTTCAGGATTGGATGCATAATCAATGACACGTTTAAGGCTGTCTCTTACTGGCCATATCTTAGTCGTTGCCATCGGCTTTCACCTCGCTTTCCGGTGTATTGTGAGTCATGAGCTGTAATGTTTCAGTAAGAATTATTTTCAGACGTTCTGCAATATCTCCATAAAACTTGCTGCCGTTTTCATTAGCTGCTGACCTTGAATATCTTTCGAACAGGCTGATCTCTGCCTGAAGACGCATGATGCTCTGCAGAATCTTTTCAGAGGGAAGCTCCTTAGGCTCGGCTTTCATAGCAATCTGCCTGAGATATTCTGAGACACTCAGGCGGCATTTTCTTGCATTACGTTCTATCTTTTTCTTTTCTTCCGGGGTCACTCTGATGTTGATCCCTACACTTCTTTTTCTGTTTGCCATATAATTTTTCCTTTTCTTAGACAATTATTTTCACACATGATTCTTTTTCAATAACTGATTGGGGTTGCAGGGGCAGAGCCCCTCCCGGTATTGCCATATGTGGCATTGCCGCGGCTATTATCACGGGCGGAGTCTCCGGCTGGCGATACATAGCCTATGCTCGCTACTCCTAAGGACACACCTTCGGTCTGTCCTTGCGGCAACACACGTGGCGATACACGGATGTTGTTCCTTTTTATAGCGGGCAATACAGTATGGCAATACTTATAAGCTGCAGATATGACGGCAATGACGCTAATGACGGTATATCGCTCCTAGAGCAGGGAAGCGTCATAAGCGTCACGAGCGTCATCTCTATTACCTGAGTCCTGACCTGCAGCAGGCTCTTCTGACACGGTGAACACATAGTTGCGATCACTGGATACACGTGCGCTGCTGTATGTGATCCCCAATGGGAGCAGGACTTCATCATGGAACTTCGAGAGGGCTCTGCTGAGAACATGCGGCTTGACATGAGGAAGACCGATCTCTTCAAGCAGCGCTGACATGGTGCCGGTGAATCCTCCCTCGGCCATCAGGAAGTCGACCACACTGTACACGATCTCAGGGACGTTCTCTCTTGCGATATCTTCTTCAGACTTCTCTTCTATGACCTGCCACTCGGGATGCTGCCACTGCATCACGAGCTCAATATCCGGAGCGTCACGACCGCTCACGCTGAGCGTGCCGGCAGTGCCTCCGCGGTTCTTGCGCAGAATAAGTATCATGTCGGCTGTTCCAGTGACTGCTGATGAGCCAAGTACATCGTTATTCCCGTCCTTTGAATCGTGTTTCTTGCGCGTGTGGTGGACAAAGACGATTGCTATCCTGCGATAATCAGCGATCTCCTTGAGCCTCGCAAGCTCCTCATACTCACATGCGTATTGGTTGGCATTCGAAGTCGGGTCACTGGTCCTGATTTTCTGCAGTGTGTCTACTATTACAAGTCCGACTCCCGGATTGCTGTCCAGACATCTCTCAAGGTCACTGATGAAATCATTGCACGGATCCTTTACTGAGGTAGCGTATATCAGTCCCGGCGGCGGAGCAGTTCCTATATCCAATAGTCTGCTCTTGAGCCTTGCATCCGTATCTTCAAGTGCGTAGTATGCTACATCACACTTCTTAACATCATGACCGAGGAATGGCTCACCCAGGCTGACAGATAACGCCAGTCTCAGCATCAGCCAGCTTTTACACGACTTCGGTGCACCTGCTATTATGGTCAGGCCCGTTGGGATGAGTCCATCGACTATCATGTCAGGCTTGCCGCCTTCGACAGGGTTATAGAAGAGTTCTTCTGCGCTTTTAAAGTTAGTAGTGCTTTGTTTTCTTTCCGGCATAAAGCCTCCTTTCCCGGCATCATTGCCGTTTCTTCTTGCTTCGTTTGGAATTGTATTCAGGGCATTGC
>JBGUIG010000083.1:0-3806 GCA_045112795.1 Anaerovoracaceae bacterium | reverse complement strand
AATAAAAAGCGTCCACTCGGCATACAGTCGGGAAACGACAAACTCGTGCAGGAAGTCGTTAAGATGATTTTGGAAAGCATTTATGAGACGACATTCAGCAATCGGTCTCATGGATTCCGACCAAACAGAAGTTGTCAGACGGCACTGAAGCAAATACAGAACACCTTTACTGGTGCGAACTGGTTTGTGGAAGGTGACATACACGCATGCTTTGACAGTTTCGACCATCACGTAATCATCGATTTGCTCAGAAAGCGTATAGAGGACGAAGCATTCATACAGCTAATATGGAAATTTCTGAAGGCAGGATATATGGAACAGTGGGAATATAACAGAACATACAGCGGTGTCCCGCAGGGTTCAGGAGTAAGCCCAATACTGGCGAACATCTATCTGAACGAACTGGATAAGTTCATGGAAGTCTACAGCGAAAAATTCAGAAAAGGCGAAAAAAGGAAGCTGAAGTCCGAGTACAATGCACTATCCCACAAAATGTCAAGATACAGAATCAAGGGCAGAGAGGTATGGGAAGAACTGAGCGCAGAAGAGCGAAAAGAGCGTGCAACGGTATGGAAAGAAGCGAAGCGCAAGCAGCTGAGCATGACAGTATACGAGCCAAAAGATGACAACTACAAGAGAATCCAGTATGTACGCTATGCAGATGACTTCATAGTTGGTGTCATCGGGAGCAAAGCGGACGCGGAGAAAGCAAAACGTGACATAGGAAACTTCCTCGCAGAAGCACTGAAACTGGAAATGTCAGAAGAGAAAACCAAAGTAACCCACACAAGTGAGAGAGCAAGGTTCCTCGGATACGATGTTACAGTCTCAAATAACCAAGAGCCACAGAAAAATGAAAACGGAAGAATCCAAAGATGCTACACGGGAGTAGTAAAGCTGTTGGTGCCAAGGGAGAAATGGGTAAACAAGTTGCTGGAATACGGAGCAATAAAAGCCAAAATCAACGAAAACGGCAAAGAGAGATTCGTAGCCCTGCATAGGGGCAAACTGGTGAACAAGAGCGACATCGAAATACTGACCACATACAACGCAGAAGTTATGGGAATGTACAACTTCTATTCAATTGCGAATAATGTCTACAAAATAGGCAGATTCGCCAATCTGATGAAGTACAGCATGTATAAGACATTCGCCTGCAAGTACAAAACTAATGTGCATGAAATCAAGCGCAGATACTGCGTCAACGGTATATTCACGGTGGAGTACGAAACAAGGCAAGGCAGAAAATCCACAACATTCTACAGGGATGGCTATAAAAGAAAAGAAGTGGCTACAAAGTTCGACAACGTAAGTGAACTGCCACAATTTTCGAAGTATGCCAAGAAAAACACCCTGAAACAGAGAGTAGAGAGGAACTGCTGTGAGCTGTGTGGAAAGAGGACGAGAAAGCTCGAAATTCATCAGGTCAGAAAGCTCAAGGACTTGAAAGGAACAGACGAATGGGTGCTCACCATGCGCAGGATGAGAAGAAAAACACTCGTCGTTTGTGACGAATGCCACAAAATGATTCACTCAACTGTAACGCGACCATGATAAGTGGAGAGCCGTATACACAGAGATGTGTACGTACGGTTCGGGAGGGAGTGGACGCGAGACCTCACTGAGGACTCGCTGAAGCTTACCTCATGATGAGTTCGTATACCTGGGAGGAAATGAGAAAGAGACACATAAGTATGTATCCGAACTGCTCGGCAAAGAGACTATAGACACCAACACTTATGGAAAGAGTTCGGGCCGAAACGGTAACTATTCGACGAACTATCAGAATACGGGGAGAGAGCTGATGACTCCTGATGAAGTGCGTATGCTGGACAACAGGTACGCACTTCTTTTCGTCAGGGGAGAAAGACCTGTGAAGGACCTCAAGTATGACATCCTCAAACATCCGGCGGTCAGACTGACGACAGATGGTCAGGCTGATCCATATATCCACGGAGAGCCGTGGGATGCAGGCTCATCAATTGAACTGGTCTCTGATCCGCAGCTTATTGCAGAAGCTGTTGCGAATTCCAGACTGATAGAGCTGCCGGAGAGCAGCTATGAGCTTCTGTCCGAAGAGGAAGCATGGAATGAATTCAATGAAGAATAAATGGAGGGTTACAGAATGACAGAAAAGAAACCAAAACTAATTGACCTGAAGGGAGCAAACAGCACTATGAAGCTGGGGCTTGTCCTTTATGCTGCTATAGTCGTCGCTCTGATAGTGGGAGCGTGCCATGCATATGCAGCCGGGGACCCGATCTCGACAGTAAACAAACTGTCTGAGTTCATATTCAGCCTTATACGTGCAATAGGACTCATACTTCTCGGGCTTGGTATCATGCAGGTAGGACTTTCGCTGAAGTCGCATGATCCGTCACAACGCGCAAACGGGTTCCTGACCGTAGCGGGCGGTATCATTATTACCTTTACCAAGGAAATCCTGAATATGATCACTGGCTAATAATCAGGAACCCATAGGCTGGCCTAAGCAGATAATGACTTTGGCCAGCCAGCTATTGTAAAATCAATATGAACAAGGGAGGAAACAGCTTATGAAAAAGCTTAGCAAAATAGTTTGCCTGCTTATGGCACTTGTGTTGATGATAGTAATGACAGCGTGCGGTTCTAAGAAAGAATCAACTGAAGAACCGGTTACAGATGCACAGACAGAAGAACAGGCTTCAACTGATGAAGCATCTGACGACTACGATATTGCTGCGAATCTCAAATTGATGGGCGACCCGGAAGGTGTGAAGATCGTTGATACAGACCATTTTACACTGACACTTCCGCTCGGAGGCACCTGGGACTATGACTACGACAGCAAGACATCGATCACTTTCTACAATATTGCAGGAAGAGAAGCCGATTGCGGTGGAAGGTTGTTCTCACTAGTTGCATACGAACCAGATGATGACTCATATAAAGGACTCCCGCATTACAGTGTAGTGGGTGAAAGCGGCGGAAAGGTCTATGTAGCAGAGTATCCGTCGGATGTTCAGGCAGATGTTGAAGTGGAAGAGCACATGGAACAGTATCAGACTGTTTATGCTGAAGTTGGCAAGATAGAAGCAAAAACAGCTGACAGTCCACTGGTATTGAAATAATTTTGCAAAACCTCTTGACCTTCCACTTTGTGGAAGGACTACTCTCATGACAGAGAAACAGAAAACGGAGGCATTGATGAAGATCAATCAGGCTGCGGAGCTCGCAGGCATCACAAGCAAGAATATACGATTCTATGAAGATCAGGGTCTTATTGCTCCTGCGCGTGATTCCAGTAATGGCTACAGAGATTATTCGATGGAGGATGTCGAGCAGCTCTGCAGGATCAAGCTTTTGCGCATGCTGGGGATATCCTGTGAGAACATCCGCAGGCTTCATTCCGGTGAGCTGGATTTTGACACTTGCATGGATGATCGCATGGCAGAACTTGAGAAGACCAGCAGCAATATCGAACACATGAAGACCATGTGCAGAATGCTGAGAGACGAGGCTGACAGCCTGTCTGAAATCAAAGCTTCCGTTTACCTCGAAAGAATGAATGAACTTGAGAAGGGAGGTGCAAAATTCGTCAATGCACGAATGACAGATATGAGGAAAAGAAAAACAGGCGCGATAATATCAGCTATAGTGATATTCACATTCCTAATACTGGTTATTGGAGCGATGCTTTATTTTAACGCATCGGATCCGGCACCTAAGGGAGTGATAGTGTTCTTTATCATTGTGGGTGCAGTAATAGCCGTTTCTGTAGGATATGTGCTGAAACAAAGACTCGATGAGGTCAGGAAAGGAGAGAT
>JBGUIG010000082.1:0-29226 GCA_045112795.1 Anaerovoracaceae bacterium | reverse complement strand
AACATCAAATTATGGCAAAATAAAGCATTTTTTGAAAGTTAGAATGCTCTAATATTTTTGCAATATTATATTGCCCTTATAATACCGAATTATTTAGTTCACCCAGCAGCAAATGTTCAAATCAATTAACAATAGATTTGAATAGTCGCATCAATCAAATACTCGCACAATAAAAGAGACGCTCCGGAGAGCGCCTCTCAAACTAACTAATAATTGGAAGAATAGATGTTACGGCAATGCCGTTTGTTCTATTGGAAACCTTACATCATTCCCATTCCGCCGCCCTGTGGCATTGGTGGTTCTGGTTCCTTGATCTGTGTGATGCCTGCCTCTGTTGTCAGGAGCATTCCTGCTACTGAGGAAGCATTCTGGAGTGCGGATCTTGTTACCTTGACAGGGTCTACGATTCCGGCCTTGATCATGTCTTCGTACTGCTCGTTTGCAGCGTTGAAGCCAACATTGCCTTCTGCCTTCTTGACCTCAGCTACGATTACAGCACCATCGAATCCTGCGTTAGTAGCGATCTGTCTTACAGGCTCCTCAAGAGCTCTTTCAACAATCTTCGCACCAGTCTTCATGTCGCCTTCCTGGCTGTCAGCATAAGCCTTTACAGCTTCAATTGCTCTGATCAGGGATACTCCGCCGCCTGCTACGATACCCTCTTCAACAGCAGCTCTTGTTGCGTTGAGAGCGTCCTCGAGTCTCAGCTTCTTTTCCTTGAGTTCAGTCTCAGTTGCAGCACCTGCATTGATTACAGCTACGCCGCCGGAGAGCTTAGCAAGTCTTTCCTGAAGTTTTTCTTTGTCGAATTCAGAAGAAGTCTCTTCGATGGATGACTTGATCTGAGCGATTCTTGCATCGAGTTCATTCTTGCGGCCTGCACCATTTACGATAACAGTGTTGTCCTTATTGACCTTAACTGTCTCAGCCTGTCCGAGCATATCAATTGTTGCTTCCTTGAGCTCATATCCGAGTTCCTCGGAGATTACAACGCCGCCAGTCAGAATTGCGATGTCCTCCATCATAGCTTTACGTCTGTCGCCGAATCCAGGAGCCTTAACAGCTACTACATCGAGAGTTCCTCTCAGCTTGTTGAGTACGAGAGTTGCAAGAGCCTCGCCGTCAACATCCTCAGCTACGATCAGGAGGCTTCTGCCTGCCTTCATGATTCCCTCAAGCAGTGGAATGATATCCTGAATGCTGCTGATCTTCTTGTCAGTGAGAAGAATGTATGGCTTGTTCATTACAGCTTCCATCTTCTCGTTGTTAGCCATGTATGGTGAAAGGTATCCTCTGTCGAACTGCATACCTTCAACAACATCGAGAGTAGTTCCGAGAGTCTTGGATTCCTCAACAGTGATAACGCCGTCCTTGCCGACCTTTTCCATTGCCTCAGCAATCAGCTCGCCGATCTCTGCATCGTTAGCGGAAACAGAAGCAACCTGTGCGATGGATGCCTTGTCGTCAACGATCTTAGCTGTGCTCTTGAGATAGTCAACAGCAGCTTCAACAGCACCTGCGATACCCTTCTTAAGGATCATAGGATTAGCTCCTGCTGTAACGTTCTTGAATCCTTCTCTGATGATGCTCTGAGCAAGCAGAGTAGCTGTAGTTGTACCGTCACCGGCAACATCATTAGTCTTAGTAGCTACTTCCTTGACCAGCTGAGCTCCCATGTTCTCAACCTGATCTTCAAGCTCGATCTCTCTTGCGATGCTGACACCGTCATTAGTGATCAGCGGTGATCCGTATGACTTCTCGATAAGAACATTTCTGCCCTTAGGTCCGAGTGTGATCTTAACTGTATCTGCCAGCTTGTCTACTCCGGCAAGCAGCTTTCTTCTTGATTCCTCGCCGTAATATAGTTCCTTAGCCATTTTTATTTAAATCCTCCTTAGTGAGTACATTTTTGACAATTTGTTATGTGCATTCTGCCGCAATACTGTCTTATTTCTCGATAGTAGCAAGAATGTCCTTCTGGTTGATGATTGTATATTCAACTCCGTGATACTTCAGCTCGCTGCCGCCGTATCTGCTGAATACTACGATGTCGCCAACCTTGAGTTCCATTGGCTCGTCCTTGGTTCCCGGACCAACTGCCAGAACCTCAGCCTGCTGTGGCTTTTCCTTAGCGCTTCCTGAAAGCAGCAGACCTGCTTCAGTCTTTTCTTCAGCGTCCATTTTCTTTATTACAACTCTTGCTCCGAGTGGCTTGATTCCAATGCTCATTGTTATGCCTCCTAGTTTTCATATCTTGTTAGCACTCTTAACTTCCGAGTGCCAATCACCTCTACTATTCTACTCATGCCTATCAGTAATGTCAACACCTAATTGTGAAGAAATTGCCACAATTAAGCCATTAGAAAAGCCTGCCCATCTGTATGATGCAGCAGGCATTTTTTGTTAGTCCTGTGGCTATGCAAATATATTCATGTACGGGCAAAGCTGACAGGCAGGTATGTCTCGGAATGTAATAATACGTCGCGACGTTTGCTATATCTTCTGATCCCTATAGTAATAGAAAAGATACTGCTGTGCATATCCCGCAAGGTCTCCGAATCTGTCGCGGGCAAAGCGTTCCATTCCTTTCATGTCATTCTCGTCGAAGCCATACATGTCGTTCATAATGTGCTTCACCCAGGTATCTACCGGGAAAGCTCCTACGTCCCTCAGACCAAACAGCATTATGCAGTTGGCAACCTTAGGTCCGACGCCGCGGTATGACAGGATCTCATCCCTGGTTCCGGGCAGGCATCCGCTGCAGCAGTCCGAAACAAAACGTTCAGCAGCAGCTTTGATATATCCTGATCTGTATCCGAGGCGCAGAGCTGCAATATCATCAACCTCTGCAGACGCCAGCACTTCAGGCGCAGGAAAAGCATACCACTCCCTTCCGAAAGCCTCACCGATACGCTCGCCATACCTGCAGCACAGCGCCTCGATGCATTTTCTGATCCTCGGAATATTGTTGTTCTGTGAAACTATGAAAGATATAAGTGTCTCGAACAGATCCTGTCTGAGGATTCTGATTCCATAGCCGTAATCAGCAGCTTTTCTTATCTCAGGCTCGCTTCTGACCAGCTCTTCTTTGATCTGCCCGTAATCAGTGCCAAGGTCAAAGTAATCATGCCAGAATTGCTCATCACCGCCCGTTGCCTCAATTACAAGGTCAACTATGCGGTTTCCGTTTTTCCCGGCCTCGGGGCAGGCTGCCCCTGATCGGGATCCTTCACCCAATTTGCCATCTGCTCCGGCCTCTCTCAGGCTGATGCGGGCAGCATATTTACCGGCAGCACCGATATAATCACCCGAGCCGTCATCCGCAGGCACCCATCTGAAACACTGCCCGCACTCAAATACGTGCTCAAGAATAATGTCCTTTACGTTGTTTATTTCTATTATGTTCATTGCGTTTATTCAGCTGCCATCCCGATTCACTTAAGATAATGGCACCACTTTCAATCAGTGCAGCTTGCGTGAGTGCAGATCCTCATATCCCCGCGCGATATCCCTTATTCTTACATTCACACTTTCAATCGTAAATGCCGTCATGTTAGCGATTGCATCATATACATCCTTCTGGAATTCAATGCACTTTTCAACAGATCTCGGATCCTTGATTGCTCTGACATCGATAGTCACAGACATGCTGTTCTGCTTTCCGTTGCTCATTCTGTCGGCAACGACCAGTGTATCTTCGTATTTTGCAGCAGCTATGCGGATGATATCTCTGATGACATGCTCATTGATTGTAAAAGATCCGAAATAGCTGAACTGAGGTCTCACAACCGTGCGGTCCTCAGGTCCATCCTCATCATCCCGGTCAGGTTTTCCTCCGACAGCATTGCCAAGTGCCCTGTCTCTGAACAGCTTGAGCGGATTCATGAAGTATCCTGCAAAATCTCTTCTGAGCTGCCCGACAGGCGCAGGTATTACATGCTGGCCCTCATCATTACGGTGATGTGCAGCCTCAGCACGCTCTTCTTCTGTAGTGATGTCCTCTATGTAGATGCGCTCCTCAGGCTGGTGGAGTCCCAGCTGCTCAGCTATGATATTGGTCATCTTATCTGATGTTCCTATAATCATAAGTGTCTGAGGCTGATATCTTACAAGAGCACTCTTCACCTCGTTTCGATGCTCTTCATAGTTGAAAAGAGCGGTTCTCATAGCTGCCGCCTTCGAAGCGCATTTCTTCGCTGACGTTCCTGCGACGATCTGTCCTTTGTAGATGAGCAGTCCGTCATCTATGATCGCGTCAAAGCCGCGCCTCTGTGCCAGAGACGTTGCCTGATAGCTTTTTCCGGTGCCGCTTTTGCCTGTAAATGATACGATTTTCATGATGATCTCACCCCTGAGAAGCTGAACGATGTTAACTCAAAAAAGGCGTCAAATGCTTTTATTTCAATGTTTGCAGAGTGTTTACAAATAATTCCTCCCGTGATATACTACGCGTGTAGATATTTTTCTAAGAAGGAGGATTTATCATGGCATATAAGATTTCTGATGATTGCATCGGCTGCGGCGTATGCGCATCCGGATGCCCAGTTGAGGCTATTTCCGAGGGTACACCTTATGTTATCGACGAGAGTGCTTGCATTGACTGCGGCGCTTGCGCAGCTAACTGCCCTGTAGGTGCACCATCTGAGGCTTAGTCCTAACAGTTCAGCATATTGAATGCTTACTTAAAATCCCGTAGCTCAGGCTACGGGATTTTTCTTTTGCCGTTTCCGCCTGCAAAGCGGTAATAAAGCGTATTGACTACTGGTCTGCGTTTTCCTTCTCGCTCATGCTCTTGATCATGAATGAGAGCGCGTGAAGGCTGTCTGAAAGATGCACTGACTCGAGTGCTACATTTTCAGGTACTACCAGATCAACAGGTGCAAAGTTCCAGATTCCCTTGACTCCGCCTGCGATCAGGTTGTCAGCTACCGACTGTGCGTTTTCTCTGTTTACGCAGATGATGCCGATGTCAATGTGCTCTCTCTTACAATAATCTGTAAGGTCGTTGTAATCCATTACCTCAACATCATTGATCCAGTTTCCTATGATCTTAGGATTAACATCAAAGAGACCCATGATGTTAAATCCGATTTTGAAAAAATAAGTATAGTTGGTGATTGCCTGTCCAAGGTTACCTACACCGACAACTACTGTCCTGTACTCTCTGTCGAGGCCCAGAATCTTGTTGATCTCCTTGTACAGTTTATCTACTTCATATCCGTATCCCTGCTGACCGAATTCACCGAATGTGTTCAGATCCTGTCTGATCTGTGAAGCGGTGTAGCCGATCATTTCGCTGAGCTCATTCGAGGAAACCTTGCGTACACCGCGTGCCTGCAGGTGCCCCAGATAACGTCTGTATCGCGGCAGTCTTCTTATTATTGCATTGGATACTTTAGGTTTGCTGCTCATTATATCCCCCATTTCCGTGTACGTACAGTCCACAGGAACTACTTGTTAGCTTCGATATACTCTACGATGTCAGAAACTTTGGTAAAGTTCTCAGCTACCTCATCAGGGATTTCAATGCCATACTCGTCCTCTACCCCAAGGATTATCTCAACAGCATCAAGAGAATCAGCTTCGAGGTCTTTCATGAAATCTGTATCCATTGTTACAGTTTCAGGATCAACATCAAGCTGTTCAACGATAAGCTCTTTAACTTTTTCAAATACCATTTTTCCACCTCATTTTCTGTAAATTACAGCTTAGCAATGCCTAAGCTATAGTAATGTCCGATATGATAATTGTTAGTATCGATTAATATTATAAATAATCATGTAATTGATAGCAACAATTTTGTAGGATTTTTCACAAAGTTTATAAATAATGATGCTTAATCAGTTATTAACTGTTTCTTAAAACTACTGGAGCTCCATCCACTCATCATACAGAGCAGATATCTCTGTCTCGCACTCTGCCATTATCTGTGACTGTTCCTGCATCCATTCAAAATCTGCCGCTTTGCCCGGATCAGCCATCGCTTCTTCAATGTCTGCAATTCTGCCTTCCAGTTCGTGAATCCGCGTTTCGATTTCATCGCCCCGTCTGGCTTTGCGTCTCTCTTCAGCTTCTTTCTGCTTCTTGGCCTGCCTGTCAGCTTCTGATGTTCTGACCAGCTCGAGAGTTTTTTCTGTTTCAGTTTTTCCGGACGCGATTCCCTTCCCGGATGCCTCAGAAGTCTGTTCTGCCTGCGCGGCAGCATTCTTCTCGACATAATACTCAAAATTACCCTTGTATTCGATGATTCCGGAATCTGTCAGTTCCAGGATCCTGTCAGGAATCCTGGTCAGCAGATATCTGTCGTGGGATACGATTATTAGCGTCCCGCCGAACTCCGAAAGTGCATCCTCAACTACTTCCTTGGATTCAATATCCAGGTGGTTGGTCGGCTCGTCAAGAATCAGAGTGTTGGCGCCGGAAAGCATCAGCTTGAGCAGCGACAGCTTTGCTTTTTCGCCTCCGGACAGGTCCCCTACCTGCTTAAACACATCGTCGCCTCTGAACAGAAATCTTCCCAGGAGGGACCTCATCTCAGTGTCTGAGTACAGGTGATAGGCATTCTTCATCTCGCCCAGCACAGTTTCATTGTCATCGAGAAGTCTCTGCCCCTGATCATAGTAGCCGAAATCCACATTGTATCCGACCTTCAGATATCCTCTGTCAGGCGTTTCAAGGCCCATGAGAATTCTCAGAAGTGTCGTCTTACCGATTCCGTTGTCTCCTATGATGCAGATCTTCTCGCCTTTCCTGACATCAAGCGATACACCTGAGAACAGGCGCCTGTCGCCGTAGCTTTTGGCCAGGTCCTCGCAGACAAGAACCTCGCCGCCGCTTTTGTAGTTGCTCTCAAATCCGAGTTTCATGCGGCTCTGTTTTTCCGAAGGTCTGTCTCTGCGCTCAATCTGCGCGAGTCTCTTCTCCCTTGATCTTGCTCTTTTGGCGAGATGTTCGGTTCCGTGCTGTTTAAAGCGTCTGATCATCTCTTCCTGACGGGCTATCTCCGCCTGCTGCTTTTCATATTCGCGCATCAGAGCTTCCATTCTTTCTTCTTTCTTGACAAGAAATTCAGAATAGTTGCCGGTATATGCGGTCAAAGTGCCGCCGCTCATGTCGAAGATTTTTCCGACAATGCGGTCAAGGAAGTATCTGTCGTGAGAAACGACGAGCAAAGTACCCTGATATCCCCTGAGATAGTTTTCCAGCCACGCGAGCATTCTGAGGTCCAGATGGTTGGTAGGCTCATCCAGAATCAGGATATCCGGCTTTCTGAGAAGCATGCACGCAAGGGCAAGCCTTGTGCGCTCTCCGCCGGACAATACGTCAATCTTCTTCTGCTGGTCTTCTTCGCTGAAGCCCATTGCCTTCAGCACAGCTGCCAGCTCACTGCGGTAAGTGTATCCGCCCTGCTTTTCATACTCCTCGATCAGAGTCGTATATGCAGCGAGGCAGCGGTCAAAGTCCGTTCTTGTATGGTCAGAAATCTTCGCCTGCAGTTCTTCAAGCTCTTTCTCCATTCTGAAGAAGTGCTCAAAAGTCTTCTCGGCTTCTTTGATTACTGTTCCGCCTGCGAAGAAGTGATTCTTCTGTCTGAGATATCCGAGCGTCATGTCGCTGCGGATGTATATGTTGCCTGAAGACGGCTCAAGCGCTCCGGCAATGATACTGAGAAGAGTCGTTTTGCCCGAACCGTTCGGTCCTACAATACCGACGCGGTCACCTTTTTCCACGCCAAAACTGACATCCTCAATGATGATGTCAGTTCCGTATGATTTGCTTATATCTTTTCCGGACAAAACTATCATTTAATGCTGTTCTCCATGTGACACAGTAGCTGTCACATCATTCTTCTAGAATTCCAGTGCAGGCACTGCATCGAGGTCATATCCCGAACGCTCGCCAGCCTTGTATGCGTAGTATGCTGCTGAGGCAATCATTGCTCCGTTATCCGTGCAGAGCACCGGGCTTGGTCTCAGCACGTCAATTCCGTTGGCTGCGGCTTTTTCTGAAATAAGCTCTCTGAGTCTTGTGTTAGATGCAACTCCGCCTGCCATGACGATTCTCTTCTGCTTGTATTCCAGAGCGGCTCTGACAGCCTTCTCGGCTATTACTTCAACAACTGCCTCCTGGAAACTTGCGGCGACGTCATTTACATTGATAGGACGGCCAGCCTGCCTCTCTGAATTCAGGTAGTTGAGCGCCTGAGTCTTGAGTCCTGAGAAGCTGAAATCGTAATTACCCGGTTCAAGCCAGACTCTCTTGAAGTCTATAGCATCACGATTACCTTCGCGTGCCGCTTTGTCCACCTTAGGGCCTCCCGGATATCCAAGACCGATGACTCTTGCTACTTTGTCAAAAGCCTCTCCTGCTGCATCGTCTCTTGTTCCGCCGATTTTTTCACATCTGTTGTAGTCCGGGACATTGACTATGTTTGTATGTCCGCCGGATACTACAAGCGACATGAAAGGCGGCTCGAGATCATGATGCTCGAGATAATTTGCAGCTATGTGGCCGTGCATATGATTGACTCCTACAAGAGGAATACCGCATGCATACGAAATCGCCTTGGCAGCCGCAACTCCGATAAGGAGCGCGCCGACAAGTCCCGGACCGTAAGTCACGCCGACAAGATCGATATCATCAGTGCTGACTTCTGCTTCGGACAGGGCTCTGTCAATTACATCGTTGATGTTCTCAAGATGCCTTCTTGACGCGATTTCCGGAACGACTCCGCCGAACTGCGTATGAATGCTTATCTGTGTGCTTATTATATTGCTGAGAATGTCCCTGCCGTCGGCAACAACGCTGACAGCGGTCTCATCGCAGCTTGTTTCTATTCCAAGTGTAAGATGTCTGCCGTTTTTCATTGAATATCTATTTCCACTTCCAGGTCATTATCATCCCCGGATCCGTCATCTTCTTCATCAAGATCCCTGTCCATCAGAACAGCATCTTCGCCGTTATCAGAGTAATACCCCTTTCTGACGCCGACCTGTCTGAATCCGCTCTTGAGATACAGATTTATCGCAGGTACATTGCTTCGTCTGACTTCGAGGGTTATCACATTGCATGTAACTGAGGCAACCATAAACATATGAGCGAGCAGTCTCAGTGCGATTTCCTTGCCGCGGTAAGCCGGGTCAACAACGATGTTGAAAAGCTGCGCTTCTCCGGCAACGATCCACATGTCGGCATATCCGACCGGTTCACCGTTAATCTCCGCAACGGCAACATAGGCTCTGTCATTGCTGACTATGTCTCTGGTTATCTCTTCCGCGCTCCACGGAGAGACAAATGAAACCCTTTCGATTCTTGCCAGAGCAGGTACATCGTACAGTCTGGCGCGCCTGATGTTAAGTACAGCCATCAGCTTCACCTGGCCTTTCTTATCTTATCGCTGAGTGTCCCTTCTTTAAGTCTCTGCTCAGCTTCCGACAGCCTCATGTATTCAGGAAGCAGCTCGTTGTATGAGAGAATTTCTCCCCTCTCTGCTTTGCTGAGAGCTATCTCAGCAACAGTGTCAGCCTGCTGGTATCTGATTCCCTCATCAGCCAGAATGAGCAGATTGCTGATTCCTTTCAGGGCAAAAGCATCTTCAATAATGTCGCGGTATGCGTCTATTCCGTCGCCGGTAAAGAATACGCCTGCGCCATTCTCAGCTGCCCTGGCTGTCATTTCAGCCAGCAGATCCTCGATCATGTATTGTTTTTCAGGCAGCTCAGAGACAAGACTCCGGGTAGCGCTGTCACTTGTGGCAGCTGCAGTCCAGACACCGGCATATGTCTGATGTCTTCTCGCATTGATTATTGCGACTACATAAACTGCCCCCTCGGAAATTGCTGTGCTGAGAACTCTGCATGCCATAGCCTCAAGCGAGGATACTGCAATGCACGGAATGCCCAGCATCTGGCCGAGTGTTCTGGCAGTAGTCACACCGATCCTGATTCCTGTAAATGAACCGGGTCCGGCAGATGCAGCAACATGCGTCAGATCCTTTCGGGTTATTCCGGCCTTTCTGACTGCCTCATCGCTGATAGAGATGATATCTTTAAGATGGTTCATCTCTGTTTCAGATGAAGCGCAGTAAACAGAGCCGTCTTCTCTGATGACAGCAGCAGAGCCGTATTTACCTGTAGTTTCAAGTGCGAGTATATTAGTCATAGTTACAATATAGTTATATTTCTTGCGCCTTCTTCGGCATACTCGATCATAACAACGAGCGCGTCGGCAGGCAGCACATCTGCAACGATGTCAGCCCATTCTATAACAGAGAGCCCGCTGTCTTCAAGATAATCTTCGGCTCCTGTATCCAGGAGCTCTTCACCGTTCGACAGTCTGTATACGTCAAAGTGATAAAGCGGTATCCTGCCGCTTCTGTACTCCTTGACTATCGTAAAAGTCGGACTGATTACATCTTCTTTCACGCCAAGACCCTCAGCGATGTATTTGGTAAGAGCGGTTTTGCCCGTTCCGAGATCACCGATGAGCGCAACAATATCGCCGGGCTCTGCGGCCTCAGCAATAATGAGGCCGAGAGCACGCGTCTCAGCCTCACTTTTAATGATGTATGAACCTTTTTCGATATGTTTCATTTAATCTCTGATCTGTTATATTTTATTCTGCCTTCTCAGCAACTGCAACTGTCGAATCTTTGTGCAGGAATCCGCTGACTCTCTTGTAGAGAATGAATGTCAGAACTGCGTTAAGTCCGGCCTTCAGGAGATTGAACGGAATGATCGCTGTCGGCAGCATTGCTACTACCGCAGCCCTCGGTGCCCCCATGTATATTGGTGTAACAATCAGATTCATTACACACATAACTGCCGTTGCCACAATTACTCCGGTAACAAGTGCTGTAACCGCTCTCTTCTTGGTCTTGCAGTTAGCATACATAATACCGATAACGACTGCAACTATTCCGGTAGCAACGAAGTGCATCAGGAAGCCGTACAGTCCGTCTCCGCCGAGCATAAATGCCTGAATGAGGCAGACTACCAGTGTGACGATAAGTCCTGCAGCAGGTCCGAAAGCGAACGCTGTGATGTAGATAGGTACATCGGCAGGGTCATATACCAGGAATGGTGCCGGCGGGAAAGGAATCCTGATGAGCAGAAGCAGTACAAGCGATACTGCTGTCATCATTGCCAGTTTTGCGATCATTGCGGTGCTGAATTTGCTTGAGTTGTTCATAACATATTCCTCCTAATTAGAACAATAAATTGGTGGAATCTGTCAGGCATTAATAATGGCCCTGAACCGAGGTCAAGGCCATTTCATTACAATTTACTGTCTAAATCCCTGTAATGTGATGTTTCTTTCATCCGGACTATACCGTCGGTACTGGATTCTCACCAGTTCGGCCGCGAGGCTCGTGGACTTACGCTAATGCGATCACCACCGGTGTGGACTTTCACCACGCCCTGAAACAGATTATTGATAATTATTCGCAGCAGAGGGCATATAATGCTCGTGCATAGATGCGTGCCATTTTCATAAATGATTCTACGCTGAGCTTCTCGCCCGCCTGATGCATTGTATCCTCTTCTCCCGGGAACATTCCGCCGTAGCAGAGGATATTGTTGACCATCTTGGCATAAGTGCCGCCGGCCTGAACGATAGCAGGAGTCTCAGTGTCTCCTGTCTCATCCTGATAAGCCTTGAGCAGCTTCTTAACCATCGGAGTGTTCAGATCCATGTAGATTGGCTTCTGAACCATTCTGGTGATGATACCAATAGATGTATCTCTGAGGCAGCTTTCCATTCCTACCGCCAGGTCAACATCCGAATATGTGACCGGGAATCTGATATTGATTGAAAGGCTTGCCAGTTCTTCGTTAATATTAGCGATTCCAACGTTCAAAATCAATGGTCCGGACTGATTATCTTCAAATTTGATTCCGAATCTCTCACCATGGAAGTCAAAACCAATGTGTTCGTTGTAAAACGCAATGTAATCATTCAGTTCTTCGTTTGCAAAGCTGATTCTGCCGAGGAACTCCATCATAATGCTGATAGCATTGAGTCCGAGCATCGGGCGTGCGCCGTGAGCTGCTACACCCTTTACCTCAACTGCAAGGGAATTGCCCTGCTTTCTTGTCTTGATGTTGTATCCGGTCTCTGCTGCAAAAGCACGGGCTTTGTCAGCAATGAGGTCAAAGTACTTCTTATCTCCTGCGATCACAGCCCTGGCATCTCCCGGAACCATGTTGTGTGCTGTTCCTGCTTCGAGCTTAGTGAGTCTGAGTTCGTCCTTGCCAGGCACTGTACTGAACTTTCTTGCGAGGTCAAATACCATTATGCCCATCTCGCCGTTAACGATCGGGAAGTCACCGTCAGGTGTAAAGCCCATATCCGGATGACCGTATCTCTCTGTGTAGTAATTGATGCTGGAGTCACCGGTCTCTTCATCAAGTCCCAGAATTACTCTGATGTTGTTCTTACGTTCAACACCCTCTTCTTTGAGAGCTTTCATAGCATAGAGACAAGCTACTACCGGGCCTTTGTCATCAGCTGTTCCTCTGCCGTAGAGGAATCCGTCCTTCTCAACCATTTCGAACGGATCAGTTTCCCAGCCTGTTCCAACAGGTACGACATCAAGATGTCCGACGACTGCTGCGGTCTTAGCCTCTGCAGCTTTATCATCCGGAACTTTGAGATCGATATAACCTGCATAGTTATCTACATTGTGAGACTCAAACCCCATTGTTGCGCCAACTCCTAGAATATGCATCAGAGCGTCATGTACGCCTCTGCCGTATGGCAGTATGTTGCCTTCGGCTGTTTTGACAGGATCTGTCTTGACGCTAGGCATCGCTACAGACTCCTTCAGTGTTCTCAGCATATCTTCCCTGTAGGTTTCAAGTCTTTCAAGATATCCCATTTCTATTAATCCTCCGCTTCCTGATTAGCCAAAGCATCTTCAAGTTCTTTTGCCTCAGCCTCACTTTTTGTTACATATTCTGAAACGACCAGGTTATCGCTGATCGTGGACAGATTAACTGTTCTGACGACATTACCCCTGTCATCAAATGTAAATACTCCGGTCGCGCCCTTGAGTTCGGAAAGTCCGAGCATCGCGTTTCTTATGTTTCTGCCCTCAACGGACTTTGCATTATGGATCGCATTGATCAGGAGGAGATATGAATCATATCCGAGAGCGGCATTTTCTGTCGGTATGTCGTCTGCTCCGTATCTTGACTCATACTCTATCTGGAATCTCTGCGCTTCTTCTGTCTGTGCATCTGATGCCTGCTCAGTACCTGAGATTACGGACATATAAGGGAAAACGACCTTGATATCCGGATGTTTCTGCATCATGTTAACGAAGTCAGCGTTTCCCCAGTTCCTAGGTCCGAGATAAGTGACATCTGTGAGGTTTGCTTCTTCGGCCATGGTGAAGAACGTGTCCATCGATTCAGTTCCGAGAGAGACAAAGCATACATCGCAGTCTGCTTCTCTGATGCTGTCGACAGCGCTTTTCATACCCTCTTCATCAGCAGTAATCTCTTCAGACACCGTGATAGCTTTGACCTTGTTCTTGCGGGTGTATTTCTTGATTTTGTCTCTGAATCCGTCTATCAGAGCTGCTGTACTGCTGTCGTTCTTAAGACTGATCAGAGCGATATCACATGAGTCGAGCTCCTTGTGGGCATATTCGGCAAGGCCTTCGCCCATCTGGGATTCTGTGATACATGCGCGGAAATAATAGTTATTAGTCTGAGTTATCAGCGGATTGGTTGCTGAAGGTGTTATTGTCGGTATTCCGGCTTCCTCAATATATTCAGACGCAGCAAGCGAAGTAGCCTCACCTGCGCTTCCGATGATTGCAACCGGCTTCATCTCAATCAGACCCTGAACAGCTGTCCTGGTCGAGCTGACTTTGGACTGAGTATCAACCTTGGACAAAACGACTTTGTATCCGTCGACATTGTTGTAGATGCTGTTAGCAAGCTCAATTCCCTTAAGTTCGGAAAGCCCCTTATCAGCGTTTCTGCCTGTCTGAGGCTCAAAAACGCCGATTGTGATTACAGGCATCTGCTCTTCTTCTTTTTGCTCAAAAAAAGCATGCCTGAAGCTGTCGAATGTCGTGCATCCGCTCAGCAGGCTGCTGATAAGAATCAAAGCGCACAAGGCTGCCAATGATCGTGATTTTTTACCAGTTCTCACTTTCAAGTATATCTTTCATCCTTTCAACGGTGTCAGCGTCATTCACTGCCCTGCGGACACGCGCAGAACCGGGAAGTCCCTTCGTGTAGTATACGACGAATTTGCGGAACTCCCGTACACCGGTTGTTTCTCCTTTGAGCTGCGTCAGCATCTCAAGGTGTCTTAACATCATAGCCGTTTTCTCCTGTCCGGTCGGTGCAGGCTCAGGTTCTCTTCCTTCGAGAGCATTCCTGAGATCTCTGAAAATCCACGGATTGCCCATTGCGCCTCTTCCGACCATAACAAGATCGCATCCTGTCTGATCCATCATACGGATCCCGTCTTCACCGCTGAAAACATCTCCGTTACCAATGACAGTGATACCGACGGCTTTTTTAACTTCTTGTATTATACTCCAGTCGGCAGTGCCGGTATAGTACTGCGGCCTTGTTCTGCCGTGGACAGCGACTGCCGCTGCCCCTCCTGCTTCGGCCGCTCTGGCGACCTCTGCAGCATTGATATTATCGTCTGTGAAGCCTTTGCGTATCTTGACTGTAACCGGTTTGGTCGAGCCTTTGACCGCAGCCGCCACCACATCATGCACCAGGTCAGGATTCTGCATCAGAGCGGATCCGTCACCATTTCTCACAACCTTCGGAACAGGACATCCCATATTGATATCCAGTATCACGTTAGGCAGGCTGTCCAGTTTCGCAGCTGCATACTCCATAACGTCAGGCTCGCTGCCGAAAATCTGTATAGCAGCAGGGCCTGCCCCGTCAGGAATATATGTAAGCAAAGGTGTTTTGCGGTCCCCGTAATACAGCCCCTTTGCACTGACCATCTCTGTATATGTCAGAGAAGCACCCTGTTCCTCGCAGAGCGTCCTCATAACAGCATCAGTGATACCGGCCATAGGTGCCAGAAGAAACGGCGACTCAAGGCGAATATTTCCAATTGTGTAATCCATCAGCCCTGAAGCACCCTCTTCTTGTGCAGACCCTTGTTCTTCTCGTACAGGATCTGCAGGCCGTTAAGAGTAAGTCTTCTGTCAATGATATCTATGCAGTCGACTCCGCTTTCAACCATTGTAGCCATACCTCCGGTAGCGATGACTTTGATATTCTCAGGAGCTGTTCCTGTCTCCTGAGCTATTTCAGCTTTCATGCCTCTGACCATGTGCTCGGTAAAGCCCATGTGGCCGTAGATAAGTCCGGACTGCATTGCTTCTGATGTGTTTTTGCAGATGAATTTGCCCGGCAGTTCGAGGTCTACATTAGGAAGCTTGGCTGTGTGCTCAAACAGTGCGGCAGCCTGAGTCTTGATTCCCGGTGCGATTGCTCCGCCTATGAAGCTTCCGTCAGCTGTTACACAGCAGAATGTCGTGGCTGTACCATAGTCAATAACAATCAGGTCTCCGCCGTACTTAGTGTGCGCTGCAACAGAGTTAACGATTCTGTCGGCACCGACCTGACGCGGATCATCGTATTTTATCTTAAGTCCTGTCTTGATGCCGGTCTCGATTACGATGGCGCTGAGGTTGTAATATTTGAGACACATATGCTCAAGTGTGAACAGAAGTGACGGAACTACCGAAGCGATGATGATATCATCGATATCTTCAGGATCTATTCCATCGTGCCTGAGCATCATATCTATCATAGTGCCGTACTCGTCAGCAGTCCGGTTGTTGTCTGTTGCCATTCTCCAGCTTTCGACAAGCTCATCACCGTTGAACACACCGAGTACTAAGTTTGTGTTACCTACATCGATTGCAAGCAGCATTCTAGATTTCCTCCAGTCTCTTGATAGCCAGTGCCATAGTCAGGCCCGGAATGATTCTGTTTGCAGTCATTTCAGCACCAAGAATTTCATTAGCTTTCTTGAGTCTGTACTGCACGGTATTGTTGTGAATATTCATAAACTCTGCAGTTTTGTTGGAATTCATACCTGCATCGAGTACGAAGGTTGACAGTGTATCCAGAAGCATTTTGCCCTTGTTCACCGATACCTCTCTTTCGAAAGGCTCCAGGAGATCAAGATACATCTTCTTGAGGCTTGCAGAGCCTGTATGCATGTAAACGCAGTCACATACCATTGAAATCTCATACTTGGAGAATACTCTCTTGTACGGGAATACCTTCTCGATCATCTTGCTGGTTCTGTTGATAAGCTTGAATCCGTCAACTACTGATTCAAGAGATTCGATTCCGGTAATGTGGAAAATCCTGGATTCCTTGCGTCCGCTCTTGAGTTTTTCATACATCTGCAGACACGCATTCTTGACCGAGATGCCCTTGTCCTGTCCTTCTTCGGAATAAATGATTCCGTATGTTTCATTTCCCTCATTGACAGTCAGGCTGCTGAAGCCATATCTGTTTCTGAAATTCGCAAGAGTTTCAAACAGATCAGATTCCTCAATGTCTCTGATAAGGAAAGCGCTCGGGAACTGCATGCCACGGAGCCCTGACTCGTCCAGAAGTGTGTGGCAGAAAGAAAGGTCTCCTCTGACAGCAGATTTGATGAATTCTGCCCTGGAATCTCTTTCCGGTGTATACTTCCACATTCCGATAGCGAGCTGGATTGTTTCAGCCAGCTTGGTCATTTCTGCGGCAGAGTAGTTATCCTCATTGTCTACGATCATCAGAATGTATCTGGTATTTTTGATTTCTATGCTGCCCCAGTATGTTACAACACCCTGAATCTCAACTCTTGTAAATGTGCTCTGCTGGAAAACTTCCTGTTTGCGGGCATGCTGAACTGCGTCTTCAATGCTTACAACATGCCTTGTCTCAACTGTAAGAATCGGGTTGAACTCTTCTGTAAGAAGAACTACCTGATAGCCATTGTTTATAGCTGCTTCTCTGAGAGCAAACGGAAAACTGCTGTGCTTCTCAAAGTTAAGCAGATGATAAATAGTATTGTTGAGTATGTTGTCACTGTAATTATGTCCGTAAAGAATCTTGTCGAGAACCTGCTCAATCAGCATTGAATAAGTGACTCTGCCGTCGTCCGATATTGCTATAAGCGGCAGATCAGCCTTCTCAGCTGCCTCAATTACTCTGTAATCAACACTGGCAACGCCATCTTCACTCAGATATACAACAAGTGCGCTTATTCCTTTTTCCCCAAGTCCCTGTACCGCTTTAACCTGTGCATTGATGTCTTCTCTGCTGCTCCAGAAATGAGTGATTACCATCTGCTCTCTGACACCATTTCTCTCGACTCCCATCGAGAGATCGGTTTCATCCAGAACGGATACCGTCCTTACTCTTCTGTCCAGTCTGTCACCGCATGACAGCACACTGCAGCCGGCAAATGCATCAAGTTTTAAGCAATCGTTTACAGTTATTCTCATGAGTATTATTCCTTTTCGTCAGTAGTAGTGTCTTCCTGTGATTCTGCAGGCTCAGAATCTGATTCAGCACCGGCATCTGCTGCAGGTTCGGATTTGTCCTGAGTGAGCTTCTTAGGCTGCACTTTGTCCTTTCTGCGCTTGTCGGTAGCTCTCTTGTATTCCTCATAGCCGAATTTATCTTCGGGCTCCTCGGACCAGTCTATGATATCTTTCGGTCTGCCAAGATCTTCTGAGAGTTCGAGCTGCATTTCCTGTTCTCTTTTTCTCTGCTCTTCGAGCTCTCTTCTTCTCTCGGCCTCCAGGCGCTCGCTTTCTTCGGCTTCGAGCTTGTTCTTGCGTTCGATCTCGCGGTTCTCGCTGTCAACCTCAGACTTGAGATCCTCAGGTGTGATCTCACCGGTAAAGAGTCTTTCGAACTTTGCTCCATCGAGAGTCTCAACCAGGAGAAGTGCCTGCGCAACTCTTTCAAATGCTTCGTCATTTTCCTGAAGGATTCTGCGTGTCTCTGCATAGCACTCTTCGAGGAGTCTTCTGATCTCGTGATCAACTTCCGCAGCAACTTCTTCAGAGTAATTCTGTCTGGTTGAGAAGTCTCTTCCGAGGAATACTTCGTCGCTGGAACTGAATGATACCGGTCCGAGCTTATCACTGAAGCCGTACTTGGTTATCATCTGTCTTGCGATCTCAGTAGCTCTCTCAAGGTCATTGCTTGCTCCTGTTGATATGTCGTCAAGCTTGAGCTCTTCTGCAACTCTTCCTCCGAGGAGATGCTTGATTGTATCTATCATGTGGCCTCTTGTCTCGAAGAATCTGTCTTCTTCAGGCAGCCACATTGTGAATCCTCCTGCCATTCCTCTAGGGATGATGGTGATCTGGTGAACAGGATCAGAACCCGGAGTAGCTCTCATGACAATCGCATGACCTGCTTCATGATATGCAGTGAGTTTTCTCTCAGAATCAGATATAACTCTGGATTTTTTCTGAGGGCCGGCCATCACCTTGGTTGTAGCCTCCTCGATTTCATCCATTCTGATCTTGGTTCCGTTGCGCCTTGCAGTAAGAAGTGCAGCTTCATTGATGAGGTTTTCGATATCTGCAGGTGAGAATCCCGGTGTTCTCTTAGCCAGGATCTCAGGTGAAACATCTTCTGCCATCGGTTTGTTCTTAGTGTAAAGTCTGAAGAGCTCTTCTCTGCCCTTGATGTCCGGCATTCCGATGACGATCTGTCTGTCGAATCTGCCCGGTCTGAGAAGTGCCGGGTCGAGAACGTCAGGTCTGTTGGTAGCTGCAAGAATGATGATTCCGATATTTCCGTCAAATCCGTCCATCTCTACGAGGAGCTGGTTGAGTGTCTGTTCTCTTTCATCATTGCCGCCGCCGAGTCCTGCGCCTCTTCTTCTTCCGACTGCGTCGATCTCATCTATGAAAACGATGCAAGGAGCGTTCTTTTTTGCTTCGGCGAAGAGATCTCTTACTCTGCTTGCACCGACACCGACGAACATCTCTACGAAGTCTGAACCGGAAATAGTGAAGAAAGGAACTCCCGCTTCACCTGCTGTAGCTCTGGAGATGTATGTTTTACCGGTACCGGGCTGGCCTACCATAAGCACGCCCTTAGGTATTCTTGCACCCAGCTTGTCGTATTTGATCGGATTCTTGAGGAAGTCTACGATCTCAGAAAGCTCTACTTTTTCTTCTTCAAGTCCTGCTACATCCTTGAATGTAATGGATTTGCCGTCGCCTTTGTACAGGCGGGCACGGTTCTTGCCGAACTGGAATGCCTGTCTGTTGCCGCCCTGGCTCATCATGAAGTAGAACAGGAATCCCATCGCGACCACCATCAGGATCGTCGGAAGCAGGTTGAACAGATTGTACTGGCTTTCTGGCGGATCACTTTCAAGTTCAACTTTCTTCTCGTTGATCATCGGATACAGAACCGATTCTTCGAGCCAGTTGATTTCAAGAGCTGACGGAGCGTATGTGATCTCCATGTCGCCGCTCTTCTTAGTGCCAATCAGCTTGCGGTCGGTAATATTGATTTTTTCATAATCACCGTCCTGAAGATGATTGGCAAATTGAGAGAATTTGATCTCTTTGTAATCATTGCCTGATCCGATATTGCGGAAGACCATCGAGATGGAAAGTACCGCAATGAAGACAATGATGTATATCCCTATACTGCGTCCAATATTTTTCAAATCGAGTTTATCCTTTCATGTAAGAAAATATGGGAAATTTTGGGACAGTTTTTTGTGTCCCGAGCACAAATTTTATCATAGATTACTTATTATTTCAATGAACAGCACACGTTCTGTGGCATCTGTTATCTGATATTTTGGTGAAAATCTGCCTTTTTCCTGCTCATTTCTTCCGGAAAAATATTTGCTCGGCAGAACCCACAGTACTTCGCTGTCTATTGCTACCATCAGAATGCTGTCCCTTGCCCTCTTCATAACCTTGGAGTCAACCAGCAGATCCTGTATTTTTTTGCTGCCTTTTTTCATCGGCAGATAATCGCCTTCCTGACGCGTGCGTAGTTTAAGCTCTCCGACTTTGCCCGGATGTTCTTCGTTGAACAGATCAAAATCAAATGCGGCATACATGTACTCCTCATCAGGATGATAATCCTTTTTCATGATTACCTGAGGCATCATCCGCAGTGTCGGATCAGGCTCAATTTTCCTGTCTTCATCTGCGTCGGTAAAGATTATGGTGTCATACTCTCTGTATGCTCTTGATCCGAGCGGGAGGTCGACTGATCCGGAAGGATTGTCAGAATACATAAGCTGAGTCAGCTGGGTTATGAGCTCGAAAGTTGCAAACTTATCGAGCCTCAGAGTCTGCAGTACAAAGCCTGCTATCCTGGTATTGATTGACACCGGGTTGTTTCTGATTTCTCCTATATCCAGCAGAATTCTTTCCGGATTGTGTTCGAACGAAATGTTCCCATCCATTGATGTGATAGCTATCTCATTGAGCAGAGCGTCATCGAGCTCTGCAAGTTCAGCATATCTTCTCAGAGCCTGCTTGATGGAAGGATTGTATTTCTTCTCAAGATGCGGAATGAGCTCATTTCTGATCCTGTTTCTCGTATAGTCATTAGTCATATTTGACGCGTCTATGTTAGGATGCAGTTTGTTTTCCCTGATATACGCCTCTATCTCTGATCTCTCGATATCTATAAGAGGTCTCACGATAGTGTATCCCGACTCTGAGTTCCTGACTGCCGGCATACCTGCAAGGCCGTGCACTCCTGTCCCTCTGAGAAGTCTGAAGAGGACGGTCTCGGCCTGATCATCAGCGTTGTGGGCAACAGCAATACTGATTCTGCTGCGGGGAACGCCTCCGGATTCGACCTGTGATGCGACTTCATCAAAAATCTCATATCTGATCTGCCTTCCGGCTTCTTCAGTTGAAATGTGAAGTTCATCAGCCACACCTTCGCAGTCAGCTTCAAAAGTCTCACATTCCAGTCCGAGTCTGTCACAGATCCTGATGACATTCTCCTCCTCAGAGTCTGCTTCCGGCCTCAGTTTGTGATTGACGTGCACCGGAATAAGTGTCAGATCAAAAGAATCCGCAATCTGGGCAAGCGAATGAAGCAGACACAGTGAATCCGGTCCTCCTGACAGTCCGATGATGATGTAAGAGCCCTCGAGTATGAGTCCCCCGTCTATTATTTTGTCGATTATTCGGTTTTTCTTCATTTATTTGCTATTTCTTGCGATTATCTGCTATTTGCGATTATCCGCGATTATTTGCGATTAATCTGCTATTATTTACTATTTGCGATTATCTGCGATTATTTGCGATTAATCTGCGGCTTATATCTGCTATGATCAGTTACTCCGGGATTGAGAAAAATCTCTTTCCGTTCTCTGTCAGGATACGCGAAGCCTCGTCATAGCTCAGGCCCTTGATCATCGCCATTCGTCTGACGACATGTTCGACATAGTGAGGCTTGTTCGGCCTGCCTCTGAGAGGTTCCGGAGCCATGTAAGGCGCATCTGTCTCAGAGAGCAGATATTCTATCGGTATCCTTCGAACTACTTCTGCTGCTTTCTTGCCGTTTTTGAAGGTGACAGGGCCTCCAAGTGAAATAGTTGCTCCGAGCTTTATGTATTCTTCTGCCATTTCAGGTGAACCCGAATAGCAGTGCATCTGCACCCTTGCGTCAGGCACCAGTCCACCATCAGGTGAAGGTCTTCCCGGGAACCAGCTTTTTCTCTCGTCGCTGAACGCCCCTTCTTCTGTAAGGATGTCCATAGTCAGCTGATTGGCGTCCCTTGAGTGGATCATTATAGGCATTCTGAGCTCGTTTGCCAGTCTTATCTGTTTTCTGAACAGTTCCTGCTGCTCTTCTCTGTCATCAGTTCCGTAGTAGAAGTCGAGTCCTATCTCTCCGATTGCCATGGCTTTGGGATGGGCGGCAAGGCGCCTGATTTCTTCGATGTCGGCATCGGTGTACACCGATGCGTGATCCGGATGGATCCCGACTGCGGCGTAGCACCACTCATAGTCTTCAGCGTCCCTGAGTGCCTGCTCAGCAGAACTCACGCAGTCGGCGACATCGATGATGTACCCCAGCTCCGACGCCTCTATCTCTTCAGCCAGAGCTCTTCGTTCTTCATCTGAAAGCTTTTCAAAATTCAAATGCGTATGAGCATCAAACAGCATAATAACTCCCGATAATTGTAAAAAAAGAGGCACAGATCCGAAATAATGGTGTGTTATTTAGGAAAGCTGTACCTCTGATTCTTGTTTATGTTAATTAGTATTAGTTCTTCATTGACTCGCTGATTGCGTAAAGAGCTTCGAGTTCCTTATCAATGTCGAGTCTAGGGAAGAGCTGATCACCCTTATGAGCCTGTGCACCTTCCATCTGATAAAACTCAAATGCGTCTTCCCAGACTGCAGGGATTTCTGAAAGTCCGAGTTGCTCTCTCATGCGTTCTGATGTTGTGTGCATGAAAGGTACAATCAGTATGGAGACGATTCTCAGGCATTCTGCGAGATTTCTCATTACGGTATCAAGCTCCGCCTTTCTGGACTCATCCTTGGCGAGCACCCATGGAGTCTTCTCGTCGATGTACTTGTTGGCTCTTCTGATGACTACCCAGATTTCCTCAAGTGCGAGGTTGAACTGGAACTCGTTCATCTTTTCCTCAACCTTAGCGGCAGTGCCTGTAGCGAGGCTTATAAGCTCATCGTCGATCTCGTCTCTTGTTGCGGCTGCAGGTACTACTCCGCCGCAGTATTTCTGAATCATGGAAACGGTTCTTGAAAGAAGGTTTCCGAGGTCGTTGGCCAGGTCGAAGTTCATTCTTCTCAGCATTACTTCGTTAGTGAAGATACCGTCCTGTCCGAATGTGTATTCTCTCAGCAGGAAGTACTTGAGAGCATCAATTCCGTATCTGTCAATCAGGATTACAGGGTCGATTACGTCCTGTCCCTTGGCAGCCTTGGACTTGGATACCTTCTCTCCGCCGAGGAGGAGCCATCCGTGTCCTCTTACCTGTTTAGGCAGAGGCAGGTCTGCGCTCATCAGCATTGCAGGCCAGATAATTGAATGGAATCTTACGATTTCCTTACCTACAAGGTGAACATCTGCAGGCCAGTACTTGTTGTATTTCTCACAGTCATCCGGTCCGCCGAGAGCTGTGACGTAGTTGGAGAGAGCATCGACCCAGACATACATTACATGCTTTGGATCATTAGGTACAGGAATTCCCCAGTCGAATGTGCATCTTGATACACAGAGGTCTTCGAGTCCCTGCTCGATGAAGCTTCTCATCTCGTTTCTTCTTGTCTCAGGCTCAAGGAATTCAGGATGCTCATCATAGAGCTTGAGAATCTTGTCAGCATAATTAGACAGTTTGAAGAAATATGCCTCTTCGCTTGCCTTCTCAACAGGTCTGCCGCAGTCCGGGCACTTGCCGTCAACCAGCTGGCTCTCTGTCCAGAATGATTCACATGGTGTGCAGTACAGACCTTCATAGGATCCCTTATATATATCGCCCTTATCATACATTCTCTGCCAGATCTGCTGGACTCTGGTCATATGTCTCGGCTCTGTTGTCCTGATGAAATCGTTGTATGAGATCTCCATTGTTGCCCAGAGATCCTTGATTCCTGCTACGATCTCATCAACGTATTCCTGTGGAGTTACGCCTTTCTCAATAGCCTTGGTCTGGATCTTCTGTCCATGCTCGTCAGTACCTGTCAGGAACATGACATCATAGCCCTGCAGCCTCTTGAATCTGGCCATAGCGTCAGCCATTACTGTGCAGTATGTGTGGCCGATGTGCAGGTTTGAGCTTGGATAGTAAATTGGAGTTGAAATGTAATAAGTACCTTTTTCGTTCATTTTCTGACCTTTCCGCTCGAATGAGAGCTTTGATTTGTAGTCTTTTCTGATTATAACTTATGCACAGCACAATCATTTTGCGCTTTAACTTGGTTATTATACCAAAAAGATGCCTGCATTTCATCAAGAAATGCAGACATCTTCAGAATCGCTGAATTATCCATACGGCAGTGCCGTATGATCGTGTAGGATACACATTAATCCGCGAGCTTGCAGTGCGAATTACTTCTGCTGTCTTCCGATCTCGAGACCCATCTTGAAAGCTTCTACGTTAGGCTCGATCAGTTTTGGCTTGTGAGCGAACTTATGCTCGATACCCTTGACAATTACTTCTTCAGGAACAGCATCAGTAGCGCCTACATAAACACCAAGCATGATTACGTTAAGAGCTCTCTCGTTTTTGATATCGATAGCCATCTGTGTTACAGGAGCCTTGATAACCTTGATGTCATCTCTGTCAATAGGATCTGTAACTATTGTGCTGTTTACGAACAGTGTTCCGCCCGGTTTGAGGTTAGGAAGGAACTTGTGCAGCGATGGTCCGTTCATAACTACGAGGTCTTCGAGGGAGTAGCTTACAGGTGCTCCGATAGGATCATCTGAAATTACAACGTAGCAGTTAGCTGTGCCGCCTCTCATAGCAGCGCCGTATGAAGGGAAGAATGTGACATTCAGGTCTGTAGCCTGGGATGTAGCTTCAGCCAGGAGCTTACCCATTGTCATAACTCCCTGTCCGCCGAATCCGGCGATCATAAGATTTCTTTCCATGGTTACCTCCTTATTTCTTCTCTTCTGCGCCCTTGTCTCTGAATACTCCGAGAGGATACTCTGCGAACATCTTCTCTCTGAGGAAGTCAAGAGACTTGAGTGTATCGAGGCCCCAGTTGGTCGGGCAGGAAGTAACGATCTCAACGATTGAGTATCCTCTTCCCTCCAGCTGATACTGGAATGCCTTCTTGATAGCCTTGCGGGCTGCAATTACATGCTGTGGTGTATCGCAGCTTACTCTCTCAATATAGTAAGGAGCTGTCAGCTGATTGATGATTTCTGACATGTGCATAGGATATCCGTGCTCTTCAGGATTACGTCCGCCAGGTGTTGTTGTGGACTTCATTCCAACGAGTGTTGTAGGAGCCATCTGTCCGCCTGTCATGCCGTAAATACCGTTGTTAACGAAGATAACTGTGAAGTTCTCTCCTCTGTTTGCTGCAGACAGCGTCTCAGCAAGTCCGATAGCAGCGAGGTCGCCGTCGCCCTGATATGTATAAACCAGTGAATCAGGGGAAGATCTCTTGATACCTGTAGCTACAGCGCCTGCTCTTCCGTGAGCAGCGATTGTTTCGTCACATGTTACATAGAACTGTCCGAGTCCGCAGCATCCTACGCCCTCGACTCTTACGAGCTTGTCGAGCTTGCCGAGTTCCTCAGCTGCCTCACCGATGATCTTATGTACTGTGCTGTGCATGCATCCAGGGCAGAATCCGGAGACTGCGCCTTCGATGATGCCTTTGGTTCTTGAATAGACTTTTTTCTCTTCAGCCATTACAGCACCTCCTTAATGAATTCCTGTGCGCCCTTCATAACCTGATCATTAGTCAGGAGAGATCCGCCGGATCTCAGGACTTCTTTGATTGGGCATCTGCCCTGAACTGCGAAGTCGATATCCCATCTCATCTGTGCAGGGATGGACATTTCAACATCGATGATTCCCTTGATTCTGTCAAAGTCAAGATTTCTGAAGGTATCATATGGGAATGGAGAAACAGTGATCGGTCTGATCATTCCTGCCTTAACGCCCTGAGCTCTGAGTTCTCTTACAACTGCTCTTGAGATACGAGCGGAAATGCCGTATGCAGCGAATACGATCTCAGCATCGTCCATCATGAATTCTTCAACTCTGATGTCCTTGTCCCATGTCTCATACAGAGCTGCAGCCTCGATATTAGCCTTTTCCTGACCATCGCCTACTGAACCAGGTCTGCAGTAAGCCTGCTGTCCGAGAGGATGTCCGATAATAGCTCTTGGCAGGAACTTTGCTCTGCACTCTGCGAGCTCTTCGTCAGTCTTCATCGGAGGGAGTACTACAGGCTCCATCATGGTTCCCATGACACCGTCTGTGAGGACGAGTACAGGGTTCTGGTCTCTCTCTGCAAGGTCATATGCCTCATATACCATATCTACGCATTCCTGAACTGAATCAGGTGCGAGTACGATCATTCTGAATCCGCCGTTTCCGGAAGCCTTGGTAGCCTGCATATAGTCCTGCTGTGCCGGCTGAATAGCTCCGATTCCAGGGCCGCCTCTCATTACGTTTACGTATACCATAGGGATACGTGCGGAAGCACAGTAGGAAACTCCTTCACTGTAAAGTGAGATACCACAGGATGATGATGAGCTCATTGCTCTGATTCCTGTTGAAGCTGCACCGTACAGCATATTTACAGAAGCTACTTCACTTTCACCCTGAACGAAGTTTCCTCCTACTTCAGGGAGTCTTCTTGCCATGTACTCAGGGATCTCGTTCTGCGGAGTGATAGGATAGCCTGCGAAGAAGCGGCATCCAGCTCTTACAGCAGCCTCAGCGATAGCCTCGGTGCCTTTCATAAATACACGTTCTGCCATATCAGTCTCCTTTCCTATCTCCATACCTCAATTGCGGATTCCGGACAGATCTGAGCGCACATCGCACAACCGATGCAGTCTTCAGGTCTAGCGGAAACAGCATAGAGGTAACCCTTGGAGTTAACGTCGCTGCCAATCTCAAGGCACTTCTTAGGGCATGAGATTACGCAGTAGGAGCATGATTTGCAAGCTTCTGTTGTGATTTCGATTCTTGCCATTAAATTCCCTCCTTAAGTAATAAGTAACAATATCTCTATTAGTTTAATCAACCCATGAATAGGTCAGGAAGAGATCGAGCGGTACCAGAGACTTGTCGGTTCTATCCCTGACTTCATCGTAGATGTCTCTTCGGACGCAGGCACTGTTTACTACAGTAAATCCGTCCAGAAGTTCGTCAATTCGATCCAGCCCCTCCATGAATTCATTAGCAGTAGTAGCATAACCCAGATTAGGGTTGCCGAGTATATAGATATGATCCAGTCTCATGGAACCGAGAATGTGTCTCATTGTTCCGTCAATGGCATCGACACTTTTGGTCCATGGTCTGTATGGATTGATAATGTATACAGGTACAGAATCCTCCTTGCTGAGAAGATCACTGTACGCCCCTGCAAACTTGGCAGCCTGATGGCCGCCGCCGATGTCAAGCAGCGTATAGTTGTCCCCGACGAGTGATACCCTTACGCCGCCTACCATAACCGGCGCGTCCAGATACTGTTCCTGATAAATTATATTAACGCCGCGGCTTGCGAAATCCTCCTTCATGTCGCGGGATCTGTACAGCGGCTTAGTCTGATCGAGATCGAACAGGTCTACTTTCTTACCGGTCTGCTGTGCCAGCTTGTTTGCTATGTTAAGAACTATCTCACTTTTGCCGCTGCCGGCTTCACCGATGAAGACGAAATTCTTTTTCTCTTTCATCAGTTGTTCGAAAGTCTTATCTGCTTCATAAAAAAGTCCCACAGGATATCACCTCTTTTTATAAAAAATAGCTGTCCCGTATAACGGAGCAGCCTGATTCCATAGTTTGTGCGGGTATTATCTATAAGTCCGGCTGCATCTCATTGTTTAAAACTTGATACATCACCTGACCACTACTTTTATACTACATTTCTGATGAATAATGCAAGTGTCACAGCATCAGAAAAATGTGGTTTTTTTGTGAAAACTGAGGGTTTTCCCCTTTTCACTTACAGTTAATTAAGTTAACTTATAATTGAATGCAACAATCCGGCTGGTACACCGTCTGCCGGTCCGCTCTGTCATACCGGAACAGGAGAAACCGTAATGAAGATTTTAAGTATAACAGCCCAGAAGCCCCACTCTACAGGAAGCGGTACATATCTTACTGAGCTTGTGCATGCATGGGACAGCGCCGGGCACAGCCAGGCAGTAGTATGCGGCATATATCCTGATGATGAAGTTTCTTTTCCGGATGGTGTTTCATGCTATCCTGTCTTCTTTACAGATACAGCTGCCCCTAAGGCAGCCTCTTCAGATACCCTGTTTGCTCCGTGCAAAGCGCGCAAGGGCTCAGCTGGTATTGATGCGCTGCCTTACCCTATAGTCGGAATGTCGGATATAATGCCTTACACCTCTACAAAGTACAGAGACCTCACACCGCCTATGATCTCCCGCTTCGAAGAGGCTTTCATAAGCGCAGTCAGCCGTGCAGTCAGCACGCTCGATCCTGATCTGATAGTATGTCACCACCTCTTCCTGCTGACAGCGCTCGTAAGAAAACATTTCCCGGACAGAAAGATATACGGCATTTCTCACGGTACTGATCTCAGGCAGATGATTAACTGTGACAACCTCAGAGAACTGGTCAGGCCGTGCATAGCCGGCATTGACATGGCTCTGGCTCTTCACGAAGACCAGAAAGATACTATTATGGATCTGTTCGGACTGCCGGAAAACAAAGTAATTGTAATAGGCAGCGGCTACAACGACAGACTGTTCAACACAGACAGAAGAGCTTCCCGTACAGAAATCATATCTATTTCGGAAGAAAAGCCTGTCCCTGTCATGATCTGCTACGCGGGTAAAATGAGCAGGCCCAAGGGAGTACCCGAACTGCTGAAGGCACTCAGTTCTCTTAACGAAGACCCATCTGTTCCTTATTTTGAGGTTACTCTTGCGGGAGGATGTCAGGATGAAGAAGTAAGAAAACTGCTGGACAACCTTCCATCCAATATTTCATGGGCCGGACAGATTCCTCAGTCGCATCTTGCGGACATCTTCAAATACAGTGATATATTTGTGCTGCCTTCGTATTTCGAAGGTCTTCCGCTTGTTCTTATTGAAGCCATGGCATCAGGCGCAGTGCCTGTCAGCACCGATCTTCCGGGCGTCCGCCCCTGGATCGAAGCCAATGTTCCTCATCAGAATGCGCGATTTATCCCGATGCCGGAAATGCAGTCAATCGACATGCCTACAGAATCAGGCAGAGCAGAATTCACCCGGCACCTTACTGATGTACTGAGAGAACTGATAACAGACATATCGGGCGGTACAACTGATACAACTCCTCCCGACACATCCGGCATCACATGGGCAGGTGTTGCCGAGCGCATTCTGGACATATAGCTGAATAACAAAATCCCGGCAGAAATCTGCCGGGATTCTTTATTTCTCTGTTGATTACGAGTTATAGGACAAAACGTGTTGGTCGTCAGTCCCAATGAGAAGGATATTCAGACGATGTATGAAGCTCGCTCCAAACGACAGCATC
>JBGUIG010000081.1:0-8750 GCA_045112795.1 Anaerovoracaceae bacterium | reverse complement strand
CCATGATAGAGAAAATAACCTGCTGCAAAGCACGCTCACTTTCCGTACGTGCCTCCTGAGCGTCAGAATTTCTCATGGCATTCTGATACTTCTTATCCCTTGAGACCATCTCAGGAATGGCGAGAATCTGCCGCTGAACATTGTCAGCATCATTCCAGTTGATGTTTCCGAACATATCGTTGAAATCCATGATTATCTTTGAAAGCAAATCCATCTCAGGCTCAACGATGTGACCAACCTTGCCAGCAGGAACGGGAGCAATTTCTGCATCCTCATCTTCCAGTTTGATGGAGATAGCCTCCTGTGCTTCATTTCGATAACTGCTCAGATCAATTGTCGACAGAATGCCCTCTGAGAAATCATCATCGCGCGGTGATGGCAGTTTTGGAATAAGCAGGTTAAGGAAAATGGATAACTTTTCCCACTCGATATTCCCATACGGAAGGATTGCTCCGAGGAAGCCATACGTGCGCACGAAAGACTTAGCAGCACTCTTAAATTTGATCTGATCATCAAGTTCAAGCTGTTTATAAATAGCCGTGCATGCGTCAAGAATTGGATCAAGTCTGTCACGCTCTGCTCCGCTAAGGAATAGATCCACGAGCTTATTAACATCGCTATCGTCGTACACCTGATAGCTCTCCATTAGAGAAATCAAGTCATAGAGTTTGTTCGGATCGGTCTCGCCGGAAAGAATCGTTGTCCGGTAGAACTTAGAGAAAGCCTCTTCGATAGTTGATGTCTTGTTAGCAAAATCCAGCACATACACTTCATCCTTACCGGGATATGATCTGTTCAGCCGCGATAAAGTCTGCACCGCAGCGATATCATAGAGCGGCTTGTCCACGTACATGGTTTGCAGCAACGGCTCATCAAAACCGGTCTGGAACATATCTGCAACGATCAGAATGCGGTAAGGATCTTTCTTAAACTCTTTCGGGATCTTAGCGTCTGGGAATCCGTTCAAGCCAGCTGAAGTCAGCGCTGGTTCAGCACCGTTATATTTGTGCTCCCCAGAAAACGCTACAATAGTTTTATATGGGCTATGTCTCTCAGAAAGGCACTTATTGATTGCATAGTAGTATTCAACGCAGCGCGGAATGCTGGCAGTCACGACCATTGCTCGCGCCTTGCCGCCAATCTTCTTTTTGGCGACAACTTGCTCATGGAAGTGATCCACCATCATTGCTGCCTTCTTTGAAATGACCTCGGGATTTCCCTCGACAAAGGCACGGAGCTTCTTCTGCGCACGTTTTTTGTCGAACATTGGGTCATCCTCGACAGTTTTCATTATTTTATACCAGCTGTCGATAGTGGTGTAATTGCGAAGAACATCAAGAATGAAGCCTTCCTGAATAGCCTGCTTCATCGTATAAACATGGAATGGACGATGCTTAATCTCCCCATCTTCTTCGTATGCGACGCCAAACATCTCCTCTGTCTTATTCTTCGGAGTAGCTGTAAATGCAAAGTAGCTGGCAGATGAAACGAGCTTGCGACCTTCCATCATGGTATTTATTTTGTCTTCATTATCTGCATCGTCGTCAGTAGCAATGCCGGAAAGAGCCAGATTCATATTGGCAGAGTTGCGTCCGCTTTGGCCGGAGTGTGCCTCGTCTATTATAATGGCAAACTTATTATTAGCGTGCTCCTGACCGATCTCTGAAACGATGTATGGGAACTTCTCAATCGTTGATATGATGATCCTCTTGCCATCTTGTATGGCTTTCCGCAGGTCTCCGGAATGCTCTGCCCATACGACTGTATTCTTGACCTGCATGAACTGCTTGATTGTATTCCGGATTTGCTTATCTAATATTCGACGGTCAGTAACTACAAGAACAGAATCAATCATTGGATGGCCGTCATGCTCGAGGCCAATTAGCTGGTGAGCCAGCCATGCGATAGAGTTGGACTTTCCGCTACCGGCGCTATGCTGTATCAGATACCTCTTGCCGACACCATTTGCCTGCACGTCTGCAAGCAGGCTCTCAACACAATCAAGCTGGTGATATCGCGGCCAAATCTGCTTGATGGACTTCTTCTTGGTATCTTCATCAACCTCTTCTATGACCTGCGCGTAGTTTTCTATGATGCGTGATAGCTTTGCCTTGGTAAGGATGTCCTTCCAAAGATAATCTGTCATTAGTCCATCCGGATTTGGCGGATTGCCAGCGCCATCGTTATATCCCTTATTGAAGGGAAGGAACCAGCTGTCTTTACCGGCCAGTTTTGTGCAGAACTGAATCGTGGCATCATCTACGGCGAAGTGAACCATGCACCGTTTGAAAGAGAACAGAAGATCATGATAATCCCGATCCTCCTTGTACTGACGCACAGCATTCTCTGTGTTTTGTTTTGTAAGCTGGTTTTTGAGTTCCATCGTAATGACCGGAAGGCCATTGATGAACAGACAAACATCCAGCGCCAGTTTCCCGGCATCCTGAGAATAGCGTAGCTGCCTTGTCACGCTGAAGATATTCTTCTCATACATGATTCTGGCCTGCTGGTTATTTTCAGTCGGTGTCAGGTAGAACATGATGAGATCAGCCGGATAAACTTTTACACCTTTACGAAGCACATCAATAATGCCGCGTTTCGTGATCTCTCCGGAAAGACGATTAAGGAACTGCCGCTTTTTTGTGCCTGAGGTGAACACTCCGAGCTTGTCCATTTCCTTCGGCTGAGTATCCTGAAGGAATCGGAAAAGGCGTGTCTCATCAACAGCATACTCTTTGTTATAATCCGCATTGGATCCTTCTTCGTATCCATTTTGCTCTACGAGCCATTTCACGATTAAGGATTCAAGGCCGCTTTCTTTGGTATTAGTAAAAGCCATACATCAATCCTCCTGTTCCTCAGCATCCTCTAAATCATTGTCTGACTCAGAATCAGCAACTTCATCAACAAAATCATATTCAGGAATGATGACATCACGAACATCTATCTGGCCGGTTACTGCAGCCGAAATGAGAGATGCTTTATACTCCTCCAACAATTCTGTCTGCTTACTGTCAACTTTTCGGTATGACATAATTATTCTTGCTGCATCATCTATACTGGAAAGCAAGTCCTTGCGATTAGGTAGCGGAATTGCTACGTTTAACAATTCTCGAATATTCAGGGGTTTATTTCGTCCTGCCGCACCATGTGAGCAAACATTTAACATCATCTGGCCTTCATCAGACATAAAATATGCCCAGAGATACTCAGGTGTTATAAGGTCTGAATTCACCTCCAATAGATAATACCTATGCGAAATTAATGCATTCGTATCATCATTTGTCGTCAAATACGTGGCACCTTCCCATGCGAACTGACCGCTAATCAAGAGACAATTCGGCTTAATCCACTGGAAAGAGGAGGAGCCCAAATCTGCACCATACATAGGCTCACGGGTAAAAATTCCGCGTCCACGATTATACATTCCAGCTTTTCTGTATAGCGTCTGCGGATCTGGATCAATAAAGTCTTGATGCAGTTTCACAAGATACTTTAGTTTAACCCTTTTCTCTGACTTTTCGGTTTCAAAAAACCGTCTATTAAGATTCTCGACTAACAGTCCAATATTTTTCTTATTATACTGAATCAGCTTGTTAATCAAAGCTGACTGATAATCCAAAAATTCAACAATTTTCTTTTGTTCATCATCAGTAGGCACAAGGAGAGTGAGCTTTTTAATTCCATCAAATGACAAGCTCTGTCGTACCCCGTTACCCATGCCGTAGAAGCCTTTGTGCAGATCAAAGACATGTAAATAATAACGATAGTATGCAGCATTTATCTTGTCGGATCTTCTACGCAAAGTTACATAGGCTGATGTAACTATTCCTTCGTCTCTGCTCAAACCAGTGCGCAGGCTTTTATGGTCGTTTTGTAAATCAGTTAGGCGCAGCACGATGTCATTAGGCTGAATGACATTATAAGTCTCAAATGACTCGGGTAATAGCCCACTTTTCCCATTAATGTCCTTTTTGATGATACGTCCATAACTAAGTGAAAGGAGATTGGTATTTATCATACCTACGTTTTTAAGCTTATGCTCATCAAATAGCGACGACAAAAAAACCGTTTGCCAATGATCAGGTATCTGTGGCATCCACTTTTCAGTGCTGCTTTTATAGTGGTCATAGGATTTACTCATTGGCTGTTCCTCCAAATATCGCAGCAATTAAACCATCTGTTGTTTTTTCAATTTCGAGAATATCGGCAACAATATCATCAAGGCTCCTCAGACTCGAGGGCTCATAAAACTCCTCCGTGAAGCTGATTTCATAGCCAATCTTAATTGAGTCATAATCTATCCATGCATCTTCTGAGTAAGGCAGTATTTCAGTATTAAAATACGCTTCAATCCCTCCCGGATATTTTAAGGGTACCTTTTCAAGATCAGATAGAACTTTATCCGGCTCGTAAGCGCCACTTGAAGTCATAACAGGCTTGGCAGATGAATTCACTTTAGTCATTGTGTTCCTGAACAGTTTTTTCCTTTTTGCAGTTAACTTGATATTTGATTTTTTCGCCTCAGCCTCCAGCATGCTCTCAACGCTGTTGTAATCAAGAGAATCATTATGAACCACACGAGATACAAGCTCACCAAACTGCTTATCTTCAGTAGTGAGGCTCTCAATAGCTTCCTCCGTATAAACAACAGAAAGCCTGAGTGGTCTATTAACAGTTATGTGGTAATAGCCAAAATCCTCATTATCAAACACTTTGCTGTAATGCTTATCAGCGCTATCAAAAGCTAAATATAACTCAATAATCTTCTTCCTAAGTTCTGGTGTAAGTTCATACTTCTTATCGCCAAGTTTTTTCTTTATCTCTTCCTTCATCTGAGAAGCATCTATAAGCTGAACTTTCCCTTTCCTTTTATCTTCTTTTTTATTGCTCAAAACCCAAATATATGTTCCTAAACTCGTGTTATAGAACATGCTATCTGGAAGAGCAATTATCGCTTCAACCAAGTCTTCCTCAAACATGTGTCTTCTGGCGTTGCTCTCGCCACTTCCTGCATTCTTTTTGAATAATGACGACTCGTTATGAACCTCAGCTATTCTGCTGCCAAGAGTGGTATCACGTTTCATTTTTGAGATATTATTCAGCAGGAAGAGCATCTGGCCATCGCTAACATCAGGGATCATAGCCATCTCCTCACCGCCGTCAAGGTAAGTGTTGAAACGCGTGTCCAGAATATCCTTCTTGCCTCCCATCTTATCAGCATCTGTTTTCCAACTCTTGCCGTATGGGGGATTTGAGAGCATGAAATCGAACTGACGTGATGCATGTTGATCATCGGAAAGAGTTGAGCCATACATTATATGTTCGGCTTCCTCTCCATCGCCTTTCAGTAGCATATCCGCCGTACAGATAGCATAAGTCTCCGGATTGATTTCTTGCCCAAACAAGTGAATCGCTACTTCCTTGCCGCGTCTATGAGCAAGCGTTAGAAGTCGATCCTGAGCAACGGTGAGCATACCTCCCGTACCACATGCTCCGTCATAGCATGAATATGAAGCATCTTTAATCTGATCGGCAATAGGCATGAAAACCAGATCCGCCATAAGTTCAACAACATCTCGAGGAGTCCAGTGCTCACCGGCTTCTTCGTTGTTTTCTTCATTGAACTTGCGGATCAGTTCTTCAAAGATGGTACCCATGCCGTGGTTGTCAAGGCCGGGATGCTTTAAGATCTTTTGATCTTTATCTTTATAGATGGGATTCGGACTAAGGTTGATATCCGAAGATGTGAATTTTTCAATTACAGATCCAAGGATATCTGCGTCTACCATAGTATCGATCTGATTGCGGAATTTAAACTTGTCCAAGATAACCTGAACATTTGGTGAAAAGCCATCCAGATAAGCGATAAAGTCCGCTTTCAATGTTTGCGCTTTTGCGCGGCTGGTCAAATCCTTTAGGAGGAATGGGGATGCATTGCAGAAGGCCTGTCCAGCAGCATTGCAGAGCGCAGGCCACTGATTATCAATCTTCGCTGCATCAAGCTGTTTCTTCATCGCAAGCACCTGCGGCTTGGTATCTTCAAGCATTGCATCCAGACGACGGATCACCGTCATCGGTAAAATGACATCTCGATACTTTCCACGCACGTATACATCACGCAGGCAGTCATCGGCAATTCCCCATATAAAACTAACAATTTGATTATGCACACGGTTGTCCATTATACATTTACCTTCCTTTACTCTGATTTACTTTGGCTACAATCTGCCATATTAAACGTACCAAAAATGATGTCCTATAAACCGGACTCAATCATCGGTTCCGTTTTTGTCGTCAGCCGCACCGCCAGAGCGTATCCACTCATCCACTTCTGACAATTTGAACTTCCAAAGTCTGCCCACCTTATATGCTGGCATATTCCTTTTGGCGATCCATGTGAGAATGGTCTCTCTGCCTACGCCAAGATATGCCTGAACCTCTTTTAATGTTGACCATTTTTCAACTTTAGTTTCACTCACAATTCCGTCCTCCATTAACTCCCTATCTGAAAAGTAGCATCTACAATAATTGTGAATTGGCTACTGCCCGGAAAGCAGTTGTTCCCATCTTCATCCACCATAATCCATACACATTCCGTTTTTCCTTCAAAACTGCGAGAATCTATCTTCGCGGTTATCCTTACACTCTTGTTTGGTGGTGTGTCGGGAACATCAATATAGTTGGCTTCAGCACGTGGTCTCACTTCACTATGATTAGAGAAAAATAATCGCCGACCTCTCCACGTCTGCTTCCCAATGTTGTCAAAAACCCACGTGTGCTCGAATACTTCATCAATACCTACTGAATAAACAGGCCGCATCGCCGACTTCATATAAATGCTATCTCCCGGGTAGAGTGGCTGCATTGTTTGTATTAGTACTTTTGCCTCATCGTCGTTATTGACTTTCAGGTTTTGATACTCTACCGAAATAATATCATCTACATCTTCATCGTCATCGGCAATTAGCAACCGCATCTGATGAGCAAGTGCTGAACACAGTGCTTTCTTAACAGGCGTATCCTTCTCTGGAACACCAAAGGCGGCGATAACATCAGCCACACAGCTGTCAGCAATTTCAGTCATAAAAAATGTCGTCAGCGATTGCAGATTATCTTTGCTCCGAAGAGGGCTTTTCTGCTCTACGGTAAACGGTTTAGATCCGTTACACAGATTCCTCTTATAACTGACTGAAATATACGGCTTCTGGCCTGCAGCTCCAAACAAGCCATCTATGAAAGCTTCTCGGCTTTTTAGATTAGGACAGGAAGGCCTTACTCCGCTACATAGTGTTTCGAGCTTCATCGCCTACCTCGCTTTCCTTACAATTAATCTATTGTATTATATCGCATAAACGCACAAAAATCAATCTTACATACATATACTCGGTTATAAACCCACTTAAATCCACTTAAAAAATCCGACCACCAAACTGGCAGCCGGATTTTATCATTAAGAATGGAAGCAATCAGGAAACTCTGTAGATATCTGTTCTTTTGCTTTTTGCAGGCGTGACCTGAACGTTGTACGCTTTATTCCTATTACTGTAGCTATTTCTTCATCCGTCTTTCCCTCCTGACGGCACTGACCTATAATCAATGCTTCAGGCATAATCTCTTCCAAACGTTCAAGTAGTTGTTGTAACTCCATTCGGTCGCAGACTATATCTTCAATTGACGGCGAATTGGCCTGAAGCATATCCATCAGTGAACACGTATCTCCGTCGCCATTTTCTGTCTCATGATCCAAGGAAAGCATATCCCCGGCTCTACGAAATTCGCAATTGAAGCAATCTCCATCGCATAGCCAAAATTTGTTTTTGGGACATGCGCACTGACCATGATACTGTTGACGTTTTCTGAAAGCGTCATAATAACGGGTGTGTTCATAATAGACTTCTTCGGGCACCTCAACCCATTCACGTGAATGCTTGAGGTAGATTCGATACGGTTTACATCTTTTGTCTTTGTTTGCCATACTTTTTTCTCCTTCCGGCTTTTGTGCCGAAGCGGAGATCACCAGTATGGCTGCCAGTTCTGTAATACATAGATTGGTCACCTCATGCGGATCTCTCCGCTTCATCCGGTGACCAGCCGTTCGCAGCTGGCACTCTTGTAATTGTTGTTGCCTTCATATCAGTTGCGAACGCACCTCCGTGGCCACAGAGAAGGTGAACCAATAATCAGGCAGACCTTTTACTGTCCTGTCCGGGACATGTTTTTAATTGTCGTTGGCGATAAGTTCCAGATCCGCGAAAACTTCTGCGTAATAGCAAGAATTAAGATCACGGAAACCGTGAGCGTTATAACGTCTAAACACAGACTCAGCGACATCACTTCCGAACATTGAAGCAACTCGTGACGCTGCATTTTCGATGTTTATTTCCCACATTTCACGTTCGTTGTTATCCATCTGACCTGCTCCTTTCTTAATGATGAAAAAAGGATAACAACAAAAAATGACACTCCAAATTGGGCTCTCATAAGAAAAAGTGACACTTCTGATACTCTTAGTGACACTTTGAAAATTGGTTATCTATAAGCAGCACTCTTTTAGGATTGCTGCTTATCTTTTACGAAAAATTTTCCTTCTTCCTTCGTCAATCCCTATCCCTCACCTCCAATGGGAAGTGTAGGGAGCACAAAACGAGACGCTCCGGATTGGAGGTGAACCCCATGTACAGAACACGAAGCCCTGCTGACGAAGAAGTGATCGACGTTCTGATCGCAATCAGTCAGGTATCCGCAAG
>JBGUIG010000080.1:0-62891 GCA_045112795.1 Anaerovoracaceae bacterium | reverse complement strand
TTATTATTCAATAGTTATTACACGGTCCACACTTTACTTTTATGCGAGAGGAGGCAAAGGCAATTCCTCCCCCACTTACAGAAGAGGGGTTATCCTTGCCTAATAATTGATGAAATACAATTGCATTATTACCGGAGGCGGGGCGTCGGCCCTCATGCTGGCAGCCCGTCTCGATATAAATAATATGCCGGGCGGAGGCCTGATAATCGAGAAGACCGGAAAATGCGGCACCAAGCTCCTTCTCAGCGGAGGAGGCCGGTGCAATATCACTCACGGCGGATCCATCAAGGACTTCATTTCATGTTATGGTGAGTCAGGGCAGCGTTTGAGGAAAATCCTGTACAGGCACAGCAATATGGATATTGCCTCCTGGCTCGAAGAGAACGGCATCTCACTTGCCGATGAGAAAGGCAATACTCTTTACTCATGGGATCTTGAGGACGCCGGCAGAGTTTTCCCTGCTTCGCACAAATCCGCTGATGTCCTCGCTCTCCTTTTGAGCAAAGCCGAGATTAACGGCTGGGAGATAAGGACAGGTACTGAAATTCTTGACATCCTGAAATCCGGTGATGAATGGATTGTCAAGGTCTCCCCTTCAGCTGAACTCTCAGCTCAGAATGTTGTGATTGCATCGGGCGGCATCACATTCCCTGAGACCGGATCCGACGGATCGGTTCTACGGATACTTGAAGATATTGGCGTTGGCATCGTCACTCCGAGGTCCGCTCTGGCGCCTGTATATGTTGAGAAATATCCTTATGAGGAACTCAGCGGAATATCACTCGACGATGTGACCGTTACAGTGTACGCGCCCGGAGCGAACGGCAGTCACGGCAAGGCAGTATCACGCATGAACGGCAGTGTGCTTTTCACCCACAGAGGTTTCTCCGGTCCTGTCATACTGAACATTTCGAAATACGCGGAACCCGGAGGGACTATCGAGCTCAGCTACGGACAGTATATGGAGGATCTGCCAAAACGCATGCAGCGTGTTCTCGAGGCCAGATCGAAAGGTCCGTCAGGTGATGTCCGCACATCAGTCCTTGCAGGCTTACTGATTTCAGATGATTTCACAATTTCATCCGTTGATGAGAACGGCATGGTTACATCAGGCGGCATCTCACTTGACGAGATCGATACAAAGACCATGCAGCTGAGCCGCTTCCCGGGACTGTACGCAATCGGTGAAGCAATCGATGCCGATGGCATCACAGGAGGCTACAACCTTCAGATGTGCTGGTCAACCGCATGTGCCGCAGCCGAATCAATCACCGGATCCGTCGCTGCATCAGCGGAATAACAACAACAGAAAAAGGGGGCTGTCCCGGTGACATAGTTGTCAGGGACTGCCCCCTTTTTTAGTTTTGCATAAACTATTCAATCAGCCATGCTGATCCACTTTCAGCAGAATTCAGATTGTCTAGCCTTCTGAATCTTCAGGATCATCCTTGAGCAGACCGATGTCTTCAATGCCCTGATAGAAATCATCCTGGTTCTTGAAGTAGTGTACTTTGCCGTTCTCATCAGCGAAGAAGAACAGGTCATCTGACTTCTCATAATTCAGCACCGCATCCATCGCGTCTCCGATTACTGTGGAAATCGGCCCTGGAGGCAATCCCGCAAATTTTCTTGTGTTGTACGGATTGTCACTGTCGAGCTGGCTCTGCTTGAGCTCAACTCTGTCGATGTCGAAAATGTATCCGACAGTTACATCGCTGCCGAGCGACATTCCCTGATCGAGTCTGTTCATGAATACTCCCGCAACTGCCGGCTGATCCCCTGCTGTCGCTTCCTTGGTAACGATGGAAGTCAGAGTCAGGAACTCATGTACAGAGAATCCGGATGCTTCGATCTGGTCTTTTCTTGCCGACAGTTCTGTGTCCATTCTGTCAAGACACATTTCTGTGAATCCCTCGATCGTGTCGCTGCCTGAAGTGATGTAATATGTATCAGCATAGAGATAACCCTCAAGCGGATTCATTACGTCCTTGCCCAGGATATCATCTGTGAGGAACCAGTATTTCTCAATCAGCTGATTCAGGTAATCCTTGTCGTTCCACTTTGCAAGGATCTCATCAGCTGAGAATGACAGCTGTCCAGAGATAGCATCGGCTACCTGTGTCAGCCTTGCTCCGTCTTTGACCTCAACCGACTCCTTAGACAGATATTCGAATTTGCCCTCGTTGATTACCTTCATAATCTGCTGGAAGGACATTCCTTTGTTGAATATATATGTATTTGCCTGCAGGCCACTGTATCCGCCGATCCTGGCGTTGATCTTGGCACATGTCTTATTTCTTACCAGACCTGCATCATCGAGGATCTCGACAATCATGGATGCTCCGGATCCGTTAGGAATCTCGACTACTACCTGCTCTTCGCTGCCAGGCTCAACAGCCCTGAGTCCCAGCGTATACCAGCCTCCTGCAGCAACAAGAATCGCGAGTACAAGGATCAGCAGGAACAGAAACTTCCTGCATCCGCCTCTTTTGCTGTTCCTGACAGATGTTCTCATATCAGAATTATGTCTGTTAGCACTCATCAGGTTCTCCCTTCTGTTTATGAAAAGTGTTAAGATTGAAGTCTTGTCTGATACGCGGCGGTTCTGCCCATAACAGATGCATTTTTGATTATTCATTGAAGCTGCCGGGGCAAAACTATGATATAATTAACGAAGTATGCCGACCAGATGTCAGTATGCCATATATATAGGTTTCATGGCAAGCAAAACCACATTATATGCCATGACTATCAATCTGCTAACATTATAAAGGAAGTAAAGTAAAATGACAAAGGATTCCGGAAATTCGTTCAAATCATTTCTGGCGCGCAAGAATATAGAAATCAGCGCTAAGAGATACGGTATCGATGCCCTTTCGGCAATGGCTCAGGGTCTGTTCTGCTCACTGCTGATCGGAACCATCATCAATACTCTGGGCACACAGTTCCATATCGGCTTTCTTACTAACCCGGTATGCAACATCAGCGGAGTGGATTACACTGTAGGCGGTCTCTGCATGGCAATGACCGGTCCCGCAATGGCAATAGCAATCGGCTACGCTCTGAAATGTCCGCCGCTGGTACTGTTCTCTCTTGCAACTGTAGGATTTGCAGCAAACGGACTCGGTGGAGCCGGTGGCCCTCTATCAGTACTGTTTATAGCTATCATAGCCGCTGAAATCGGCAAAGCTGTTCAGGGAGAAACCAAGATAGACATCCTTGTGACACCGCTTGTTACTATAGGTGTCGGTGTAGGCCTATCCGCATGGTGGGCGCCTGCTCTCGGTGCAGCTGCTATGAAAGTCGGCACACTGATCATGTGGGCAACTGAACTCAGACCTTTCATGATGGGTATTCTGGTATCTGTAATCGTAGGAGTTGCTCTGACGCTGCCTATCTCATCCGCAGCAATATGCGCTGCTCTCGGTCTTACCGGACTCGCAGGCGGAGCGGCTGTAGCAGGATGCTGTGCTCAGATGGTAGGATTCGCCGTAATGTCATTCCCTGAGAATAAATGGGGCGGCCTTGTATCGCAGGGCATCGGAACTTCGATGCTTCAGATGGGCAACATCGTCAAGAACCCGAGAATCTGGATTGGCCCTACTCTCGCATCGGCAATTACCGGACCGATAGCAACCTGCATTTTCCACCTGCAGATGAACGGCGCTCCTGTTTCCAGCGGAATGGGAACCTGCGGATTCGTCGGTCAGATCGGCGTTTACTCAGGCTGGGTAGCTGATATTGCAGCAGGAACCAAAGCAGCTATTACCGGAATGGACTGGCTCGGACTTATCCTGATCTGCTTCGTCCTCCCTGCTGTCCTTGCGCCGCTGATCAACATGGGTTGCCGCAAGCTCGGATGGGTCAAGGACGGAGATCTCACACTTTAGTGAATCCGCGCTTTACCGCACCATATAAGTCACAAATAAAATGCAAATATAATTGCAAAAGGCTGAACTCAGAGATGAATTCAGCCTTTACTATTTGTTGAAATTATGTTGTGTCCTCAGCCACACTGCATAATATGCCTGAATGTATCTGCACAGGTCAGCAAGTGCCTGCAGCCGGCTGCCTACTTCTGTACCATGATGCTCTCAGGGAAGAGCGGCAGGAATATGTAGCCCTGCTCATCCAGATACTCGATAATCTCAGGCATTGCGTCCAGTGATGCCTGGCTCCATTCATGGCAGAGGATTACCATGATCTTCTGTTTCTTAGCAGCCTCTTTGATGTTTTTCTTGATGAGCTCCGGGGTTGCTTTTTCTTTTCCCCAGCTGTCGCCCGAATCAACGGTCCAGTCGATCCATCCCAGGCCTTCTTTGTTGAGCGCCTTAGTTATTGAATCAAAATTTGAACCTGTCATCGATGAGCCTCCCGGGAATCTTACGATTGCCGGAGTATATCCGCCGGTTGCGTCCTGAGTGAATTTCTGCTGCTTATTAACAGAATTCATAAATGACTTAGTGCTCGAATATATACCGCCGTCACTGTAATTGTGCGAATAAGTGTGGTTGCCTATTGTATGTCCGTCTTTCAGATATTCCGGATACATAGATGTGGCTGTCAGATCCGCCTGATCAGGCAGCTTGTTGCCGTTGGCCGTAGTCAGGAAGAAGGTTGCCTTGATGTCATATTTCTTGAATAGCTCAAGGTATTTCTTACCTCTGTTGTAAGGACCGTCATCGAGTGTGATGTAGCAGATTTTCTTATTGCTTGTTCCGTCGTTAATCTGCTGTTCAAGCTGCGATGCCAGTTTAAAAACCTCTGCAGAAAGATCTTCGGATTCCTTCTGCATTGTCTGCAGTTCTTCGAGGTTCTGCTTAAGATCCGCATTCTCCTGCTGTGCCGTATTAAATGCCTTTTCGGCTGATTTGTATTCAGATCTCGCTGCTCTGTATGCTGAGAATACCTTGCCGTATTTCGGCACAACAAACACTGCTGCCAGCAGTGTAATGCCGATCAGCACAGCCAGCACAATAAGCAGTCTGTCACTTATTCTTATTCCGCGAGTTTGTCCTTTATTCTCTGCCATGAATCTCTTAATTCCTTAACCTGATCATATTCGCCTATCTCATCTGCTGACTTACGCAGAGCTTCATTATCTGTCTGCAGCGCCTCAGTCTGAGACCTGAACTCCGCGGTTCTGTCCGGAAGCGATGCCGTCTGAGCCTTCATAACCGCAAAGCTTATCTCGAATGCAAGCAGAACAAAAAATGCCACAGCAAGCACGATCAGCCGCTTGAATTTACGACTGTCAGCGATGTGAACGTTAAACGACCTGCGCCTGCGGACCTTAACCGGCTGTTCCTGCGGCTGCTGTGCCTCTTCTTCAGGAGCCTTCTCCTCTTCGATGCTGCTGCCGAAACCCGAGTAGACCCTTGTCTGCGTCATCGTCTGCCTTGCCGCCAGCCTCTCGGCCCGGGCTATGCGGTCTATCTCAGCGGCCTTTTCTGCGAATTCCACCTCTTCATCTGTGATGAATCCCTTGTAAGGTTTCTTCTCCTTCTCGACCAGCTTAGTACTGCGCACCTCGTCTGACGGAAAAGTCATTCTGGTCACAGTCCGCTGCATCTGATCCGGACGCACTTCATCTCTGTCGCCTATCCATGTATGCCTGGCTGTCTTCTTCAGTTCGACATTATTCTCTTCTGCCTGTGTCTGGATTATATCCTGCTTGTTGTCTTCCATTATCTGTAAAAATCCGCCCCCGTTGCTAAGAAATGGCAAGAAGCCCGCGGACACTATATGTGCCCTTCAGGCTTCTTATATAATACCACATATGTTGTTTTTTGGTAGTGTTTAGGTTGTTTCTTTTTTGAATATCAGCGCACGTTTCTGTGAAGAACCGTACACTTTTCACCCTCGTAGCTGAGAGTCATGTAAATGTGCCTTTTGCCGTCCAGAAGTTCCTTCAGAAAGGCTCTGTCTCCCTCCCACATCGGCAGCTGCATCAGCTGATTTTCCGGGATCCACTTCAGTTCTCCCTCGTCACATTCGGGCAAAGCGATTGTTCCTGTCGTGCGGAAGATTTCGGCGGAGTCGGGATCACACGGTATTACATCATCCGAATAGTAGAGATACATGTCTTCGTCCTCATACATGTCCGCACGGAACTCGATAACACCGCAGAAAGAAGCTGATCGGATTATCAGGCCCGTCTCTTCCATTACCTCTCTGGCATTGCACTCGTCAGGAGTTTCTCCGGGCTCGATTTTGCCTCCTATCCCGAGCCACTTGCCCTCATTCGGATCCTCAGGTTTGCGGTTTCTGTAAAGCATCAGCCATGATCCGTTATTTTCTATGTAGCATAAAGTCGTCTTTTTCATATCCGTATTGTATTCTGTACAGTCTGAACAGCTTTTCTGAAATTCTCCGTCATGTTGCGCACAGTCTGTTCGATCTTATCCAGCGGTATCTGGTTGTAATACAGAATCAGGTATATACACCCATCCTGATCAAGCTGATCGATATTTCTCACCCTTATTCCGAGTTCAGCTGCAGAGCTGACCAATGCATCAGCAATCTGCGCTCTTAACCCCCTGACTTCCTCTTCGTCTTCTGTCTCACTCAGAACCGGGCAAGCTACCCTCAGAATCAGATTGATTCCCGACTGGCTGTTCTCGGCAGTTATGAAACCGTCCTCTCCGCCGTATTTACTGATCGCGTCAAGAGTTTCTTTCAGCTTGTGCGAATACAGGTTTCTGATTTTCTTCAGATTGGTACTGTAGTATCCCCTCTGCATGAACAGCGCCAGAGTCAGCTGCTCTGTCTTGGAACAGGTCTGGTCATAGTTCATTTTCATCTCTTCATATATGACAGCCATGTCACGCGGAAGCACCATATAGCTGATTCTTACCGCAGGAAAAAGTGTCGATGAGAAAGATCCTATATACACGACTCTGCTGCCGCCGTCCAGTCCCTGAAGTGCAGGCACCGGCATGCCGAAATATCTGAGTTCACTGTCATAGTCATCCTCAATAATGATGCTGTCATTGGACTCCGCCCAGTTGAGAATCTGGTGACGGCGGCCGATAGGCATAACCGCACCTGTAGGGAACTGGTTCTGCGGACTGACATATACTGCCGTACGTATATTGACAGGAAGTTTTTCGATTTCAATGCCGTCTTTTCTGACCGGTATGCTGCTGAGTCCGAATCCCCAGTCACGGAAAGTGTTTCTGACAGGCATGTACCCTGGGTCTTCCGTACACACGTAGTTGATTCCGACAGCCTTGAGGATCCTCGCGATGTGGTTCACCAGCTGCTGGGTACCGGCACTGACTACGACCTGATCCGGCTCACATATAACGCCTCTCGATTTGTACAGGTATGCCGCGATTTCTGATCTCAGCGCAGGTTCTCCCTGTCTGTCACCTTCAAGAAGAAGCAGTTCAGGCGTATCATTCAGAACACTCGCCATGCACTTTTTCCACTTGACGAAGTCAAATGATTCCGGATCATACAGCATACTGCCCCGCTGCTCGGATACCTGCATAACCGTTACCGGCTGATCAGGGTTTTCAGATCTGAAACTGATATTCGGACTGTGATCTCCCGCCGAACCCTGTCTTACATAAAAGCCGGACTGCGGTTTGCTCTCGAGATACCCTTCAACCATCAGCTGATCGTACGCCATTCTCACAGTAGTGATGCTGACACCAAGTATTTTTGCCATATTTCTGATTGAAGGAAGCCTGTCGCCCGCGGCGATTCTGCCGTCGGTCAGGCCCTTCCTGATGTACTCATATATCTGTACATAGAGGCTTTTTGATGATGTGCTGTCAAATTCAACCGAAAACATATAGATTCACCTGTCAATCTTTCTATTGTGCTTTGCGGATAATAAAAAACTGTGATTATGAGAATCACAGTTATTGTTATTATATTAGATTGTAATTCCGATGGTCAACATCACTCACATCCGTTTATCTGATAATAGGTATGTCTGTTATTTCATATCCTATTCAGGCCATACGAACTCAGCTCTGCCCGCCTCTCCTCCATCGATCAGCAGGTTCTGTCCGGTCATGAATCTGTTGTTCACTGCGACGAAGTATATCCACTCTGCTATTTCCTCAGCAGAAGCCCATCTCTTCATCGGTGTCAGCTCCATGATCCTGTTCCACAGTACCGGATCATCCATAACTACTCTGTTAAGTTCTGTCGTGACGCCGCCCGGATCTATGCTGTTGCATGTCGCGCGCGGAGCAAGTCTCAGCGCAACATTCTTGGTGTATGCAAGAACTCCGCCTTTGCTTGCGGCATACTCAGGGAATTCTGAACCTGTATGTCCGCTTGCGGACCCGATATTTACTACCGATCTGATCCGGTCATTGTTAATAGCTGTAAGTTCTGTGACATTGATCATCCCTTTGAGGTTGACATCGATGTCTCTCTCCCCCTGCTGAATTCCGGCATTGTTGATGAGTATCTCAGGTTTGAACTCCGGAGTAAGAGCGGCAAGGATGGAAGCCCTGTCTGTTACATCGCCGACGTGATGGAAGTAGGTTCCTGTGCAATCTGCAGAAGCTGCGAAACCGCACAGATCAGGATCAGCGTCTCTTATATCCAGACCATGAACTTCGTGTCCTCTTGCGAGGAAGTATTCAGCTGTCGCTTTGCCTATACCACCGGAGGCACCTGTAATCAGTACTACCATTTCAGTTCTCCTTAACGCGCGTAAGACGTATCACTATGAACATTGCTGACATAATCAAGATACTGCTTGCCTACGTTCTCTTCTTCCCACTGGCGGCTGACTTTGTATCCGAACGGGCTGAACACAACTTCACACAGCAGTTCCGCAACAGCTCCGGTCAGTGAGCATACAAGAACCTGAGGTGCTGTCCATCCGAAGAAGTGATATGAAACGATAAGCGCAAAAGTGAGGTTGTCAACAAACTGCGCGAGTCCGGTAGAAATGAAAGACCGCATTGCGAAAGCTTTATATCCGCCGTACGAAAGACGCTTTGCTACAGTATGGTTGATGACCGAATTGCAAATCGCGGCAGCCAGCATTGCTATGCTGCTTCCGAGAACTACGTACCAGGAACCGCCGAATGTAGCATTGAGTCCGTCATTGACCTCTGTCATTCCTGTGGAGTAATACTCCCCCCACATGCCCGGAGTCATCGACATCAGCTTGAAAACAAGTGTGGCGCACAGGTTGATTATAAGCGCAAGAATAGATATCTTGGCCGCTGCCTTAGGGCCAAAACGCTTGCAAATCATATCCATACATAGAAAACTGATCCAGCTGAGAACAAATCCGCAGTCAAGTGCGAAGTATTTGACAGAAATTAATTCCTTGTTGGCGAGAAGGTTCATCATGATTACACTCACGACGAACAAAGTGATAACGAGTGATGGAACGTTACGCAGAAGAATGCGGTAATCGTCCAACTCTTTTCTGATGAGTTGCATATTAAGAATCTCCTTTGGTTTTAGTATTTTACAAGCAGGATATCGGACCCGAACTGCTTGGGCAGCCATAAATGCGTCTGCTGACTGCCGCGGAATATTGTACACTCATGATACGCAGTATGTCAATGTATGAATCTTATGATTGAACACTGCTTATTATGCTGAATAACAGGAGTGCAAAAAAATCTAATTATATATGCTTATTTGAGCAAAATGATGAACAAATTCATCTATATAATTGAAAAATCGCTCTAAATATGTCAAAATCTAGTTGCCACACTATAATTTTAGTCATATTTTCGGCGATTTTTCGGCAATACGATGAAAATATTCATCGCTTTTTTGATTTTATCAGCCATATTATGGCTAGTCAACCGGAAAACGCTGAAAATATTCATCATTTATTATCACGGAGGTGTTATTTTGAGTTATCTTGATAAAATCGATGAATATTGCGTTCAGCACAAAATCTCTCAGACACAGTTCGAAAAGGATTCAGGACTGTCCAAAGGCCTTATCTCCAAATGGCGGAGCGGTGCTGCCACGCCAAGGATAAATACGCTGGAAAAAGTTGCGGCTCATATCGGCATCACGATTGATGATCTGATGAGAGAAGATGCCGCTGATTATTACAGACAGAAACAGATTCCTGACAGCTGGAAGGACAGACCTGATGCAGTGAGAGACGCATCTGTTAAATACATCCCGGTATACAGGGAACTCAACCCGCTCAGCGCTGATCCTGATCCAGCCTCTGTTGAAATGCATTATGCTGTTATGTCTGACAGCCAGCCTGACGCGGATGACTGCTTCGGATATACCATTACCGACTCCAGTATGTCTCCGTATATTCTTGCCGGAGATATAGTCATAGTACGCAGAGACAATGACCCTGATGAAGGTGACCTGGTACTGGTATCAAGCCCGGGAGAAGATACTGTATGCCGCAAACTTGTCCGCCAGGATGACTGTATAATTCTCCAGCCTTTCAGTCCGCATTATGATGCCATACTGTACAGGCTGAGTGAACTTGACCTCCTGCCGGTTTTCTTCAGAGGCAAAATCGTAACTGTAATCCGGAATATCCGAAGCTCATCAAACAGCGTGCCTGAGATTTAACAGAATATACAGGACTAGCCTTCTACTCTGATGCACTTGATTGTCTGGTCTACAATCGGCTTGTCTCTCATATTTCTCCTGCTGTTAACGATCTTGTCAGCAACATCCATTCCCTCGGTTACTCTTCCGAATGAAGCGTACTGTCCGTCAAGGTGAGGAGAAGTTGTTGTCATGATGAAAAACTGGGAGCCTGCTGAATCAGGATTCATTGCTCTTGCCATTGAAAGAACTCCTCTTTCGTGTTTGAGGTCATTTTTGAATCCGTTTGCAGTAAACTCACCCTTGATAGTATATCCCGGGCCGCCCATTCCTGTTCCGTCAGGGCATCCTCCCTGGATCATGAATCCCGGGATTACTCTGTGGAAAATAAGGCCGTCATAGAATCCGCTGTTAGCCAGTTTCTCAAAATTCTCGACTGTCTTAGGCGCGATATCTTCGTACAGTTCGCCCTTCATGATTCCGCCGTCTTTCATTTCGATAGTAAACTTTTTCATTTTAACTCCTCCATTTAAGGTTTTATTCTACAGACTTCAGAGACTCAGTCATTGATACACTGCGGAGTCTCCTCTGCATGGCAAGGTTGACAAATGCAGCGAAAGCGAATGTCAGCGCTACCGCCATCACGATATTCATATTAGTCAGTCTCGGTTCGAAGTATATCATTTTGACAACAATGTTGTCGATAACAAACCTCAGCAGCCATTTTCCGAGCGGTATTCCTACCACAGCAGCGATAGCCGTCAGGAACAGGTTCTCTCTGAAAACGTACTGTGACACTTCGAGCTGATTGAATCCGAGAACCTTGATAGTCGCAATTTCCCTCACTCTCTCGGTGATATTGATATTCGTAAGATTGTACAGGACGATGAATGCGAGCAGCGCTGCCGAGAGTATGACGACATAAACAACCATGTCCAGACTCTTCATCATTTTGGCAACGCTTTCCCTTACGTCAAGAGTTACCGATACCGCCGCAGTATGCTCATAATTGGCAGCTTCAGTAGCTGCAGCTCTTATCGTCTCATCATCCACTGACGCTTCCCCGGATTCCGCCTCCGCTTCAGGCCTCTTCATCCTGACAAGCGCGCTCTTGATATCTGCCTTTTTGCCGAACGCCTTCTCATATGTGTCCATGCTCATATATATCGTGTCATATACATAGTTGTCACACACATCAGATACAGTCAGCTCGGCCTCGCGGTATCCGTCTCTTATCTTCAGGGTGTCCCCTTTGTTTATTCCATAGTCATGGCTCAGCTTTCTTACAATTACGATCTCGCCATCTCCCGGGAAAGCGACAGGTTCGCTTCCGTCGTGCAGATCTATAAAATTGCCGAAGTTCTCAGGCTCGCTGGCCGAACACGTAACGTCGAAGTTCCCATCACTTCTTTCTACAGTAACCTCGGCTCTGTGCATATAGAAAACTTCCTCAGGACTGATCCCCGACTGCTCATCCATGTATTCGAGGAAATCCTGCTGCCTCTCCGCGGTCATATTCTTGCTGAATATGACATTGAAGTCGTAAAGCGATATTTCGTTGAACTGATGGTCTGCGACAAGCGCGACTGTAGTTCTGATTCCGATACCTGCTATCAGGAGAGCCGTGCATCCGCTTACTCCGATGACCATCATCAGGAATCTCTTCTTGTCTCTGAAGATATTTCTGATTGAGACCTTATACAGGAAGCTGATCCTTGACCACAGAGGTCCTATTCTTTCAAGCAGGATTCTCTTGCCTGCAGGCGGCGTCTTAGGTCTGATCAGATCTGACGGAGCGACTCTGAAATCCTGGGAAATCGATACCCATGTTGCTCCCATCGAGCACAGCAGAGCCGCCGCAAGTGAGATCAGTCCCAGTCTGGCATCGAAAACAAACTCAACATCCTCGCTGAAGTCATACATCATCGTATACGCATGCCAGATTACCGTAGGGAAGACTTTGCACCCTATGAAGAATCCCGTCACAGCTCCGAGGAAAGCCGCGCTTCCTGAGTAGAACATGTACTTGCCAACTATCTGGGCATTGCTGTAGCCGAGCGCCTTGAGAACTCCGATCTGGGTTCTCTGCTCGTCAATCATCCTCGTCATAGTTGTCATGCAGACGAGTGCAGCAATCAGGAAGAAGAACACAGGGAATATCTTGGCGATATTGCTGACTATGCTCGAATTGCTGTCAAATGATGAGTATCCGGCATTCTCTGTTCTTGAAATGGCGTATGAATTACCGGTTTCCATATCGTCGATTTTTTCCTGAGCCTCATCGAGCTTATCCTTGGCATCATCAAGTTCCCTTTTCGCTTTGTCGAACTCGCTTTCCGCCTTTCTCTCTTCCTGCCTCAGAGTTTTTCTGCCTTTGTCGATTTTCTTCTGCTGCCTGCTGATTTCAGCTTTGCCCTCTTTGACCTTCTGAAGACCGGCCTCAGCCTGCGAGATACCATCCTCAATCTGCGATTTGCCCGCCTGCGCCTCGGAGAGTTTGGAACTGATGGTTCCGAGTCCGGCATTGATTTCAGCGATCTGTGAATCCACAGCACCTATTTTCTGGTCAAAGCCGGCGATTTCTTTGTTCAGGTCATCTATCGCGGAATTATACACATCCGCATTATCCGGATCGGCCTCAGCCTTGGCTTTCAGGTCCTGTATGTTTGCCTGAAGTGCCGCTTTGCCCTGCGCCAGCTGCTCACGGGCGGCCTTGGCCTGTGAGAGACCTGCCTCCGCCTTCTCTTTCTCACTGTTCAGGGTGCTGATTCCGGAATTAACTTCACTCAGCTTATCCTTAAGTCCGCTGATTGTGTCTTTAAGCTCAGTCTCTGTGGCATTTGCCTTACGACTTGACGAATTCAGCTTTTTCTGTCCGCTGTCAAGCTTGTCTTCCGCCTTATCCAGCTCTCTTTCTGCCTTGGCTTTCTCATCTTCATACTTAGCCAGATTATCTTCGTATTCCTGCTTTTTCTCATCCAGCTCTTCCTGAGCTTCTGCCATAGCAGTTTCGCGTCTGTCCGCGGTTATTTTTTCGGCAAGAGCCTTCATGCTGTCCTCTGCGGCGTCAAGCTGGTTTTCTTTTTCTTCGGTGAAAGGCTGCTCGTCACCTGCGAGCGTCACATACAGCTGTGTGTAATAGTCTGTGTCAAATGAATCACGGTCTATATAGAAGAAAGTCTCGAGACTGCCGTTGCCGATGTCTGTTGAACCTCGCTGGTAATCGAGATATATTGGCGTATTAACAGTGCCGACTATCTTGAATTTCTTATATCTGAACTTCTCAAGAGTATCTTCATCGTTTGATTCAGTCAGAGTTATCGTGTCGCCTGCCCTGTAACCTTCACTGTCAATGTGATAGTCATCAACAACACATTCGTCAGGTGCTTCAGGCAGCCTGCCGGTAACGACTCTGAGTGTATTAATATCCTGCGGAAGTGAAATCGCCTTGAGGGCAGCCTCGTCTCCTCCGCCGGAAGAAGCCATAACATCTATCTGTACTGATCCCTCTGCCCCGCTGACGCCATCATACGCCCGTGCTGTGGCTACGCTGTCGTCGTCGATTCCGTATGTGGATATGATCTGATAGTCATACATATTATGGTCATTCAGGTAATGCGTAGCGGTGTTGACCATTGACGCTTTGCAGTCCTTGAGACCTGAGAAAAAGCCCACGCCAAGAGCCACGATCGCGAAGATCGCCAGGTACCTTGCCAATGATGTCCTGATTTCTCTTAGTGTAGACTTTCTGAGCATTTGTGTTACATGTATGTCTGATGCATCTGCCTCATCATATTACCATTCGATTTCCTCAACCGGCACCGGATGTCTGTTGACTGTCACGTCGACAACTCTGCCGCTTCTGACGCTTATGACTCTGTCAGCCATCGGCGTGATTGCCTTGTTGTGAGTGATGATGATTACGGTCGTTCCGGAACGTCTTGCCTGATCCTGCAGCAGCTGCAGAATCTGTTTTCCTGTGTTGTAGTCAAGGGCTCCTGTAGGTTCATCGCAAAGCAGCAGTTTCGGGTTCTTCGCCAGCGCTCTCGCGATCGCAACTCTCTGCTGTTCGCCGCCGGAAAGCTGTCCAGGGAAGTTGTTCATTCTGTCTCCCAGCCCGACAGCCTTAAGTGTCTCGGCAGGATCCAAAGGGTCCTTGCAGATCTGAGTCGCCAGAGACACATTTTCAAGCGCGGTAAGATTCTGAACCAGATTGTAGAACTGAAATACAAATCCTATATCATATCTGCGGTAACTTGTGAGCTCTCTGAGATTCATGCCGCTGATCTCTCTTCCGTCCAGCATGACCCTGCCGCTTGTCAGAGTATCCATTCCGCCGAGAATGTTGAGAAGCGTCGTTTTGCCCGCGCCGGATTCACCGACAACCACAGCAAGCTCGCCTTTTCCGACACTGAAAGAAGCATCCGCAAGCGCTTCTATATCGACCTCGCCGACATGATAAACTTTGCGCACATTCTCGAAGACTACATAGTCTGCAGCGCTCTCAGACTCAGTCCTGGCAATCAGCTCGTCGAGAAGCCCTGCTTCTCTCATTGCTTCTATTTTCCTGAGCAGTTCTTCCTGCATTACTTTGTCCTTATCCATTTCAGCACCTTCGAACACTATGCACTAGATGAATATATTGATGCAGCCGATCACAAGTCCGATCAGAGCGCCCAGACTGACTATCATGTTGAGCTCATTTTTCATGACCAGCAAAACGCCCTTCTCCAGCTCAGCAACCGACATTGAATTGATTTTATCCTCAACTATCGACGCAACGTTGATCCTCCTGAGTGCTGAATTAACCGCATTCACGACAGATTCTCTGTATGCATCTGTTATTTTCTTTCTTACATACTCCGCGTCATATCCCGCAAGTTCCAGCACATGCAGCGGAGTCCTGTTTCCGAGATCGTGTATCCTGCTTTCAGTAATCTCGTTGACCATCTTCGGTCCGTGGCTGTCGATGAATTCTTCCATTTTCTCTCCGACACTGCCCATAACCATATCTATCAGGTTGTCAGAAACCAGGAGCCTCAGCAGTCTTGAACCCTGAGCCTGCTCTCTTATCATCCTGCCGCCTTCCTCTTTGACCACGCCCGGAATGTCCATCTTGTGGATAGCTTCTGTTATCTTGATTTCGAGGAGTTCGATAAAGCTCTTCTCAAGCTTGTCATACTTCTCGCGGCTCCCGGTAAGTATGGAACCCGTATCAGAGATATTGGTATCCAGGATACTCATCACCCTGTCAATCAGCGGGCGTTCGACCTCCTCGGTCAGGAGCTTGCCTGAAATATCTTCGCGCGTGAACAGATCGTTCTGCACTATCTTTCCCGCTGACTTTGCCAGCCTGGCTTTGCCCTTCGGAATGGCGCCCGGTGTAAAAGGGACTCGCCAGCCGAAGATGCGCTTCTCTTCGTGCGGGAAGAAAAGCATTTTGACTGCTATAAGATTAGTGAAGTACCCAATGACAGCTCCGACTACCGGCGGAAGTACGTAGTGTGCTATTAGTTCCCAATTCATTTTTCTACCCTCTTATCTGCACTGTCAGATTATATGAATCTACATTCTTTCTCTGATCTCAGCGGCATTAAGCGCAAGTGTTTCGCGGTGAGTTCCGGCTTTGCCGACTGAGTGTGAAGCTATACGGCTGAGATCCTGATGTGTGCCGATGACCCAAAGGATGTCTCCCTCCTCGATCAGCATGTTTGCATCCGGCATTGTCGTCGCATAACCGCCGCGTTCCAGTCCCAGGATCATGCAGTGGGTCCTGGCGTTTATTCTGCTCCTCTTGATAGGTTTGCCGACATACGGCTCTGTTCCTCTTACCCTGATTGCTGCACATGCAAGCGCGTGTTCTGAGTCAGGATATGCCGCATCCAGGAATTCTTTGAGTGTTCTGATAAGAATCTCCTCGTCTGTTTCGAGCGTCTTGGCAAAGGTTTCCAGCGACTGTCTGTCGCCAATTACATACACCTTGTCGCCTTCCTGCAGAACAGTTCTCGCAGGCGGCATTGTCATCCTCTTGTCGCTGCGCCGGATCTTGACAACATACACTGCTTCGTTTTTGCCCCACGCCAGATCGAGGATAGACTTGCCTGCATATGACGCACCCTGAGGGATAATCCAGCTGAAAATGCTGTAGTCCTCTTCGAGCCAATGCTCTCTGCTGCGGCTGCCCCCACGCTCTGCCATAGTCTTCTGGTTGAGATTCGCGAGGAATCTGGTCTCAAGCTGCAGATAATATGTTGCAACAAAGTCAGATCTTGCTATGAGGAATATTGATGCCGGTATCAGGACCAGAACAAGTCCTCTCATCCTGAACAGCATCGTGAGCGGAATGCCCGCGATAATCATCATAAGCCCTATCTTGAGCATAACCATTGCTGCCAGCGGAGGTCTGTTTGAAAGTCTGTCCATCCACAGTTGTGTAAAAGCAATATTCCTGTTGCCCAGATATGGTCTTGCGAAGATTATCATCACTGCGTAAATCAGCACTGTAACAATAATCCTTGATGCCCGGTCACCCGCTACACCGCTGAGCAGTGGCTGCACCAGTCTGCATCCCGCCAGAGCGGTAACAAGCATGATGCTTCCGTATATTGCTACTTTGATGAAATACTCTGTAAGCACTACCTTCCATTCAGAAGTATGCTCAACAGTATCCTGGTCTTCTGATGTATAGCTGTCTATTCTCCGCCTCAGTCTCTCTGGAATTAGGCCGGTGATCATTACTACTATGTGATCTGACTGCCTTATCATCACAGGCGTAAAGATAATCGTCAGAATCGATGAAGCCACTATAACCGGATACAGATAATCTTCCATGACTCCAAGAGATATTCCGAGACTGGCAATGATGAATGAAAATTCACCGATTGGAGCAAGTGCCGCGCCTCCTCTGACTGCAGTATCTATGTCCTGTCCTGAGAGGATCATTCCGAACGTGGCGAAAACCAGCTTTGCCGCAACCGCAATAACAGCGATAGGCACGATTGATGTCCATCTCTCAGCTATGATATGCGGATCGACCATCATTCCTACAGATAGGAAGAATATCGCGCCGAACATGTCCTTGATGCCGGCTGTCACATGCTCTACTCTGTGAACGTATTTGGTTCCTGCGAAGAAAGAGCCGGCAAGAAAAGCTCCGAGTTCCATCGAAAAGCCGATCTGTTTCGCCAGCAGTGCCATCAGGAAACAGAATCCGAGGCTCAGAAGAGTCAGCATCTCATCGCTCATCAGTCCCATGACTTTGTCAAGAAATGTCGGAACGAAAAATATGCCGAGAACCAGCCATATGATGAGATAACACAGCATCAGGAAGAGATGCATTGCAATCCCGCTGCTGTCGCCGCCCTTGCTGACCGCCATGGTCGTGAGTATCACCATCATGAATACTGAAATGACATCTTCCATTACCAGTGATCCCATGACAAGACCCGCGAACTTCTTCTCTGCCAGACCCATTTCCTCAAGGCATTTCTGAATAACTACTGTTGAACTGATTGAAAGCATTACGCCCAGGAAAACAGAGTTCATTACTGACATTCCCAGCAGAATACCGAATCCGTATCCCACAAACAGCACTCCCGACATCTTGACAAGCGCCGAAACAATAGCTGTGCTGCCTATGTCCGCGATTTTGTGGAAATCGAATTCCAGTCCAATATGGAACAGAATGATAACCACGCCAATCTCACTCCAGGTCTCGATGGATGCTGTGCTTCCGATATCCATGAACATCGGAAAATGAGGCCCGATCAGAAAGCCCGCAAGAATATAGCCCAGAATAGTCGGTATTCTGAGTCTTTTGAATACAATCGTTACCACGGCAGCCGTGGTAAGCATTATAGCCAGGTCAATAATCAGCTGAGGTACTTCCATTTATTTCTCTGTATTTCTGTCGCGGATCCATGCGCGCTTTTTAATTGTCTTTCATGTACCGGCGTATTTTTTTCCAGCCCGGCATGAATCTGTCCATCAGCGCATAGAAATCCGCTCCGTGATTAGGGACAACCGTATGCACCAGTTCATGCAGTATCACGTAATCAAGTTCAGTATCTGACCTCGTCGCAAGCATCAGGCTGAAATTCAGATGACGTGTCCTGGTGTTGCAGCTTCCCCATCTTGTATGCATGTCCCTTACCGTCCATCCGCTGCAGCTGAGACCGGTACGCCTTTCAATCTCAGGCAGCCTTGCCGCTATCCTTCTCTTCAGATCCGATCGTCTGGCTTCCTTTTCTGCGGCACTTACCGGCTCCGGATGAGTCCTGACCCTCTGTCTGACAGTCTGCCTGGCTTTGTCTATCCAGCTTCGTTTGGAGCGCACAAAAGCAATGATATCCCTGTCGGAAGTCATGTATGGCGCGCTGATCACGATCCGGCCGTCCGGTTCCTTGACACGCATATTAATTCTTTTGATACGTTTTTTCGTGACCTCAACAGAGAGGCCGTCGATATAAATGATTTTAGTCATACATAATAATTGTAGCACATCATATGCTTTATTCTGAATAGTGTCATGCCTCTGCAAAATGGCATTCCGATTCATTTAGTCAAGTTCATAGGTAAATACTCCAAATTGTCTGATGATGCCTGTCCACCATTTACCTAAACTAATTAAACCTCGTCTCTGTACCTGATTGCCGAAATACAGGTCAGGCTGAAGCGCGCAATGAAAAAAAGTCTGGTTCCGAGGAACCAGACTTCTAATGATTCAAATAATCAGATACAGATTCGCAGGCTGCGTTTATGCTGCACGCAGGCTGCAAAGCGGATTAATTCCAGCAATCTGCCTTGTCTTCCGGAAGACCGATATCAGCAGCGTGGAAGTGAGGTGCTTTGCCTTCCTTCTTCTGTTTAGTGTAATCGTCGAGAGCCTTGATAGCTACACCGCCCAGAATTGCGATTGTTGGGATGTTGCAGACTACCATGAGTCCCTGGAACATATCAGCTGTATCCCATACGAGACCTGCGCTTGAAATAGCGCCGAGGAATACGAGGCAGATAGCAATGATTCTGAAGATAACCAGCTCTGTCTTGTTCATGTCTCTCTTGAGGATGAATGCAAAGCATCCTTCGCAGTATGAGTAGTTACCAATCAGTGTGGTGAATGCGAACAGTGTCATCGATACTGCGATGAAGATAGGTCCGAATCCTCCGAGTGATGTATGCAGACATGTCTGTACGTAGCCTGCAGCATTAGCGCCGCCATCCTCCAGTACATAATCAGCTGGGTTTACGGACATTGTGGACAGGCACATAAATGCGGTTGCAGAGCAGATCAGCAGTGTGTCAATGAATACTGACAGTGTCTGAACAAGACCCTGCTTGACCGGGTGAACTACATCAGCCTTAGCTGCGGCGTTCGGAGCAGAACCCATACCAGCTTCATTGGAGTACAGACCTCTCTTGAGTCCCCACATGATTACTGAACCTGTGAATCCTCCGAAGATTGCCTGGAAGTCGAATGCTGTGCTGAAGATCAGTCCGAACATTGCTCCGAAGTTCTTAGCATTGAGTACAAGAACGATCAGAGAGATAGCTACGTAGAGAACACCCATAACCGGTACGAGGAATCCTGTTACATCAGTGAGCTTCTTTGCGCCTCCGAGAATGGTAGCAGCAAAGAAAACTGCCAGGATAGCTCCGATTACCATCGGTGTCGACTTCTCATTGTAGAATGAGAAAGTAGCGAATGTCGACTGAAGGTTGAATGCAGCGAGCATGTTATAACCAACAGCATATGTGAAGATGATCAGGATGGAGAAGATAACGCCGAGCCATCTTGCTCCGAGAGCATTCTGCATGTAGTATGATGGTCCGCCGTAATAGGTTCCATCGTCTGCTTTCTTCTTATAAATCTGGGCCAGTGTTGACTCGATGAATGCGTTAGCTCCACCGAAGATTGCAGTGATCCACATCCAGAAGATAGCTCCAGGACCACCCAGGATGATCGCAGTACAGACACCGATGATGTTTCCTGTACCTACACGGGAAGCTGTCGATACCATCAGAGCTCCGAATGATGAGATACCTTTTTCATCAGCCGGCTTCTCGCTGACAACTTTGAACATCTCGCCAAACATTCTGATCTGTACGAACTTAGTTCTGATTGTGAAGTAGATACCTACCGCAATCAGGAACAGAGGAACGATGTAAGGCTGGTACAGAATGTTATTCATAAAACCAACAAATGAACTCATAATGTTACTCCTTTTAAAATTTCAATAATACCTTGCAGGTTTGAATACCGAATTCACGGCAAACAAAAAACCCTGCGTTTGTTAAATTATTCTAGCAAACAGCAAGGTGTTTTGTCTATATTTACAAAGAAATTTGTATAATTGTATACAATATGCGCTTTATTGCGCATGCTTTATCAGCGCGTTCCGGCTTTTGTATCCGCTTTTTGCCCTTATTCCTTAGCAAACAGCGGGGTGGAAAGATATCTATCTCCTGAGTCAGGCAGAAGAACTACTATATTCTTGCCGGCGTTTTCAGGTCTTTCTGCAAGGATTGAGGCAGCTTTCAGTGCAGCTCCCGATGAAATTCCTACGAGGATTCCTTCTGCAGCTGCGAATTTCTTTCCTTCTGCAAAAGCATCATCGTTTTCGATCGCAAGGACCTCATCATATACGCTTGTATCGAGTGTGTCCGGAACGAAGCCTGCTCCGATTCCCTGGATTTTGTGCGCACCCGCTTCACCCTTTGACAGAACCGGGCTGGTCGAAGGCTCAACCGCAACGACATAAACATCAGGGTTCTGTTCCTTGAGGTACTTTCCTACTCCGGAAAGAGTTCCGCCTGTACCGACGCCTGCGACGAAAATATCTACTTTTCCATCTGTCTGATTCCAGATCTCAGGGCCTGTTGTCTCATAGTGTGCCTGTGGGTTTGCAGGATTGACAAACTGTCCGAGGATAACTGCTCCTTCTATCTGATTTTTAAGCTCTTCGGCTTTAGCAATCGCACCTTTCATGCCCTTGGCTCCTTCAGTCAGGACGATCTCAGCTCCGTATGCGGAAAGCATCGTTCTGCGCTCAACACTCATTGTCTCAGGAAGTGTAAGGATTGCTCTGTATCCTCTAGCTGTAGCGACAGCTGCAAGTCCGATGCCGGTGTTGCCGCTGGTAGGCTCGATGATTGTAGCGCCCGGTTTGATGATTCCTTTCTCTTCTGCATCAACGATCATCTTAAGTCCGATTCTGTCCTTGACCGATCCTGCCGGATTGAGATATTCCAGTTTTGCGAGGATGTTCGCGCCTTTGATGCCTGATACTTCACTGTATCTGTTCAGCTTGAGAATTGGTGTTCCTCCGATAAGTTCTGTCATGCTCTGCTTGATATCTGCCATTGTTTCATTCCTCCGTTTCTCGTGTCCCAAACAATTAATTAGCTAAGATATGCTGTCAGGAAACAAATGCCGTCACGTATTTTTCAGAAAAAAGAGAGGCGCCTATGCGGTGCCTCTCATGTAGTAAAGGGAGATTGTAAAAGTATCGTGATTGTCTGTTGCAGCTGATCGTCTGTTGCCTTCAGATTGTGATCAGACTGACTGGATTGATGTATGACGGTCAGAAAGCACCGCAGCTGCCGCATACGAACAGACACCCGGACACATGCCCCAGCAACAACAGCGATCAGTCATTGATGTGAATGTTCTTGCCATCTGCGCTTCCTCCTTTCCCGTCACCGTTTTATTTCCTACCAGTTTAGTAGGAATATACACCCGGAATCAGAATCTGTCAATACTTTGCTCAATATTTTTTCAATTGCGATTGTGTGATGTTTTCTGCGCGGCCATCTGCCTGCTTCTCATTGCGGTAATGATGCCGTATATCTGCGCGGCCATTTACCTGCTTGTCAGTTCGGCAATGATGCTTTATATCTGCACAGCAGGCTGATTGCTTTTCACAGCATCACACAGCTTACATCTTAATGAAGTGTATCTCGTTGCCGTTTGCCTTGAGAAGCTTGACAACATCCCTGGTATTAACGAACACGGTAGCGGTATTGTCGCATGGATGAATTCCCATGATCTTGTTCTCAAAATCCTTGTCTATGAATACGACTACGTCCTTTTCCTCATTGTTCAGAATTCCGAAAGGTGTAACAGCGCCGCGGTACAGTCCCATTTTGGCCATCAGATCTTCTTCAGAAGCGAATGTCAGAGGGCGTGTATCGTGCTCTTTTCTGAATTCCTTGAGATTGACCTTCTTGTCCTCGAGGCATGTGATCAGATAGTATTTTCTCTTCTTGTCATCTCTGACGAAAAGATTCTTGGCAATCTGCTCAGGATGAGGCATATTGCACTCCAGCATCTCATCTATAGTGAAAACAGGTTTGTGTTCAACAATTTCGTATTTGATTTTCTTAGAATCCAGCAGTTCCGTGATGTCTTGCTTAGTAAGTGGCATAAAATTCCCCCTTCATTAACGCTTCTTACTGAGAGTTCCGAATAAGTTTCGACCTATGGCTGAACCGATATTGCCTCCGATCGTTCTGCCCTTCTTACCGAGGACCGCCTCACCTATGGTCTTGCCGATCTCACGGCCGATCGATCCGCCTGTGGATCTCATTACCTGCCTGGTACCGCTCTTGCCGAGGAAGCTGTCCGCCATGTCGCCTATTGAGCGTCCTGTGCTGACTTCTTCTTCAGCTTCCTGAGTCCTTGAGTCACTCCTTGAGGATTTTCTCGACCCTGCAGGCGCTTTCTCCTCTTCAGGATACTTTGATTTCAATGCTTCGTGCTGTCTTGCAACTTCCATCTCAATGTCGAAAGTTATCTCGCCGTTGTCAGAAGGTGCATATTGGCTGTCAGAAGGTTCGGAAGGTGCCATGCTAGATCCGCCGGCATAAGCCGCTTCGCCTGAATACTGTGCTGCAGGCTGAGCCGGTGTATTGAAGTCCGCACTATACGTATAACCTCCGCCCGCCGGAGCGCCCGCAGGAACCTGCGGCGTTTTGCCCGTAATAACCTCATAAGCAGATACGGAGTCTGTCATTGTCTCGTATTTGCTGTTAAGGATCGAAGCCTGGATAATTGACGCCCTCTCATCATCCGCGAGAGCACCCATGCGGCTCTCAGGCGGGAGAACGAAAGCGTGCTCTGCCATTGAAGGCGCGCCCTTCTCATCGAGCATTGATACAACAGCCTCGCCGGTACCGAGACTCAGCAGAAGCTCCTCGGTGTCAAATTCAGGATTGACTCTGAACGCGTCAGCTGCCGCTTTGACCACACGCTGCTCAGCCGGTGTGTATGCGTGCAGGCCGTGCTCGATCTTGTTGCCGAGCTGAGCCATAACAGCGTTCGGAATGTCTCCCGGGCTCTGTGTAACGAAGAAAATCGATACGCCCTTGGATCTGATCAGCTTGACGACCTGTTCAATTTTCTCGAGCAGGCTCTTGCTGGCATTCTTGAATAGAAGATGTGCTTCATCGAAGAAGAATACCATCTTAGGCTTCTCAGGGTCTCCGACTTCCGGAAGCACTTCGAACAGTTCAGACAGCAGGTAAAGCATGAATGCTGAATACAGTCTCGGTTTGTTGATCAGTGTCTCCGCGTCGAGGATGTTAATGATGCCGCGCCCGTCAGGCGCAGTCAGGAAGAAGTCGCGGATGTCCACCGCCGGCTCTCCGAAGAACTTGTCAGCACCTTCTGCCTCGAGTGCAACGATGGCTCTGATAATAGCTGAAGCGGACTGCTGCGGAATGTTGCCGTAGTCCATCTTGAAATCACTGTTGTGATCAGCAGCGTACTGCAGCATTGCCTTCATGTCCTTGGTGTCGATCAGCACCAGACCTAGGTCATCTGCAATCTTGAAGATGACCTGCATCAGTTCCGCCTGAGTATCGTTCAGATCCAGAACCTGTGAGAAAAGCTGCGGACCCATCTCCGAGACGGTAGTGCGCAGCGGTGTGCCCTTCTCGCAGTAAATGTCGAAAATGGATACCGGATAGCCTTCATATGTAAAAGTGTCGCGGATGTCAAAGCGGTCGAGTCTCTTCTGCATACCTTCGCTGTCATCACCGGCAACTGCAATGCCTGCCATGTCGCCCTTGACATCAGACATGAAAACCGGTACGCCAAGCTGTGAGAAGCTTTCGGCCAGAACCTTGAGAGTTACCGACTTGCCGGTTCCCGTTGCACCACAGATAAAACCGTGTCTGTTGGCTTTGTCCGGGCGCATGCAGATTTTGTCACTCTCAGACGGATCTACGCCGTTTCTTGCAAAATAAATAAGTCCGTTATCTATCATTATTCTCAGTGCGCTTTACGCTAAAGCGCAACCCCCTTTCCCTGTTAGTAAAGTCCGGATTGGTTACTCTCTGATGATGTAATGATTATACCATACACCGTGTAATTAATTCCTTTTCAAATGAGAGTATGGTGTTATAATATTCTCGTCGAAAAATACGGCGTTGCCGCGGCATTTCCACGGCGTTGCCGCAGATAGCAAGGGGTTTAATATGATTTTAAATGTAAATGACAAGATTCATGGTTTTACGGTCACACGTATCAGACCGGTCGAAGAGTTCGAAGGTGATCTGGTCGAGATGACTCATGATAAAACAGGGGCCGGTCTTGTTTGGGCCAGAAGCAGCGAAGAGAACAAGCTTTTCTCGGTAGGCTTCAGGACTATTCCGGAGGACAGCACCGGTGTGTTCCATATTCTCGAGCACTCAGTGCTCTGCGGATCGGATAAGTATCCTGTCAAAGAGCCTTTCGTTGAGCTTCTTAAGACCTCAATGAACACCTTCCTCAATGCGATGACATATTCAGATAAAACTCTGTATCCTGTATCCAGCCGTATGGAGCAGGATTACCTCAATCTGATGGATGTATATCTTGACGCGGTTTTCCGCCCGAATATCCTGACCAATCCGAATATCTTCTATCAGGAAGGCTGGCACATAGATACTACAGGTGATGAACCTGTATTCAAAGGCGTCGTATTCAATGAAATGAAGGGTGCGATGTCTGATGTCGATCAGATTGCAGAGAGGACTCTCGGAAAGCTCCTCTTCCCGGACACATGCTATGGATACAATAGCGGCGGTGATCCAGAAGCTATTCCTGATCTGACATACGATGAATTTATCTCCAGATATAAGAAGTTTTATCATCCGTCCAATGCTTATTTCTATCTGGACGGCGATATTCCTCTGGACAAGACGCTGGCCAAGATCGAATCATATCTTGACGGGTATGAAAAACTTGAAGACCTGCCTCAGATCGGGATGCAGGTTCCCAAGACTGCTGAAGATGTCTGCAGATTCGATGCCAGTGATGAAGATGAAAAGCCAATGCTCGTTTTCGGCAGGATCGCAGGCACATGGGAGGACAGGGACAAGCTGCTCGCTCTCAGTGTGCTGAATGAGCAGCTTGCCGACTCGAACGAGTCACCGCTCAAAAGAGCGGTCCTGTCCTCAGGCCTCGCTGAGGACATGGAACTGTATATATCTGACGGCATTGCTCAGCCGTATATGGCCATTCTGTTCAGAGGAATCATCCCTTCCGCACTTGACAGCGACAACCCGGATGCTTCCATCGAAGACAGAACCAAAGCAGCTGGTGACAGACTGCTGGAAATCGTACGCGAGACCGTTGAAAGCGTGCTTGAAAGCGGTATACCTGAGCGTGATCTCCAGGCCATAGTCAATCAGACAGATTTCAGGTTCAGGCAGTATCCTGAGCCTCAGGGCCTCTACAGAGCCAATGCCGTATTCGGTTCATGGCTGTATGGCGGCGACCCTATCATGTATCTCAAGAGCAATGAGGCCATTGCGAATCTGCGCAATGCGCTTACTCCGGATAACCTCAAAGCTCTTGCAGCTGAATATCTGCTCGATACGGACTCGCTGACCAGGCTGACCCTTATACCGTCAACAACCGTCGGCGAAGAGAGCCGCGCAGCCGAAGCAAAGCGCGTAGCCGACACTGTTGCAGCAATGAGTCCTGAGCAGCGTGCGGAGCTTGATGAACTGAACACCAATCTGGTTTCATGGCAGGAGACTCCTGACAGTGAAGAAGCGCTTTGCACAATCCCTCAGCTTGCGCTCAGCGACATCAAACGCACACCTGAACTGATCGGAACAGAAGTCAGCAATGTTGACGGAGTAACCCTGCTTTACCATAAACTTCCGACCAAAGGAATCGTATATATCAACGCATATTTCCCGGTGACAGATCTTCCGTTTGAAGATCTCGCTCCTGCAGCACTCATCACCGAGTTCTACAAGGATCTTCCTACCGAGAACTACAGCGTCACCGAGCTTGGCAATGAGATCAAGATGTATGTCGGCTCACTGTCATTCGGAATCGACGTAATGGCTGAAGACGGCAAACCTGAATCATGCACACCGTGCATCAGAGCCAGGGCATCTGTTCTGAAAGAGAACCTGAGTCATGCAGAAGACCTTATTGTCGAAGTCCTGACACGCACAAAATTTGACGATAAGGAACTGATGAGAGAACTCATCGCTCAGATTGATGATGAAGGAAGACGGTATGCTGTTTCTTCGGGTCACAGGCTCGCGCTTTACGCAGCAAGATCCGGCTTCTCATCACGCGACGCAGCTGCAGAAGCCCTCAACGGATACACATTCCTCGAGTATGTTCACGGTCTGTACAAAGAATTCGATCTGCGCATGAAAGGCTTCGAAGAATTTGCACACGAAGTCATTTCAGGCAGCATAGTCAGAAACGGAGCATATATCAGTGTCACTGCATCTGAGCCGGCAGATATGAGCAGCCTTGTGAGCAAACTCGCTGAAGGACAGCCAAGACCTGCCAGTGTCAGCTACGCTTCGCCTCTTCCGGCAAAGCTGGGTATTGTCGTGCCTTCGTCAGTCTCCCATGCAGTCGCAGCATATGATCTTGCGATGATGGGAATCAAGCCTCACGGAAGCCTCTCTGTAGCCGCAAATATTCTCTCTCTTGGCTATCTCTGGAATGAGATAAGAGTCAAGGGAGGCGCTTACGGAACTGCAGTCAGCGCAAACCGTACAGGCAGCTTTATCAGCTACTCTTACAGAGACCCGAGTCCTGCAAGATCACTTGAAATATACAAGACCATGTCTGACTTCATCAGCTCATTCAAAGAAGCTCCTGAAGGCAGCATTGACGGATTCATCATCTCAACAGTCGCACAGACCGAGCCGCTGGTATCCCCTGCAGCCAAAGGCCGCTCTGCAGATGATTTCTGGTTCTCCGGCTTTACAGACGACGACCGCATCAGGGTCCGCCGCGAGATTCTCGAAACGACACCTGCTGAACTCGCAGAATGGCGTCCTGCATTTGAAAAACTTGCTGAAGACGGCCGCATCTGCGTAATCGGGCCGCAGTCCGCGCTCGATACATGCGAGGGACTTGAAACCGTAAGCATATAGAATCAGGCAAAAAAATGAATCAGGCAATAAAAAAGGCTGCAGCAAGTTCCTTCGCTTGTCTACAGTCCTTCGGCTTGGTAGATCTGTGTGTATGTTCCGTCATCATTACAGATGACCATCTTTTCCATCTCGTCATGCGCGGGATCGTAAAGCGGCTCCGGTGCTGTGTATTTTACACAGGTACCGCAGCTGGAACTGAGATTGCGGGGCACAGGCATAGTCCTTGCCTGGTAGCCCTTGCTCTTGCAGAGTCTCTCATATCTTATTGATCCGAAGTGCATGAAAAAAGTCGCTATGTATGTATTCATGTTGAAGAGTATAGCACAATAAAGAATCCCCGTCACCACAAATGAGTGACGGGGATAATTGTTTATTTCGAAATCTTGAGCAGATATTCGCCGCCCTTTTCTTCGACTTCTACCTTGTAACCCTGGCTCTCAGCATAGCGTGTGACGTTCTCGCAAGGTGTCTTGCTGTCAACGAGGACTTCATAGTAGTCCTCTTTGCTCTTCATAGCCTTCTGAGTCATCATTACAGGCATCGGACATGACAGTCCTCTTGCATCTACCATATTGTACCTCCATTATGCAGCTTCTGCTGCAGCCTTGGTTTCCTTGACGTATGTGTTAACAATACCGATAAGTGCAACTACAACGATTCCGAGGATAACTGCAATCTTTCCTGCAGGTGTAGGGCCCTCTCCGCTGGAAGCAAGTCCGAAGTTGTGGCAGAATGCTGCGCCAACCATGAGGCCGAGTACTGTTACAGCGCTGTCTGCGTTACCTTCGCCGGACATAACGAGCTGTCTCAGTGGGCATCCGCCGAGCAGTACGCATGCAAAGCCAACGAGGAGCATGCCGAGGCAGTTCCAGAGTCCGTCAGTGTGTGCTACTGGCTGTTCAGTAAATCCGGCATGGAATCCGCCAAGAACCAGATTTGTGATCAGAGCTGCAACGAGGATAGCAATGAATCCCCAGAGAAGTCTTGTCTCTTTGAAGAGAACGAGGTCTCTCATGCCGCCTACCATGCACAGTCTTGTTCTCTGAGCGAGAACGCCTACAACGAGGCCTGCGCCGAGGGAAACTGCTACTGCTGCATGCATAGCTCCAGGGCCGGCACCTTCCTCAGAGAAGAAGATGAATGCAGGCTTAACGAGTAAGAGAGCAAGGAATACAACTTCCATAATCGGGAGGATGTAACCTTCAGCCTTAGTGAGGCTGTAAGTTCTCTTGAGTGAGTATCCGTTCTTGAGGAAGAAGATTCCGCAGAAAATACCAATAACGAATCCGACGAGACCCAGAATAGCATTCCAGTCTCCGCCTGCCAGTCTCAGGATCATTCTGAACGGGCATCCGAGGAACATAAGACATCCTACCATTGCGAAGAATCCGAGAACGAATCTTGTCATCGGAGCGCTGCCGCCCTTGGAGCTGAACTCCTTCTTAGCAAATGCTGCGCAGAAAGCACCGATTACGATTCCGATAATCTCAGGTCTGATGTACTGTACCGGGGCAGCTCTGTGAAGTCCGAGACCACCTGCAGTATCACGCAGGAAGCAGGCAATACAGAATCCCATGTTCTTAGGGTTGCCTAGGAATGCAAGACCCGCTGCAATCACACCGATAATAAGACCGGCAATGATGATAAACAGCTTATCATTTTTCTTATCAGCCATAAAATACCTCCGAAATATAACAAAACTCCATATAATAAAAAAAGTTGAGAAGCAGTTAAAGCTTCTCAACAAATTTTAATACCCTATGTGACGAGCGTACAAATAAGCCATATCTATCGTTCGGTATCGTGTTATAGAAAAACCCTATACCGAATTCTTGTTTAGTTGCTTGGATGCGGCATATAAGCGTACAGATTCATAGCAAGAGCGTTTATCGGCATAGTCTGAAGCCATACCTTTCCCGGACCGGTCACTACTGTATTGAACAGGCCTTCACCGCCGAGAAGCACATTAGTGAATCCCTTGACTGTTACGATTTCCATACTGCATGTTGCTTCCATGGCAGCCACATAACCGCTGTCAACAACCAGCTGCTCACCTGCTCCGAGCACTCTTTCCTGAACGGAACCGTCGATCTCAAGCCATGCATATCCCTGGCCTGAATACTTCTGCATCAGGAATCCTTCACCGCCGAAGAATCCGGTTGCGGCTTTGCGCTGCAGGTAAATATCCATGTTAACGCCCTCTGTTGCAGCAAGGAATGATGTTTTCTGAGCAATAATCGGCGTTTCACTTATGTTAAAGCACAGGATGTCTCCAGGGCTGTGTTTGGCAAGTGTAAGTTCTCCGGCTTCGAGTGCGGTATAGTGGTTGAGCGCAAGGGACTCTCCTACAAGTGCCTTCTTGAACATGCCGCCGAGTCCGCCGGTCTTGGTTTCCATCTGGATTCCAGGTGTCATCCATGCCATTGCTCCGCTCTGGCATTTAATAGATTCTCCTGCTTCCATCTTAAGAGTAAGAACTGTAAACGGCTGATTTTTGATTTCGTATTTCATTTTCCCCTCCTTGGACAAAATTATTGGTTCGATTAGTAATGATTTGATTTCATTATTCTATTTCATTCGTAATGTTATTATTTCATCAATCTATTCCATTTGATGTTATTTGTAATGTTATTTGAGTTGATCAGGTGGCTGCCTTCGGCAGGCCTATGCTTGTGATTTTCCGGAAAGCGTTCCTGGTGCGTACTGACAGTATTCCTATAACTGTGCCGCCGAATACCAGTTTGAGAAGTCCCGCCGCAAGCGGATATTTGTTCCAGTACAGTGGAGCGACTGCGTCAATCCCTGACAGCACCAGTGCCAGGCATCCCAGTATAAGGACATTCTTCTTGCATAGTATTTTGCTGATCGGCAGATCCGGGAACAGTATCTTGGCCGTAGCTGTGAAAAGCCCTGTAAGCACCGCGAAGCCGAGTGCGAAAGACGCAATAAATGCGCCAAGCGGTGATGCAAACAATATGTTCCACAGGACAGAGACCACCGTCATCAGAGCCGTTCCTATCAGCCACAATGGTGTGACAACGAGGATCCTTACTGACTGCGGCATAGACAGAACCGCCTGTCTGAATCTGGATGCTATTCCGGACTTAGCGCCCTTCTGCTCTTCCGATTCCCCTTCATCGTCGTCTTCGACCGGTGCATTGACAAAGTCAGAAACATCCATGACTATCGGTGCAGGTCTGTAGCTTGCAGCTGACTGATCCTGAACAATATCTGCAGGATCAGAAAACGCCGTACCAGTCAGAAGCGACATCATCACAACAGCTGTCGTCGCGCCTTTAACTGCCGTTTTGCGCATTTCCTTCTTGGGATCAAGCTTCCCTTCCAGATACAGATCTGCTTTTTTATCGAGCTTTTTCTTGATCTTCCTGAGTCTCTTTGCTGCTTTGATCAGCTCATCAGAGTGTTCATCAACAAAGCCCCTGGTGACACGCGGAATTCTATCTGCCATATCTCCAACCTCCGCCGGAACAAGCCGGTCTCCAATGCCTGAGATTACCCAATGAAATCCTGTTAACGCTATTCTGTTATGCTTTAATCTGATAGTATATTCCCTCTGTCAGGAAATCGGATTCTCTCTTGTCAGATTTTTTCTTTCAGGTAATCGAATCCCTCTGTCAGATTTTTATTTTCCTGTCAGGTATTAGTATACCACAATTAGCGCAATTCAATGTAGTTATGTATCTGCACACCACTTGTCATGTATGGTATAATACATTCTGCATAAGCGCGGCGATGCCGCGGACATCAAATAAATTAAGTCAATATATTCCCGACTGGAGGTTATTAATATATGGCAACTGTTTTAAAAGTTCTGGCTGCTATTGGTCTTGTACTGAATGCATTCCTTCTTATCAGAAAGATTCCTGCAATGCGTGCTGACGAAGACGGCGCTGAAAAATGGGCGGAGAGCAAGAAATTCATCCCTTACAACACATTAGTAGGCATCGCCGCTAATTTCCTGGATGTATTCGGTATCGGATCTTTCGCAACTACATCTGCTGCTTTTAAACTCGGAAAATCCGTCAGAGACGGCGATATTTCCGGAACCATGATCATAGGTGACACGATTCCGATCTGCCTCGAAGCTTTCCTCTTTGCCAAGCTGGCAGGTGTTGACGGGCTTACACTCGGCGTTCTGATTATCACCGCTGTCGCCGGAGCACTCGTTGGCTCCTCTCTCATCACCAAGCTTAACATCCAGGGCATGAGACTCATGATGGGCGTAGGCATGGTAATCCTCGGCGTTGTAATGGCACTCAGAGTCTTTGCAGTAGGTCCTTTCGGACTGGTTGGCGAAGGACTCGGACTGTCTGGCGGCAGACTTGTGATTGCTGCACTCGTTCAGTTCATCCTCGGTATCCTCATGAACATCGGCGTTGGTCTGTATGCACCTTGTATGGCGCTCTGCTGCGGACTCGGAATGAGTGTAACCGCAACACTCCCGATCGTAATGGGTTCCGCTGCACTTGTGATGGCATTCGGTAATGGCCCGCAGTTCATCAGAGCCGGCAAATTCGATCCGCTGGCAACCATCACTCAGATTGTCGGAGGCTCAGCAGGAGTTCTCATCGCATACTTCTTCGTCAAGAGCCTTGACGTCAAGTACCTGACAATGATCATCGCAGCCGTAGTTCTCGTAACAGCAGTAATGTTCTTCAGAGACTACAACAACGGCAAGCCAAGACGCAGAACTCAGAACTAACGCTTGATGCCTGAGTTGTTGCAAGCGATATCGCCTGAGTTGCAGCAAGCGATACCTCCTGAGACACAGCTTGCTACTCAATTAGACGCACAAAATATCAGACCGGACCCGGATATTTAATCCTTGTCCGGTCTTTTTTCATTAAATGTAATCGCGATGGTTTACAGCTGCTGTCGTTTAGTGTAATAGCGGCCGCTCACAGTTGCTGTCGTTTATCGTTACAATCAGCAATGGTTATACTTAGTCAATCATCGTCATGATCATCATGGTCGTGGTCATCGTGATCATCATCGTTGTCATGGTCATCGTCATGGTCATCGTCGTGGTCATCGTCGTGGTCATCGTCATGGTCATCGTCATGGTCATCATCGTGGCCATCTCTGTCATCATCGTGGCCTTTATCCGCTTTCTCTTTCTCGCATGAAATGATGTTGCCATTTGACGCATCTATATCATATTCATATTCGACGCCGCCGGCCGTAAACTCAACCTCATATATGATAATCCCGTTTTCACTGTCGTAGTCTGCCCTGATTCCGGATGCCTGACTTTTGCTGATACCGGCGTCGCCTAGAGCCACCTCAACAGCTTTGTCCTTGCCCAAATATTTGCTGGTATCCGAGGATCCATAAGTGCTTTCTGCCTGTACATTTCTCTCCTGCCCCAGAAGAATAAGTTCCTGGGTCGACAGCTTAAGCAGATTCTCCTCTGTCATGTTTGCGCTGCCTGAAGCAAGCAGATTCCTGATCAGCCAGGCCTTACCTTCAGATATCCCGTTAGCTTCTGCAAAAGCTTCCAGCTCATCGTCGTCCTCTACATACTGCCCCAGAATTGATGCATCAATTTCAGAGTCTCCGAGATATGCGTTGAGGTCCTCCGCCAGCTTTCTCTCAATTGCTCTGCCCTTGTCCGGGTCATCGGCTTTAACCGAAACCAGGATCGAGTTGGAAGTATTCGTCAGATACCCATTCGCAAGCATCGCTCCGGTGATTGCATAACAGGCGGTTTTGGCATCTGTTCCTGTGAGATTGAGATCGCTCAGGATCTCCTCGCCCTCATCATTCACAGCTCTTGCTTCAGTTACTTTTTCACGGCTGTTGATAGAAAGCTCGATGCTTGGGTTCACATCAATTCCGACGACCGCAAAAGTCTGCTGCATCCTGCTAAATACTGTAAAGCCGCCAATCAGCAGCACAAATACCGCTGCAACGCTCATTATCGCCCTTATCGGCCTTCGTCCGCCGGAACGTACCGACTGTCCCGACCATCCCGTCTGCCCCGGCCGTTCCGTCTGCTCCGGCTGCTCCGGCACAGCGGAACCTGTCGCTTTGCCCGCACGGACTTCCTTCCAGACTTCATCCCGATCGCCGCCTGCATCCCAGTCGCCACCTGCATTCAGGTCACTGCCGACTGCTGTAATCGGCTCCTCAACACGTGCGATATCCGCCAGCAAAGCGTCAAGTATATCAGGGGTATTCTTCCGGACTGCCTCAGCCAGATGCTCTTCAATCTTATTATCTGTCATCTCCGTACCCCCTTCCTTCAAGTTCTTTTCTCATCTTCTTAAGTGCTCTGTTGTATTTTGACAGTACCGTCCCCAACGGAGCATCAATTATCTCGGCGATTTCGCGGTGCCTGAGACCCGTCAGCGCATGTAGTATAACAATCTGCCGCTCGTCCAGATCCAGTATCCTCAGCGCCTGCTCCAGAACGATCCTGTCGATGCTGTCATCCGCATCTGTCCCGGCAAGGTTCTCATACTCTGAGATATCCTCACAGACTTTGCCCGCCCGGATACGGCTGTAGCACAGATTTCGCACAATCGTCAGTATCCAGGGCAAAGGCTTCCCCATCGGCTTGTAGGAACTGGCGGAAGTGTATGTCCGTATGTAAGCATCATGCATTATGTCCTCAGCATCATGCTTGTTTTTGAGTATGGAAAGCGCAAAGCCGTATACCGCAGATGATGTCTGCTCGTACAGCTCCGTAAATGCGCTTCTGTCTCCGTCCGCCATCCGGAGTATTAAATTTTCATCAAGCAATGCCGCGTTCATATTTCTCCTTCGCCTTCCGGACTCCTTCGCCTTCCGGACTCCTTCGCCCGCCGGACTCCTTCGCCTGCCGGTACAAGCCTATTTCCTTACTGCTTCCTTTTCGAACTCGATGACTTTTCCCGTAGCAGCAAGCACATCGACTTCGTATTTGTATCCGCCGGAGCGGAACTTAACGGTGTATTTTCCGAGTTTTTTCTTATATGTGTACTTGCAGGTGCCCTTGCTCACTGTCTTGTATTTGATTCCGGAAATCTTCGCTGCTTTTTTGCGTGCTGCCTTGGCACCGATTTTCTTTTTTGACTTAGTTCGACTGTATACATAATCAACCGATTTTTCAAGTATTTTGCCGTCTGATGCCGAAATCTCATATTCGAATTCAGTCCGGTTATCCTTGCGCATGAATTCAATTTCGTATTTGCCCTTCTCCAACTCGACCTCAAGACCCTGAACCTTTTCAGCCGTAAGCCCTGCGTCTTTAAGCGCCGTGTTTACTGCACCTTCCTGCGTAACAGATTCTGCAAAAGCAGACACACTCATCATCATTACCATGACCAGAGCAGTTATTATCGTCATTAACCCTTTTATCTTTTTCATAGCTTTTTCCATCCTTTCTCATCAAATCTGTTCGTCAAATTCTGATTTCACTAGCTTTTCCCATTCTTCCTCATCAAATCTGTTCGTCAAATTCTGATTTCACTTCGTCAATTACCGGATTTCAAAGTGTGCGGGTAATACAATCGACCTTTTGCCTGAGTTCGCATCAGATTCTTACAGATCTAAAGGCTCTCCGCTTGTTAAATCCTGGAATATTACCCCTTCACTATATAAACGCAACGAAGGCACGGTTTTATTGCACGATTATCTCTATTTTTTATTTTTTGCAGAATTTATTATTGCTGACATTTTTCGGTCTAGGTTCATTTTCCTGATTTTTCATTTCTGCACCTATTTTTCTAGGTTCTTTTCTCTGAATTCGATCTGTTGGCACTATTTTACTTCTATGCCTGTGAACAATAGCTTATTGCACTAGTGTATGAGCTCCCATGCCGCACTACCTGTTTACTTTGCAATTCGAAAAAGCGCATTCACCCTTACACGCATACTTACTCCATTACTCGAAAGTCTTTCACCCTTACACGTATACTTACTCCATTACTCGAAGTCTTTCACCCTTACAAGCATATTTAGACCACCAAGGGATGAATGTTTTCATCCATGTATTTCAATATTAAGCATCGAAGGGTGAATTTCTTTCAGATTTACTCTGCTCTGCTTTTATTATCTCGACGTTCAGACTTCAAGAAGCAGAATAATCAACTTCAAAATTGACGAATCGTCCAGAAATCTGCCGTTGTCCACAGTTTTCAGCTCATTTGCTATGCCTGACTCTCAATTGCATGTGTAGATTCACAAATAGATCAGACAAGAGCGCAGTCTGTTTCACCCTTGGTTCGTTTGATATCAAAATGAGGGATGAATCTTTTCACCCCTCAAGCCGCCCTATTAGATGTTAAGGGTGAAGCAAATTTTTCATATAAAATGCATCTCAGCTATCCTTCTCGGCATGATGCAATGACATGCAGTTTTTCCATTTCAATCTAGGTTCATTTCCCTGTTTTTTCATTTTTGCACCTATTTTTCTAGGTTCTTTTTCCTTAAATTGAACTTTTGGCACTATTATCACTTCCATTCCTGAGAATGATAGATTTCTGAACTAATGATGCGGTTCTATGCCTGTGGATGACAGAAATATGTCTACGCAGCCTTCAATCTGCATAATAATTGTTCTCTTCGTAATTCTTATGTAAAGAAAAAGCTTCCACCTGCTGCCTGAATTATGAGGCAGTAAGCGAAAGCTTGTGTTTCATTATTGTGTGATTTAATTATTCTTCGTATCGCAGATACGGCAACTAGTTCTTCTTGTGGTGATCGGTTCTGGCTGCTTTTGCGCCCAGCGTATTGGCAGTACGTTCAAATACTGCTGAGTAATATGACCTGCCGGTCTTCTTTCTTCTCCGCTCGAAGAACTTGAGCCGGTTCCAGGCAAAAGACGGCATCCCTATCACCAGCAGATACGCCGGGCCGAAAATCAGCGACTGTATCGTGTGGCCGTATTCATGCTCGAGAAGAAATCGGCTGACACTGTCCTCACCTGCTGATTCGGCCGCATCCTGCGCACCCTGCTTCACTGACTGAATTGTGCTCCAGCCTTTTTTCTCAGGCACGAAAATGAATTTGCCGAGTGACACTCCACTCAGGCTGTTCCAGGCGGTAACCCGCGCGCCATTGTAGTCAAAGTGCGGATCCTTCCTGTGCTTCAGGTAGAGGCCTGCGCCGGCAAGCGTCTGCGGCAGCCCCCACGTCCACTGCAGTATATTATAAATTCTGTTTCTGGTTTTCTTCTTCATTCTGCAATCCTGAAGTCGGTCTTCGAATGCCGTATCCGGTTCACAGTACTTATTAGCCGACTTTGACCGGTGTTGACGGGCCGGAAATCTCTGCTGTGTTGAGCGCTGTCGGAATCTCACGCATCAGCTCAAAATATACATCCCAGTAATCAGAGGTTTTGCACCAGACACGTACTGTATACTCGAGACCTCCCGGGATTCCCGCGAAAGGCTGAACTTCCGGTGCCGGGCTTGCCATGGCTTTGTCTGTAGCTATGATGACTTCCATGATTGTAGCCTGAACTTTTTTGATTGGTTCAGCGCCGGAAATATTGAATTTGAGGTCTACTCTTCTGAGGTCCTCTGCGCTGCAGTTGGAAATGTTGGAATTCATCAGGGTGCCGTTAGGAATTGACACGGTCTTGTTGTCAACAGTTGTGAGCACTGTGTAGAAAGTGGAAATGCTCTTGACGGTGCCCTCTTCTCCGCCCGCAATGATGTAGTCACCAACATTGAAAGGCCTGAAGATGAGCAGCATGATTCCGCCTGCGAGATTGCTGAGTGAACCCTGCATGGCCATGCCGACTGCAACACCGGCAGATGCGAGAACCGTGATGACTGAAGCCATCGGAACTCCGAGCTCGCCGATAATCGCAACTACCAGCACAACGTACAATACAGCCCTGATGATGTTGCTTATATAATCCTGTGCAGTCTTGTCCAGCTTGCTTATTGAGTGCATCTTGTCAACCAGCTTCATGAGCTTGTTGATGATGAATTTACCGATGATATAGATGAGAAGTGCAATGAGAATCTTGGCGCCTGCTGTGGTGCAGAACTCGATCAGTTTCTCAAGAAAAACGTCCATATTGCTGACTTTAGTTGCTAATTCATTTGCCATTTTTTGCCTCTTTTCCCTTATTTCATATTACAGTGTGATAAGTCCTCTGTCTGACTATTATGCGCTAGCCCCCCAGTGTCGGGTGTCATTCGCACGAGGACAAAGCCCCCTTGTTCCGGATGTCATATGCGCGATGATAACGTCCCCGCTCCCGACGCAAAAAAGAGCGCCGCCCTATTCAGGCAGCGCTCCGGTCGTCTTACTTAGGATCTGTGTTGATCTCGTCATGCGATGTCTTGGATTCTCCGTCCACGGCGTTCGCGTCGTACAGGTCCTTCTTGATCTGGCTGCTGCTGATTTCAGGTGTTCTTGGCAGGTATACAACCTCTACGCCTTCTTCTTTGAGGAAGTCAAATTTGCCTTCCCAGTCATCTCCGATTACAAATGTATCGATGTGATACTCGTGCATATCGCGACGCTTCTGATCCCAGCTTTCCTCAGGTATAACCAGATCAACATATCTGACCGACTCTACCAAAGCTTTGCGCTGCTCATAGGTAAAGTAACATTTCTTGCGCTTTTCATCCCAGTTGAACTCGTCAGTTGAGATAGCAACGATGAGATAGTCGCCGAGAGCCTTGGCTCTCTTGAGCAGATTGATGTGCCCGTAGTGGAGAAGGTCATATGTTCCGTATGTAATTACTCTCTTCATGTATCTTGATCTCCCATAAGTTGTTGTTTGCATTTGATGTTCCAGCACATTATACCATCTATTCTGCCCTAATGGAATGAAAAGTAATTCGGGCAAAGCGGCGATTCTCATGCCGGTTTCCCGCAAAAGAAGATGACATGAGAATCGTTCCCATGTCATCGTGAGTTATCTGCATGTCGAGGTTATGCTAGAATGAAATGATATCCTTGGTCAGTTCGTCAACAGTGATGTTGGCGTTGTGGTAGCGCTCTCTCTTCTTGGTGATATTGCCGAAGTTGATTGCTTCCTTAGGGCAGTACTGAACGCATGCGCAGCAGGAGATGCACTTGTCTCCGAAAATTACAGCCTTGCCGGTATACTTGATGTTGTCCATCGGGCATACCTTAGCGCAGGTGCCGCACATGATGCAGTTGTCGTTTGCCTTGAGTGTCTGGCCCTTGCTGCGAGCAATCTGAGGCCATGCGGCATGCTCAGCTTTGTTGAGAACAGCCTTGGAAAGTTTCTTCTTAGTGACCTTGCCGTCCTTGATGTCCTGTGCAATCTTGCCTGCCAGATACTCTGATCTTGACTGAGCTTCAACAGCTCCCATCTTAGGCATCATCAGATCATGAGGGAAAAGCCAGATGCATGTGCACTGGTGGCTGACTTTAGCCCAGTATTTCAGCGGAATAATCTCATTGATCTTGCTTAGGCCTTCACCGAGGTAAGCTGCGCACTGTCCTACTGCGAAAGTGTAAGCATCCGGGCTGACTTTGATATCGTGGATGTATCTCTCAACATGTCCCGGAAGACCGCCGCCATAGCACGGAACTATGAATCCGACTCTCTTGGCTTCTCTTACATCCGTAACAGCCGGGTACTTTCTCATCATGATGATATCAGTATCCCCCAGGGACTTAGCTATATTCTTGGCCATATCAAGACAGTTGCCTGTACCTGAATAGCAAAAAATCACATTCTCTTTCATTGTCTCTCTCCTCTTACATGTTACCAGTTGGTCAGCTATACAGTGCAAAAATTGGGGTGCTCACCATCATGCGGATTATGCCGTATTGCGGGGTGCTCACCGCCAATTGAACTGCTGCGCCGTGTCTTATATCTACTGACAATAATTATATTGTTTTTGCCCTGCGCCTGCAACATTCGGCAAGTACACAAAATGCCCCAAAAGGGGCATTTTCATTCACTGTTCCCGGATGAGCCCGCCAGATAGGTGTCCCTGATACCGGGTTTATGGGTTGTTCCGGTCTTGCTGATCGTTCCTGATCTTACTGATTTTACTGTTAGTGCTGGACTTAGAACTTGTGCTTGGTCTTGGATGCCTTGATTCTGCTGAGTGCTCTTGACAGCTCCGCCTCGACCATTGCGTGATCGCGGTTAGTGTTAGCCTTCTTGAGAGCCTCTCTGGCTTCTTGTTCGGCCCTTCTTGCACGGGCTTCATCGATGTCTTCAGGCTTCTCTGAAGTATCCACCAGAATCATGACCTCACCATTTTCGACTTTGAGCAGACCATCCGAAACGACTTCCTGGAATCTGCCCTCTTCAGTCTCGTATTCAAGCGGGCCAGGCACTACAGCCATAATAACATTGGAGTGGTTTGCCAGAATACCCACACTGCCCTCAGTAGTAGGCAGTGAGACAGACAAAGCCTCTCCGTCATAGACCATATGGTCGCTTGCCATTATCTGAAGTTTAAAAAGTGTGCTGCTCATAGATTATCTTACTCTGATTTCATTTTCTCTGCTTTGGCGATCACATCGTCAATAGTGCCGACGTTGAAGAATGCGGCTTCAGGATATTCATCCATCTCGCCTTCTACGATGGCCTTGAATCCCTTGACGGTCTCGCTTACAGGTACATATACGCCCGGCATTCCGGTGAACTTCTCAGCTACGTGAGTCGGCTGAGACAGGAATCTCTGAATCTTTCTTGCCCTGTAAACTGTCGCTTTGTCCTCTTCAGACAGCTCATCCATACCGAGAATCGCAATGATATCCTGCAGTTCAGCGTACTTCTGAAGGATCTCCTGTACTTTGCGCGCTACCTCATAATGCTCCTCGCCGACGATGTCAGCCTCGAGGATTCTGGATGTGGAATCCAGCGGGTCTACAGCAGGGTAAAGCCCCTGTTCTGCTATTTTACGGGAAAGTACAGTTGTTGCATCGAGGTGGGCAAAGGTGGTTGCCGGTGCTGGGTCCGTCAGGTCGTCAGCAGGTACATAAACAGCCTGAACAGAAGTGATTGAACCCGCTTTGGTCGATGTGATTCTTTCCTGCAAAGCTCCCATCTCAGATGCCAGTGTCGGCTGATAGCCTACAGCTGACGGCATACGTCCGAGCAGAGTCGATACTTCGGAACCGGCCTGTACAAATCTGAATATGTTGTCGATGAACAGAAGCACATCCTTGTTCTCCTGGTCACGGAAGTATTCAGCCATTGTCAGTCCGCTGAGTCCTACTCTCATACGAACGCCAGGTGCCTCGTTCATCTGGCCGAATACAAGAGCTGTCTTATCCATGACTCCCGCTTCGTTCATTTCTTTCCAGAGGTCATTACCCTCTCTTGAACGCTCTCCGACACCTGTGAATATTGAGTATCCGCCATGCTCCATGGCTACATTGTGTATCAGTTCCTGAATCAGTACGGTCTTGCCGACGCCGGCGCCTCCGAACAGACCGATCTTGCCGCCCTTTGGATAAGGCTCGAGAAGGTCGATTACTTTGATACCTGTTTCGAGGATTTCAACTGAAGGGCTGATTTCGTCGAATCCAGGCGCTTTTCTGTGAATAGGAAGAGTCTCGGTATCTTCAGGGACAGCATCTCCGCCGTCAATCGGCTCGCCGAGAACGTTGAACATCCTGCCCAGGACATTGTGTCCGACAGGAACTCTGATGGCATCTCCAGTTGCCTCGACTTCCATGCCGCGGCTCATGCCCTCAGATCCGGCCAGCATGATACATCTTACCATGCTGTCTCCGATGTGCTGGGCGACTTCCATTACACGTTTCTTGCCGTCGACCATGACAGTAAGAGCGTCATTGATCTTAGGCAGCTGGCCCTCTTCAAATTTTACGTCTATTACAGATCCGGAGACCTGTACAATACGTCCGGTCATTTTAATTTCCTTTCTTTTTCTTCAGACTGCGTGCGCCAGAGGAAATCTCAGTGATCTCCTGGGTGATGGCGTTCTGTCTGAGGTGATTGTATTCAAGCTGAAGTGACGCAAGCAGTTCACTGGCATTCTCATTTGCTGCATCCATCGCCATCATTCTGGCATTCTGCTCAGATGAGTAGCTGTTGACGAGCGCTGAGTATATATATCCGACGAGATATGCCTGAATGCTTTTCTCGAGTACTGTTTCAACATCGGGTTCAAACTCAAAGACTGTAGAAGCGTCCTTGTCCTTCTCATCAAACTCCGGAACGAAGTCGTCTCTGTCGAACGGGATCAGCCTGTCGTATGTAGCCTCACCTGCGCTCATGCCGCCCTGATACTCTGTAAAGCAGACATACAGTCTGTCAAAGTCTCCTTTTTCAAAGCGCTCGAGCAGCTCGTTTGTGATATTTCTCGCCATTGCAAGTGAAGGCTGCAGCATCGAGAACTCGAATTTCTCATCTACCGCCCCGGCAGCATCACCATGGCTCTTGAAAAATCTCCAGCCGTAATCGCCAACGACGTACAGCTTGTATTCGTCGCTCCGGTCCATAAGAGCCAAAGCTTCCCTGATTACGCTCTGGTTGTACACACCTGCAAGGCCTTTATCTGCGGTAATGACAAGAATGCCATTGTTGCCTCCCTTGACTGCTTCATCAACCGCCGCGTCATAATACCTGCTTTTGACCAGGTCCGGACCAACCGCAAACATTCTGCGGATTTCACGTCTCAGAAGGACAAAATAAGGTCTTGCGCTCTCTGCGTCACGGCGCGCTTTGCGCATCTTGGTAGACGAAATCAGGTACATCGCGTTCGTGATCTTCTGTGTGTCGCTTACGCTCTTTATTCTGTTTTTGATTTCTTTAGTACTAGCCATTTAAAATGTGCTTTCCAATAGGTTTCGTGCTGCACGGACCTGCCGGAATGCAGGTCTGCCATCTTAGCCATCTTGACCATCCTGCGGCACTATTTCCAGTGCTGTCAGGACATACCGGAAAGAGGGCCTGCCATCTTGCAGCACTATTTCCAGTTTTCTCTGTATTTTGCGGAAACATCAATGATTTCCTGCTTCAGATCATCTTCAAGCTTACCTGTGCTGTCGATTCTGGTGCAGATATCCTGATGCTCGGTTTCAAACATTTCAATCAGTCCGTCAATGAACTCTGTAACTCTTTCTACAGGGACACCCCTCATTGTATGAGCAAGTGCCATTACAAGAGTGATTACCTGCTCATGCTGGCTCTTCGGATGATACTGCTTCTGTCTCAGCATTCTCATCAGGGCCTGTCCATGTTCAAGCTGTTCTCTGGTCTGATCATCGAGGTCAGATGCAAACTGAGTGAATACTTCCATCTCACGGTACTGAGCCAGGTCGATTCTCAGCGTACCTGTTGCTTTCTTCATCGCCTTGGTCTGGGCAGCTCCGCCTACACGGGATACTGACAGACCGACGTTGACAGCCGGTCTCTGACCCGCGAAGAAGAGGTCTGACTCAAGGAATATCTGTCCATCTGTGATGGAAATGATATTAGTCGGAATATATGCGGAAACGTCTCCTGCCTGGGTTTCTACGATAGGAAGTGCTGTGATAGAACCTCCTCCGATGCTGTCTGACAGCCTTGCGGCTCTTTCGAGCAGTCTTGAATGCAGATAGAAAACGTCTCCAGGATAAGCCTCACGTCCAGGTGATCTGTCGAGCAGAAGCGACAGTGCGCGGTATGCGACTGCGTGCTTGGACAGGTCATCGTAGACGATAAGAACGTCTTTGCCCTTGTTCATGAAATATTCAGCCATAGCGCAGCCGGCGTATGGCGCAATGTACTGCAGCGGAGCAGGATCACTTGCCGAAGCAGTAACTATGATGGAATGATCCATCGCGTTGTGCTTCTTGAGTGTCTGCTGAATCTGAACTACAGATGAAGTCTTCTGACCAATAGCAACGTAGATACAGATGCAGTTCTTGCCGTTCTGGTTGATCATTGCGTCTACCGCGATAGCTGTCTTGCCGGTCTGTCTGTCTCCGATGATCAGCTCTCTCTGTCCTCTTCCGATAGGGAACATTGAGTCGATCGAGAAGATTCCTGTTTCAAGAGGTGTGTCTACAGGCTGACGGTCAATGATCGAAGGAGCCGGTGTCTCAATCGGCATATAACCTGAAGCCTCAATATCTCCGAGTCCGTCAACAGGAACGCCAAGCGCATCAACTACTCTTCCCAGGAAGCCTTCGCCTACAGGAACACCTGCTGTTTTGCCCGTACGCCTGACACTTGAGCCCTCTGTTACACTCTGGTCATCGTTGAACAGAACGCAGCCGATCTCTTTCTCGCGGATATCCTGAACCATTCCTCTGACGCCGTCTGCGAAAAGCAGGATTTCTCCGTAAGTCGCGTAGTCAAGCCCGCTGACAGTCGCAATTCCGTCTCCTACTGTCTTGACCTCACCGACCTGCTCTGCAAGTGCATCCGGTGTCCAGGATCTGATAGTCTCCTTGAGAAGCGGAATTATGTTGCCATTAGTAGTCGGCACTTTGACGAGGGTATCTCTGAGCTGGCGGAATCTGCCGCCCACAGACCAGTCATAGATGTCACTTCCGACTTCGAGCCTGAATCCGCCGGGAAAAGCGTCCGACTCAATCCACTCGAATGGGACATCCGTGCCGTATTTATTATTCAGAAATTTTTCGAATCTTGCCTGCTGTTTGTCATCAGGTCTGACCTTGGAAAACAGCCTGGCTTCGAGTTTATTTGTATTTGAATCCATAATTGGCCTCTATTTTTCGCTTTCTGCCGCATCAAGGAACTGATCGAAGGCATCCGAAGCCGACTGCTCGAGAGTGAGCTTTTCCATTGCGCCGGTTACCATCTCTGTGATTTCCTTCTGAGCAGAAGCTAATATTTCTTCTTTTTCCCTGTTTGCCTCTGTGCGGGCATCGCTGACAATCTTCTCTGCGTCCGCTTTTGCTGCTGCCAGCTGGCGGTCTCTGGATTCAGCGATTTCTTTGTTTACTTTGCTTCTCTCTGCTCTGACCTCTTCCTCGAAGGACTGAACCTTTTCGTCATAAGCCATACGGCTGTTTTCTGCTGCTTTGAGCGCGTCTTCAGCCTTGCTGTCCATATCCTCATAGTATGCAGTTCTCTTGGCCATGAAGTTTTTGACCGGCTTATACAGCAGGATATACAGAGCTCCGAAGAGAATTGTAAAGTTGAACAGGTGCAGCATAATCTGCTGCCAGTCTATATTAAGTGGTACTCCTGTCATCTTGTTTTCTCCAAATTACTAGTTGATTACCGTATCAGTACTGGATAATTTCAGTCCTACAATACGAATATTATGAGTATTACAACGAGCAGCGCGTAAATGATCGCCGTCTCTATGAATACAAGTCCCAGCATGAAATTCGTACGGATCTTGCCGTCTGCTTCAGGCTGACGTGAAATACCTTCAGCTGCCTTACCGCCGGAAATACCCATACCGATACCGCCGCCGCATGCAGCGAGTCCGATTGCGATACCGGAAGCGATAGCCTTGAGTCCGGTTGTGTTGTCTGCAGATGCTGTTACCTGCTCAGTCTGTGCTGCTGCGGTAGTAGCCTCCTGTGAATCAGCGAAAGCTCCGATGGTTGCAACTGTAGCCATGATAGCGATGACCAGTCCGAGCACGAGTGCGATTCTTGCCAGTTTCCTTGAATTAGCCATTTTAGTTTCCTCCGTTTATTGTGTGCAGGCCGTTCATTCGGCCGTTGTTATCTGTTTATTGTGTGCAGGCCATTCTGCCTGCCCTTGTTATCTGTGAATTGTACGAGTGATTATTACGAGTAATTATTATGTAAATATTAATGTAGGTAATTAATTAACAAAGTAAGTAATTTAGCAAATAGTTTAGTTGCTATTTATAAACACAGACTACGCTGCTGCAGCCTCGCCCTTTCCTGCTGTTTCTGCCTCAACTTTCTTAGCTTTTCTGCGTTTTTTCTTCTCTTTAGGCGGCTTTGGTGTATTGTCTGAAACCTGTCCGTAGAAGAGTGATGTCAGCATTGTCAGTACGTATGCCTGAATCAGTGCGTGAAGGAGTGTGAACAGAACTCCGACAAGCACAGGCAGCACATAACTGAGTGATGAATAGTAGTAGACAAGCTCTGTTACAAGAGCTCCCGACAGCAACGCTCCGAATAGACGGAAGCTGAGGGATATCGGCAGTGAATATTCCTTGAGCGTTTTGCCTATTCCCTTGACGCCGTTGCCTGCTATTCCTCCGGACATGATTACCAGATATGACAGGCAGCCCATCATAATTGCGCCGTTGATGTCTGATAAAGGTGCCGGCAGAGATATCGACAAGCCTTCTGTTGTCACTACCTGTACACCGAACAGTTCGAACAGTGTTCCGGTAAATATGTAAGCGCCGGCTGCGAAGATGTATGCTCCGAGGAATCCGTGAATCTTGGAATTGCCCTTGGACATGTTGTCGAACAGACCTACGACTGTCTCAAGCACCATCTGGAATTTGCCCGGCACCATTTTGAATTTAGGAATTACGAATATCCTGCAGATCAGTGCGAACAAGATCAAAATGCCGGATACTATAAATCCTGCTGCAAGTCCCGGGTTGACATCAATAATGCCGAACAGACTTACTTTATTTAAATCGTGCAGTACCGCATCGCGCATCACTTCCTGGATCTGCTCCTCTTTGCCTGCTCCCCTGCCGGTCAGAATCGAACCGACCATGAAGACTGCGGCAATGATGGAGAAGACAATAATCGCTTTGCGCCTCTCCTGCTTTGTCATAAGCAGCACTCCCTTCATTTATTATCTTCCTCAATATTATAGAGGAATTGTTTGCCCAATTGTTTGTACAATTGTCTGTTTTTCTAAAAAATCTGTGATTAATGCAAAGCTGCCTTACGGCAGTCCCGTTTTTCATCAGAGACCATTATAGCACTACAAAACTGGTTTGCAAGCGAAAAAAATGACTTTTGTTCATTTTTCGCCATTGTTTCACAGTTTGCCCGTTTTTCGGACAATTATCAGGCTTTAGGTGCCGTTATCTGCCCTTCCTGACGACTCACCAGACACCGCAGATCATAAGCAGTCGCGCTTTGCCCGCAATCGAAAATGTTTACAAAAGCAGGGTCAGATATTATACTTTCTTATGTAAATCAAGAGATAATCAGGGGTATTACAGTATGGCTAAAAACAAAGGCAGAAGGGCGAACGTCGAGGCTAAGAAGTCTGCTCAGCAGGAAGCAAAAGAACAGGAAAAGCTCCGTCAGCGTGCGAACCAGGATCAGAATTCCGAATCCGCCTCCAAGAAGAAAGAAGTCCTCTATCAGATCAAGACAAAGCGTGATTCAGATGTAATCAAAGCATTTATTACATTCACTTACCGTGTCCTCCATCCGGGCGTCACAGGCAGGCTTATATTTATAGGTATACTTATTGCAGCTCCGGCTATAATCGCCAAGGCAATGTGGCTCAAGATCCTGTGCCTTACTGTAGGCGGGCTGCTTGTTCTGCTCGGACTCTTCCGCCAGTACATTTCGCTGGCAATCACCAAGAGCAAGGACGCCGCATACATCAACGGTACTGATTTCACATACAACTTCACTCAGACTGATGCCGCTTTCTATGCGGACGATCAGATATTCTCAACAATCAGCAAGTACAAGGACATCACATCTTTCTATTACGATGATGATTTCTACTATCTGGGAATCAGGAACAAGGACTTCTTCGTACTCCCGAAATCCAGATTCACAATAGGTGATCCTTCCGAGTTTGAAGATTTCATCTACAAAAAGAGTCACAGAACCTGCAGATGGATCCCGAATAAGTTCAGTGACCGCATGAAACTCAGAAGAGCACAGCGCGCCGTTAGGGATGACCAGTTCCTGAAGTAGGCATTCCTTCATTGGGTTTTCCTCACCTGCACCATCGGCAAAATGAAAATAGTGTCAACAATTCGTTTTCAGAGAAATGAACCTAGAAAGACTGCTCCATCAGAAAGATGAAAGCAGTCTTTCTAGGTTTAAATATGTAAATTTGACGTTTTGGACCTAGAAAACTAGTGTCAAATTTAATAATTGTAACTTTTCACACTAACTCTAATTATAAACAGATTTCCGGCACACACTTACGCCTCTATGCACCGAGCAGCATCTGATCAAACTCGAACAAGATGCAGTTGATCTCATGTATGTTGGTGATTTTATGCTCAATACAGTATCTGATGATAATATCGAAGCTGTTGCTTGGGGAAAGCGACATGCCTGCACTTCTCAGAAGATCAGTCGTCTCGTCAAGATTCAGGCCAAGTGCTATTGCAAAAGCAACTGCTGTCTTCTTGGTCGGCTTGTAATCCACGTTGCTCCTGATTTTGGAGAAGAGTTTTCTGTCTATATTCGCTTTCTTGTATACTTCCGGGTCGCTCAGGCCGCGGCTGTCGATGATACCGAATAGTTTTTGCTGGAAAGACTCGTCTTTGTTTTTTATAAGCTGAGCAAGCGCATCATCAATCTCACTCTTGGAAAATAGTTCCCGTGTACCTTCCGCGCCAGCTGGTTCCTCAAATATTTGCGAATCCAGCTCTTTCCCGGATTCAAAGAGATCATCATCGGATTCAGATAGCGCATATAAATCCTCTGCAGGCACTGCCGGGGCGAAAGATTTTTCAGCATATTCAGCATCCGGCGAAAGAATCGGGCTGCCAGTTTCCGGCATCTCTTCCGGCGCCTCTTCAGGCACCTCTTCCTCAGGTGCGTTATTCTCCAGATTTTCTTCTCTCCATCTGGCTTCTTCCTCTTGCCGGTCTTTCCTGTTGAATAAGTTTCTGAGAAAGCCCCTCCCGGATTTGCCGGAGCTCTGGAATTTCCGCTCTTCTGAAGGCGCACTCGCTGCTGTAGAGAGCTCCTCAAAGTCGCTTGAAGGCGCACTCGCTACTTGCGGGAGCGCGCCGGCATCGCGTAATGGTGCGTTCGCCATTCTTCGGCTCACCTCGGCATCGCGTAGTGGTGCGTTCGCCATTCTCCGGCTCGCATAAAGATCAGGGCGCGGTGCATTGAACTCACTTCGGTCGTCAGGTGCGGCATTTTCATAATCAGGTGCGGCATTTGCAAAACCGGATGCGACCTCTGCATCATCGATATATGACTTTACATCCCTGAACAGCTCGGAAGACAGCACGAAAGATTCTCTGTCATAGACAACCAGACTGACATCCATCTCGTCGGTCTCAAGGAATTCGCTGATTTCTCTTATTGCGATATTCAGCGCCTCGTCCTTCGGGAATCCGTAGGTGCCGGTTGAAATGAGAGGAAAAGCAATGGACTCGCACTTCAGCCGGGCAGCCTCTGACAGGCAATTCCTGTAGCATTCGGCAACTGTTTCCCGTTCACCGTTCGATCCGCCCCTCCAGGCAGGCCCGACTGTGTGGATAATGTATTTTGCATTCAGTCCAAAGCCAGAGGTTACTGCGGTGCGTCCGGGAGCGATATCGCCGATCATTTTCCGTGCCTCGATCAGCTCATCCATTCCGGCTGCCCGGTAAATCGCATAATCCGTTCCTCTTCCAACAGCAACCCGAGGATTTGCAGTATTTACAATCGCGTCAGCAGACACGCGTGTTATGTCATTTCTAATTATCGAAAGCGGCATGCTGTCCTCCTCATCAGTTTCTGACTGTATCTGTGCCAGTAATTATACCATGCTTCTTTCAGAGGCGGATTGTAAATCTGGGATCCTTTCAGCGGCGGATTGCTTCTACTTATTGAACAATCCCTTCTTGCCTCTCTTCTTGTAATCTGCTCTGATTGGAGCAAGTGCGTCGTCCTCCTCAAATACAGCATCCATCTCCATAGTATCGCATCTTCTGAGTTTAGCTACTGTATCAGATACTACGGAATAATTCAGAGCAGTTCCATAGCTGTCACACTCATATCTTGCTGCACGGCTTGAGTCAATTCCGAATCTTGCGGCTTCTGCAGCAGCATCGATGTTAGCTCCGAGGAAAATGAATTCCCAGTGATATCTCTCCTTCTGCCTCTCGATAGCTCTGCGAACTTTGTCGTAATTGTAAATGCGGCTCGCGTTTTCCATGCCGTCAGTGGTTATGACGAAAATGGTTCTCTCCGGAACATCCTCTTCTCTTGCATATTTGTGGATGTTTCCGATGTGGTGGATCGCTCCGCCGACTGCATCAAGCAGAGCTGTGCATCCGCGTACATAATACTGTTTGTCTGTCATCGGCTCGACTTTGTCGATAGGCACTCTGTCGTACAGCACTTCATTCTGGTCATCGAACAGAACGACTGATACATAAGCCTCACCGTTTTCCTTCTTCTGCTTCTCGATCATTCCGTTGAAGCCGCCTATTGTATCTGCCTCCAGGCCGCTCATTGATCCGCTTCTGTCAAGAATCATGACAAGTTCTGTAAGTCCTTTTTTCATTTTATTTACCTCCTGTTTTGTAATTCTGTTTGATGTGTTATCTTGTTTTGAAATTCTGCTTGATATGTTATCTTGTTTATTATTCTGCTTAATGTTTTATCTCTTTGCAGTCTCAGAATAGCAAAACGGGAAGTCCAATAGGTCGCCCGGCAAGCGACATTTGCTGGTGGTGGTCTTGCTGCGGTCATGCATGTAGGTCCTGCAGTAACTGAAACGTTGAAAACTGGCATAGCAGGACATACACCATTTACGTCTGTTTGGAAAAATGTAGGTTCGGCAGAATCGCAAACGTTGATTTCTCGCTGGTCAGGACATACTTTGAATAATACTTTTGATTTTGGGAAAGCAAAATGTATGTATAATCTCGGCCATCTGAATGACCAAGAACCTACAAATAGAAGTATTGAATTGAATCGTGTAGGTCCGGAACATGGTCTCCAGACGCGGAGAACCTACAAATTGGGTTGCTAAATAATGCAGTAGGTCCCTCCTTCCTATCAGCCAATAAAAAGACATACACCCATCCTGCCTATCAACCAATTAAAGGACATACAGCGAGATGTCAGTCATTCAATTAAAAACATACACCCATCAGGCATGCCAACCATGGACATTCACACATCACAGCTAAAGCGCTTTACCCTCACCGACATAGCATGTGGTTAACATCAAGCTAAAGCGCACAATAAAAAGCAGCGTGCCGGGTAAGCGGTACGCTGCTGATTGAATTCATTTATTATTATCGGAAAATATGATGCAGCATCACAGTGCAATATGCGGCACCGTCAGAAACATTCAGCATCATAATGCAATATGCGGCACCAGTCAGAAACGCGCGGCACCTTGCTGCATCAGACGGATACATGGAGCCGTTCTGCTGCGAAGTGTACGAACTCCCTTACAGCCGGAGCGGCATTGTCAAGATCCGGCAGGGTTATTCCCATGGTCAGTTTCGACGGTGGGTCAAGAGGCAGCATGACCGTATCTGTCTGCCAGTATCTCGTGATACCGTCATTCATTATTGCAATTCCAAGGCCTTTCTCTACCATGTTAATTGCAGTGTAGTTTTCGAGTGTGGTCAGCCTGATATTCGGTGCAATGCCGTGTTTTTTAAGAAGTGCTCTGACATCGGCATCATCGCCTTCACTTGGCATGATCACATCTTCTTTGCGGCACTGTTTGATTGGGTAACTTTCCTTGTCGGCAAATGGGTGGTCCTTAGGGAGAACTGCTACCATGATGTCTTCCGCAAAAGGAATCCATACATACGACGGATTGGAAAGTTTCGAGCAAAACGCAAGATCCGCTTTGCCCGATGCGACCATTTTCTCGATGCGGTTCTTGGTTGTCTCCTCGATCTGAATGTTGATCGATGGGTGGAGATCTGTAAACTCTTTGATTATTCCCGGAAGTGTGTGGGCTGCAATGCTGGCAAAAGTTGCGATCATTACGTTGCCCTTGTACATGCCGGAAAGTTCAGTTGCAGCTTTGTATATTTCAGCTTCTTTCTCAATATACTCCACAGCAATCGGATAAATAGATTCGCCCTCACGGGTGAGAACAACACCGTTACTCTTTCTTGTCAGCAGAGAAAAGCCGAACTCTGCCTCCATAGCTGACACAAGCTGGCTTATGCCTGACGGTGTATATCCCATCAATCTGCCTGCAGCTGTGAAACTGCCTTCATCTACTGCAGCTACGAAAGCCTTGCATTTGAGGACATCCATATTGAATCTTCTCCTTTACTAATGCTGAGTTCTGTTAAAAAATACTGGCGGGTCAAAAAGCCCCGCCAGTATTCTTAATTAAATGATTAGTTGTTCATGTCCTGTAATACCCTGATGCAGAAGTGCATATCTCTTAGAGAGCCTCGCCCTTCTTGATAGCATCGTGCAGGAAGAGGAATGATGTGATGTAGCATACTGCAACTACTACGAATGTAAGAGTTCTCAGTGAGAGGCTCTTTACTACATAGTAAGCAAGGAATACACCGATAGCTCCGCCGATAGCCTGTGTCCAGCAAGCAACAGGGTCATAACGTCCTTCCTGGATGAACTTTGGTGAGTTACCATAAGCCATCAGGAATGCGCAGGAACCCATCATAGCAGGGAATGCGCAGCCTGTGTCGAGTCCGAGGAGTACGCACAGAGCCATGCAAGGTGCATAGAGTCCAACGCCGATGGACATGAGTCCGCCGAGGATGAAGTTAACAACAATAGCGATAACCAGCTTGATGCCTCTAACGCCCATAGCTGTTCCGACTTCACCGAACGGGCCAACGCCGAGAAGCTTGCAGAGCATGATTGTAGCAAGGATGAACATAGCTACGAACATTGCGTATCTAACTTTCTTACGGTTGAACTTGGATACAACGCCAGCAGCCAGATACGCACCTGCGATGGAAGCTACGATCATGGATACGAGTGTGAGGATGTCCATGTCTACGAATCCGAAGAACAGGAAAGCCTCGATACATACAGGAACGGTATCTCCAACGTTCAGTGTACCAGGGATGTTAACGTCGTCAACAGACTTGGTCAGCTTGAAAGCGGTTGTTGATGGAGCGAATGATCCGATACCCAGTGTGTCGAAGAAGTTAGCAATGATACCGATAAGAATTGTCGATATCAGGTTCTTCTTCTGCATGCCCTGAGCCCATGTCTCCTGGAAAGTAAGACCTGTTACAGGGTCTCTGTCAGGATTAGCAGCCATCTGTTTCTGCTTTCTCAGCATGAGTATTACGATGAAGATTACACCGAAAAGTGAAATGCCTTTAAGAATCCACATTCCCATAAAATAAACCTCCCATAAAGCTAAAATTATAATAATAATGAGATAAGTGCTGTAAAGTCTACCACTATGGCAGTTTTCACAATACGTTATACTTGATTATAGCATTTCTGAAAGCAAAGTCAATATAATGTGAAGGCTTTGTGATGAAACCGCGTGAAATATTTGTCAACACAATCATTTAAGACGTTTTTTGTAAAAAGTCCACAAATGCGCTTTGTTTCGTTTTCGTGCACAAAATGGAAGATTTTATCCCTCTTTTATGATAAAATCCTTTTTGTATGGCATGCCGCAAGGTGTAGATTTCAGACATGCGGCGGATAAATCAGCCTGCCATACCGGTAAGGAGCTATTTATATGACACTCAATCCTAACAATGATGTGTACCAGGGTGATTTGAGTACACTTAATGTAAGAAAGCAGGCCTGGTCCAGGGGTGATGTTACATCACAGAAATACAGATATGCAGCCTGGGTAGTCCTGGCAATCGGATTCTGCGTGATTATTTATGTAATGCTCAAAGTAAGAGGCGGCACCACCGCTCTCAGCCAGCTTCCTCTGCATATCAGCATCTGGGTCACAGCTATCCTGGCGCTTATCGTTGCCAGACAAGGCAAGAAAGTTTCGGAGCAGCCTTTCGCAGGATTCCACATGGCCCGTTTCGAAGTTGATGATGATACAGTTTACTATGTGTATCAGAAGGGAATGTCCCTCAAGACATACTTTATCAAGGATAACGCTATCAGAAGAATTTACAGAGATGACGATGCAGGAGTTCTGCTGATCGAAGGCGATGCTGTAGTCAACACACAGACCCGCAAGGAAGAATTCCAGGAAAACGTCACCGAGTTCTATGCTCTCGTTCCTTTCGATAAGTATGATCTTGATGACCTGCTTCAGCCTTACAAGAAGAAAGTCCACAATGTCAACGGACAGCTCCGTGAGAAGTACACTGCGGAATATATCACTAAATAAGGAAGAGCATAATGAGAAACACCAACAGGACAGCCTCCAAGAGGCGTGCAGAAAATGAAGAGATCGTAAGGCCTGATACCATCGTTGTGGCAAGCGGCAAATACGGCAGCTGCAATCAGTACACTCAGTGGCTTATCGACAGACTCGGAGCTGACGCAATTCCGTACGCCAAACAAACGCTCGGATATACTTCGCTTTACCGGAACATCATCTGGGTCGGCGCAATCAAGGATGCCGTCATCAGCAATGTTCCTATCCTGTGGCAGAATCACCACAATTTCGGTCTTGACGGCAAGAAGATAATTGTCTGCGGAGTTGGTCTCGGCGACCCGGCAAACAAGGAGTATTTTAATAAAGTTATGGCCAGAAGCGGCAGCAACCAGGGTTTCTGCTCATGCTACATCCTGCCCGGCAGAATAGATCAGAGCAAACTCAGGATGCTTGACAGGCCACAGTTTGACAAGTTCCTGATTGACGCGAAGAGAATATACGGAGAAGAGACCGCAGCTCTTATTAATCAGAGAGCCGCAGACAGTTACAACGGTGTTGATGTCAGGGCACTTGAACCTGTTATTCAGGAAATTCTCGCAACCAGAGATTAGCGACAATCTATACAAGTTCAGATAATCATTTCATATTGGTCCAAGGAGGATAGTATTATGAAGAAAATCGCAGTACTCACCAGCGGCGGAGATTCGCCGGGTATGAACGCAGCTATCAGAGCAGTTGTTAGATACGGCATCTACTATGACATGGATGTTTTCGCAGTACACAGAGGCTATGAAGGTCTGATTGATAATGACTTTGAGAAGATGAGCCGCAGATCAGTAGCCGACATCCTGCACCGCGGCGGAACTATCATCCAGACTTCAAGAAGTGTCAGATTCATGGAACCTGAAAACAGACAGAAGGCATTCGAGAATCTGCAGAAGCTCGGCATCGAAGGTCTTGTAGTAATCGGCGGAAACGGATCTCTCACAGGCGCAAAGCTGCTGGCTGAAGAGACAGGTATGCATGTAGTCGGAATTCCGGGTACTATCGACAACGACCTTGCCTACACAGACTACACTATCGGATTCGATACAGCTGTAAACACAGTGCTCGATGCTATTTCCAAAGTCCGCGACACAAGCGGTTCTCATGAGAGAAGCTGTGTAATTGAGGTTATGGGCCGTAACTGCGGAGATATCGCTCTGTACTCGGGCATAACCGGCGGCGCTGAAATCGTTCTCATTCCGGAAATTGATACAACAATTGAGCAGATTATCGAGAAGATGGACGAAGGTCTCAAAAACGGAAAGCTGCACAGCATCATCATCAGAGCTGAAGGTTACCCATACAAGTCCACTGAGATTATCAAGATCCTCAAGGAGAGAACCGGACATGATGTCAAGCTGGTAGTTCTGTCCTATCTGCAGAGAGGCGGATCTCCTTCTGTCCATGACAGACTGTTCGCAACAGAAGCCGGAAAACTCGCAGTTATGCTTCTCAAAGAAGGCTACACATCAAGAGCCATCGGAGAAATCAAGGGCAAAGTCACACATGTTGACCTCGCCAAAGCTCTTGAAGCTAAGCGCACACCGCGTGAAGACCTGCTTGAAAGCATCAGAGTCCTCAGCATGTAAGGCTTATCTGCCGCAACAATACGACAACCGCAATAGTATGAACAATAGTATGAATTGACGGCATTTCGGAAGCTTAGACAATACGAAATTAAAAACGCGAAATAAAAAACAGCTCAATTGCGAGCTGTTTTTTGCTTTGCTTTCTTACAGAGCATCCTTAAAGAACATCCCTGCGGCGGCTTTCGAGGTCAACTTTGATTGCGTTTCCTGTGTCAACTGCCTTTCTGCCCTCATTGCTTGTTTCTTCATGAAGGCAAGGATCTGTCTCCGGTGTTCTGGCTGGCTTTGCACTTGTGTCAACCGGTGTCGAATCGCCTATACCCAGTGATTCAGATACTACGCCGAGTGTTGATACTACTTTGCTAATGTCTGTCGGCATGTATATCTTCGTTGCTCTTCCGTCTGCTACGTCTCTTAATGCCTCGAGTCCTTTGAGCCTGAGAACGCTTTCGTCAATGTGAGCTTCTCTCAGTTTCTCAAGACCCTGAGCCTGAGCCTCATATACGAGTCTGATGGATTCAGCTTCACCCTGAGCCAGTGCGATCTTGGCTTCTCTTTCAGCCTCAGCAGCGAGAACCTTAGCCCTCTTGTCACCCTCTGCTCTGGATACTACAGATTCCTGATGTGCCTGAGCTTCGAGGACGGTCTGACGTCTCTCACGCTCAGCTCTCATCTGCTTGGTCATGACTTCTTCGATCTCGCGAGGCGGATCGATGTTCTTCAGCTCGACTCTGTTGACCTTGATGCCCCATGGATCTGTAGCCTCATCGAGGATAGCTTCCATCTGTGCATTGATCGTCTCACGACTTGACAGTGTGGTATCGAGTTCCATTCCGCCGATGATGCTTCTGAGTGTAGTAGCTGACAGATTCTGAAGACCGGCTATAGGATTTTCTACTCCGTATGTATACTTCTGAGGATCGAAAACCTTGGAGAAAACAACGGAGTCTACTTTGACTGATACGTTATCCTTGGTGATTACCGGCTGCGGCGGGAAGTCGAAGACCTGCTCCTTGAGGGAGATCTTGTTTACTATCCTGTCGATAAACGGGATCTTGAGATGAAGTCCTGCATACCATACTGATTTGAATTTACCGAGTCTCTCAATGATATACGCGTGCTCCTGCGGAACAATTCTGATGTTCGACAGAATCAGGTAGACCACAAGAAGAATGATAATACCTGTAATAATCTGACTCATTTATTAATACCTCCTTGAGTAATTTGCATTATTTTGAATTTTTGACTGCCCAGTCTGCGATGGCCTGCTTCGATGCAGCAACCGCGCTGCCCTGGACAGCAAGACCTTTTTTGATTTTGGCGCCTTTGCATGTGCGCTTGAGGTCGCGTTCGCACGACCCGAGTCCTGACCCTTCGTGAGTCATCACGGGAAGGACCTTTTTGCCCTTGAAATTTAGTTCTTCAAGCTGGCTGAACATGGCCATCGGGTAGGTTCCCCACCAGCATGGTCCTACAATAAATATATTGTCATATACGTCAACGTCTGTCAGATATTCTCTGAGACGTGGACGTTCGTTCATTTTCAGCTCTTCCTGAGCGACCTCGGTACATTTAATGTAGTCTTCGGGATACTGTTTGACAGTGTGCACCTCGAAAACATCTGCGCCGGTTGCTTCGCTGATGAATTCTGCGATCTGCTCAGCATTGCCCTTCTCAAGTTCAACAATATCTCCGCCGAGATAATTCTGTCCTCGCCGCGAATAATATATAACCAGATTTCTGCTCATGATCCCCTCCTTTTCTCCACTTGTGATTTTACCACATCTGTACAGATGATGTTCCTTAATTATATCTTAATTTTAAAGTGTTACTTTTCCTCGTGTTTCCTATATAATTAGGGCATCGCATCAACCGGAAATGGAGACCAAGTAAAGTGTTTGATTTTCTGAAGAAAGAAGAGAAAAAAGTTGAATACATTGAGCTCATATACGACCTCATCTTCGTATATCTGATCGGACGCAACAATTCGCTGGTTGCTCACATGTCGGGAGACTTCATTTATGCTTCCCAATATCTCACCTATGTGACGGTCACACTTATCACAATTCAGATCTGGTACATGACCACTCTGTTTATTAACAGGTACGGCAGCAATGATTTCTCTGAGTACATCGGACTCTTCATTAATATGTATCTCCTCTTCTTCATGGCTGACGGCACTAACCTGAACTGGCAGAATCATTTCTTCAAATACAACATTGCGTGGATGCTGATCCTCGTGAATCTGATAGTTCAGTATTATCTCAAGCTCAAACGCCCTGAGTACAATACTCCGTGGGAGAAAGCCAACATGATGCTGTTCATCCGCGTCATGTCCTTAATGGTTGCAATTATCGCCATCATGATGGTTGTCTACTATTATACAAAGCTTCCTCTCACTCCGCTTGCGATGCTGTTCGGAATAGCGGCAACGGTCCTGCAGCGCAAGAAACTAGACCTGGTTGCTGTCGACTTCCCTCACCTGACCGAGCGAGTCATGCTGTATGTCGTGTTTTCTTTCGGTGAAATGATCATAACGATAAGCACTTACTTCAGCGGAGACATCACACCGATACGGATCTATCTGTCGCTTTGCGCTTTCCTGATTGTTGTCGGTCTGTTTATGAGCTATGGTTTTATGTATGATCACATCCTTGACCGCGAAATGTCGATAAGCGGCAATTCATACATGATAATCCACATTTTCATAATCTTTGCGCTGAGCAATCTGACACTTGCGCTTGAATTCATGCCGGAACCTGAAGTAGCGCTGATTCCTAAGATGATATATCTTACTGCTTCTTTCGTTCTGTATTACGTTTTCATTTTTATGCTGGCGCCATTTACAAAGTGCTATTGCGGCGAAATGCTGTCGTTCAAATCATTTGGCATCACTCTGGTCGTGTTCATCATCCTGATGGCTGTATTCTACAGACACCCGTATGTGAACATAGCAGTATCCGTTGCTCTGACCTTCTCAATATGGTATTTCGAGTACAAATTCTGGAAGGACGTAATAGTTCCGTCTGAGTCGGAATAATACTCTTTCATATACATCAGAATGTAAAAATATACATAATTCGGTATGCATACGTGTTGCCCGGGAATGCGAAATGTCATTTTCCCGGGCGTTTTTCTTCGTGCAAAACGCCTGTTTTGCTTGTTATTTCAATGTTTTTGCGAAAATACACAATTGCCGCTGCAAAAATGAATATTAATGTTGACTTGTGAATAAATATTAGTATAATCGAGATTGTCGTTAACTATTTATGCATTTTAATTAATAAAAATGCATTCTGACGAAAGCAAAGGAAGAAAAAAAGCAAAGGAAGAAAGGTAAGTTAGTAATTATGAAGAAGGAAATCAAGAAATTATTCGTACTCGCACTTGGAATCATGATGGTATTTGCACTTGCTGCATGCGGCGGATCCGGCAGCAGCGAAGAAGCAAGTGAAGGCGGTGAAGAGGCTCAGGTACTCAAGGTCGTAACAGAGGCAACATTCGCACCGTTCGAATTTACAGAAGACGGTAATGAGGAAATCGTAGGCTTTGACGTTGATATGATGAACGCTATCGCTGAAAGCCAGGGACTTCAGATCGAGTTTGTAAACATGGAATTCGACTCACTCATCCCTGCTCTCCAGTCTGACCAGGGCGACATCATCTGCGCCGGAATGAACAAGCTTGCCGGTGACCGTGCAGAGAAAGTTGATTTCGGCGAAACATATTTTGAAAGTGACCTGATGCTCCTCGTTAAGTCTGATTCCGATCTCACTGGAATCGACGCTGTTACTTCCGACATGAAGCTCGCAAGCCAGATCGGAACAACAGGCGGCGACATGGTTCAGACTATGAAGGATGAAGGCAAAATCGCTGACGCTATCGTTCTCAACCAGTGGACAGACTGCTACATGCAGCTGCAGAACGGCGACGTTCAGGGCGTAGTTGTAGACATGCCTGTAGGAGAAGCTTATCTGAACCAGCACAGCGACATCGCTAAGTTCGTAGGCGACAAGTTCGGTGACCACGAAGAGTTCGCTTTCGCTGTTAAGAAAGGCAACACAGAGCTCCTCGACAAGCTCAACGCAGGTCTCGCAGAACTCAAGAAAAACGGAACATACGACGAACTCGTAGCTAAGTGGTTTAATTAAGTCATAAGAAGGGGCCCGTGTGTGCGCCAGCACTTATGGGAAGATTTCTTATGACAGTCATAAGAAGGGGCCCATTGGTCCGTAGGACGTATGGGAAGATTTCTTATGACCCCCCTCAACAAAGCAAGTGAAAGGAAATAATAATGGGAGTTTATCTTAAAGGATTCCTGATCGCCTGCAAGGGCATTCCGACCACTGTATGGGTAAGTCTGATTGCAATTGTACTGGGGGCAGCTCTCGGGCTGCTCCTTGCACTGTGTTCACAGAGCAAGAAAGTCGTCCTGCGCGCGATCGCAAAAGTATACGTAGATATCGTCAGAGGCACACCAATGCTGGTGCAGGCCCTGATCATGGCATATGGTGTTCCTTGGCTGCTTCAGTCATGGGGATCATCATTCAAATGGCCTAACCTTGTAATCCCGGCTGTAATGGTCTGCGGACTGAATTCAGCAGCATACATGTCCGAAGTAATCAGATCCGGTATCCAGGCTATCGACAAAGGTCAGATGGAAGCTGCAAGATCTCTCGGCATGAGCCACGGCATGGCAATGAGACTGATCATCATCCCTCAGGCTATCCGTGTAATCCTGCCGGCATTCGCAAACGAATTTGTAACACTCATCAAGGAAACATCGGTACTCGGTTATGTAGGTGTAATCGAAATACTCCGCCGCGGACAGCTGTGGAACGCTTCATCATTTGAAACTTTCCCTGCATACATCGGCGTAGCACTCGCATATATGCTGCTGACCATCCCTCTCTCCAAGCTCATCAACGGATATGAGCGCAAAGTTGCAAGAAGGGAGGCTGCCGCATGAGCATGATAGAAATCAAAGGTCTCAAGAAAAGCTTCGGCGATCTTGAGGTGCTTAAAGGCATCGATCAGAATGTTGAGGAAGGTGAAGTACTCTGCATAGTTGGACCATCGGGTTCGGGTAAATCGACAATGCTCCGCTGCATCAACAGGCTCGAGGAGCCGACAGGCGGAGAGATTTACATCGACGGCGAGCTGATTACCGGCGAAAATCTCGACAGAATCAGAACCAAGATGGGAATGGTTTTCCAGTCATTCAACCTCTTCCCTCACATGTCGGTACTGGACAATCTGACATGCGGACCGGTCAATGTCAAGAAGGAAGATAAGAAGCAGGCAGAGGACAAAGCAATGAAGCTCCTCGCCCGCGTAGGTCTTGCCGAAAAGGCGGACCAGTTCCCGAGGAATCTCTCGGGCGGCCAGCAGCAGCGTGTCGCAATCGCAAGAGCGCTGGCTATGGATCCTGAGGTTATGCTCTTTGACGAGCCTACCTCCGCACTCGACCCTGAGATGGTCGGAGAGGTTCTTGATGTTATGAAGGACCTCGCCAAAGAAGGAATGACAATGGTTGTAGTAACGCACGAGATGGGATTCGCCAAGGAAGTAGCAGACAAAGTTATCTTCATGGATGGCGGATACATCGTTGAACAGGGTACTCCTGAAGAAGTTCTCAGCAACCCTCAGATGGAGAGAACACAGGACTTCCTGTCCAAGGTGCTTGTTTAACATACCTTTCACCTTTGCTAAAGCCCCGGACAGTTCTGCGGAAGCAGAACCGCCCGGGGCGCATTTTTTATGTAATCTCAAGACATATTGCGATTACTGATCTATATGCAGTTTTCTGAAGCTTATCAGTCTTCAAGCATCAAGCGGATGATTTCTTCGTCTGTCTCCTTCATTCCTCTTCTTGCGAGTTTTCCTACGGTGTCGATTGTCTTTTCTACTCCACGCTTTACGATACCGTCACCGCCGAAGAACTGATCTCCCTGGTTGTACATTGAGATTCCCATCAGGCCCGCGTCAACCGCAGAAGCAATCTTGGCAGCGCAGCTCGCTTTGGCTCCGTCGCATACAATACCTGAATCAATTGCAAGTGCGTTGACAACTGTATGAGCAACAGCTTCGATGCCGCCGCCCTGCAGATACGCAATTCCGGCACCTGCTCCGCAGCCGGCGCTTACAGCTCCGCAGTAAGCGGACAGTCTGCCGATTCCGGTCTTGAGGTGAATAGTTACAAGATTGGAAACGAGAAGCGCTCTCAGCAGTTCTTCATGTGTCTTGTTGTTGCAGCGCGCGTATACGATTACAGGTACACTTGCAGTGATACCCTGGTTGCCGCTTCCTGAGTTAATTACAACCGGCAGTTCACATCCATTCATACGTGCATCGCTGGCAGCTGCTGCATAAGCTCTCATTCTGTATGTAATGTCATCCGGATGGCCGGCAAGCAGTACGGATCCGATATTTGCACCGTAGTCCCCGCGCAGGCCCTCTGTAGCGATAGCCATGTTGTAGCTGATCTGGCGTTCGAGTGTCTCACGTACTTCGTCAAGATCTGCTGCGTCAGCGTATTTTACGATTCTTCTGATTGACAGGATGCTTCTGTCGGTCAGTCCGTCGGTCTGTTCGACTATCGCATGCTCGAGCAGAATGTCATCGTTCTTCTTGATCAGCACGATGTTAGTGTGATAGTCAACGATTCTTACACGAACATTGTCATTTCCTGCATAAGCATTGATGATGATGTCGAAGATGTGACCGTTGTCAACATGGCGGACCTCGATCGGCGCAGTTTCCAGATATGCCTTCATCTCCGCGATCTGCTCAGCTGTAACATTTGATATGACCTCGAGTTCAGCATCAGCGTCGCCTGCAACAGCACCTGCAGCAGCCGCAGCCGGAATTCCTCTGAGTCCGCCGGTATGCGGAACAACAACGCTCTTGACGTTCTTGATGATGTTGCCGCTTACCTCGATAATCATCCCTTCCGGGCGCTGACCGAGAGTTTTGGCAGCAACGGCAGCCGCATACGCAATAGCGATTGGTTCAGTGCATCCCATTGCAGGAAGCAGTTCTTCCTTAAGAATCTGCGCAAACAATTTATGCCTTACTTCGTATTTTTCGTTATCATCCTTTTCTTCCATAAACATGATATGGGTACCTCGATTTCTGAATAATTTTGCCCAACACCCCTCACATGCGAAAAGCAGCCCGGCTTCCGGCTGATGGCAGATAACCTTCACCCGCCGCACTGCACAGCTATTATACCACTTCATAACGGATGTTTACTAACAGTATTG